>JABXJS010000092.1 GCA_013538855.1 Herpetosiphonaceae bacterium
CAGCCTCGCCGCCATCGTGCTCTTCGACGACAACTCCGGCACGATTAAGGCCCGCGATGGCAGCCTCTACGTCGATGCCCCAACCCCGCTGCACTACGAAGCTGGAGAGACCTACCACATTCGCATGGAGGTCAACGTCGCCAACCACACCTATCGCGCCACCGTCACCCCGCCTGACGGCACACCGGTCGTCATCAAGGACAGCCTGGCCTTCCGCCAGACCCAGAGCAGCGTCGCCAGCCTCGACACCATGGTCCTTGCGGCGGGCACTGGCTCGCAGATCAGCGGCTGCAACTTCAGCTTTACGCCACCGGAGCAGTCGGATACCGTGCGCTTCGCCGTGATCGGCGATTTTGGCAACGACTCATCAGGCGAGCGCGATGTTGCGCAGATGGTCAAGAGCTGGCAGCCGGAGTTTGTGGCCACAGTCGGCGACAACAACTACACCGCTGGCTCCGCCAGCACGATCGACACCAACATCGGCAAGTACTATCACGAATTTATCGCCCCCTACACCGGCAGCTACGGCGCTGGATCCAGCAGCGGCAACCGCTTCTTTCCAGCCCTTGGCAACCACGACTGGGAGGCGGCCACGGACAGCGACGGCTCCGGCCCCGCGCCAGCGCTGCCGCACCCGCACCTGAACTACTTCGAGCTGCCAGGCAACGAGCGCTACTACGACATCGTGCGCGGCCCGGTGCACCTATTTATCCTCGACAGCGACAGCCGCGAGCCGGATGGCAACAGCGCGAGCTCGGCGCAGGCCAGCTGGCTCCAGCAGAAGCTGCAAACATCAAGCGCACCCTGGAAGATTGTGCTGCTGCACCACGCGCCCTACTCATCCTCAACGGCCCATGGCTCGGTGGCGCGGCTCCAATGGCCCTACCGCGACTGGGGTGCCTCGGCGGTCATCGCCGGGCACGACCACGCCTACGAGCGAGTGATGCGCGACGGCTTCCCCTACTTTGTCAATGGTCTTGGCGGTGCCACGCCGCGCAACAGCTTCAGCGACCCGCCAGTCAGCGGCTCGGCCGTGCGCTACGCTGACGACAACGGCGCAATGCGCATCGACGCTGACGCCACGCACATCAGCTTCCGCTTCTTCGCCCGCGATGGCAGCGAGCAGGACAGCTACACGCTGACCAAGCCAGCCAGCGCCAGCGATAGCTTCGGCACCCAGGCGATCTACGCCAGCCCCAGCGGCGGGCGCACCTGGGCCATGAACACCAGCAACCCAGCCGACGACAGCCTGCTTGATGTGTCGCACGGCCGCATCAGCCGCAACAGCGCCCTGAACGCCTGGATGATCGAGCCAACCAGCAACAAAGTGCGCATGAACGTGATCACACCACGCGACGCCAGCGGCCAGCCAACGCTTGCGCCCTGGCACAACATCGAAATGACCGGCTACTTCCGCCTGCTGAGCGGCGACGAGACCGACGAGCTGACCCTCTACGCGCGCAGCGGTCGCCACAACGACACCACGCCCTGCGAGGGCAGCGCCTACAAAGGCGAGTTCGAGTTCCTTGGCGACACCTTCTTCCAAAAGGAGCTGTTCCACGGCGGCAGCGGCAGCGGCTACTCCGACCACCCGCAAAAGGCCGCACGCTCGCACCCGTGGGACGGCTTCAGCAAAGGCGGCAGCCAGTGGGCCGGCGTCAAGTTCATCGTCTACAACACCACGGTCAACGGCCAGCCAGCGGTGCGCACCGAGCTGCTGCTTGATCGCGACGACAGCAACACATGGCAGCCAGTCGCCACCTACACCGATGTGCAGACCAGCACGGTCAACGGCTTCGCCCAGGGCAGCTGGACCACCGACGATCCGGTGCCGTCGGCCTGCGGCTGGGGCAACGGCTACGTGATCCTCAACGCGCTCACGCCTGGCGGTGAGTCCTGGGCGACATTCCGCACCGACAACGCCACGCTGCTGTTCGACCGGCTGACCATTCGCGAGATCGACCCCAGCCAGCCGCTCGTGAGCCGCTAGCACACCTACCGCGCCAGCCGCCGTCTACCTCCACGGCGGCTGGCGCGCCGCTCCATCGCTGCCGCCCCGGATCATGCTTTAGCAAATTGTTCGATTTAAGCCCAGTGTTCCTGTGGTATGCTACAAGCGTTATGCTCGCATACAAGGAACACCGCATGTTGATGAGGAATCTACGCGCGCTGCTGCTGGGCCTGGCCATACTTGCCGGGCTAAGTGCGTGCGGATCGGCCACCTCTGCGCCGACGCAGGTGAATGTGTTTGCCGCCGCCTCGCTGACCGATGCGTTTCAGGCAGCGGCACACGCCTTCCAGGCTGAGCATCCAGAGCTGGAGATCGTGCTCAACACCGCTGGCTCGCAGCAGCTGGCCCAGCAGATCATCGCCGGCGCGCCTGCCGATGTGTTCGCCTCGGCCAACATCAAGCAGCTACAGGTTCTGGCCGACGCCGGGCTGGTGGATGCGGCCACGCAGGCCATCTTTGCCAGCAATCGGCTGACAATCATTGTGCCAGCGCAGTCCAGCGTCAGCATCACCGGATTGGCAAGTTTGGCTCAGCCAGGGCTGCGGCTGGTGCTCGCCGCTGAGGCGGTGCCTGTCGGCCAGTATAGCCGGGAGGTGCTGCAAAAGGCGCGCGCCGTGTATGGCGCAGAATTTCCTGCTGCCGTGCTGGCGAATGTGCGCTCCAACGAGCAGAATGTGCGTGCGGTGCTAAGCAAGGTTGCGCTTGGCGAGGCCGATGCAGGCATCGTCTACACCACCGACGCCGCCAGCAGCAAGGACGTGGCGCTGATCGATATCCCCGATGCGCTGAATGTGGTCGCCGTGTACCCGCTGACGCGCGTGCGCACCAGCGCGCACCCCGAGGCCGCCAAGCAGTTCGTCGACTATCTGCTCAGCCCGGCGGGGCAGGCTATTCTGCGCTCCTATGGCTTCGGAGCACCAGCGGCCGCAGGCGCACAGCCATGAGCAAGACCATGGACGACACACAGTCTAGGCTGGCGCACACCAATCAGCGCAGCAGCTTCGAGCACAAGCGGCGCAGCCTGCCGCTGCTGGTGGCCTGCCTGCCGCTGCTGCTGTTTATCGTCACGCCCATCCTGGCGCTGCTCAGTCGCACCAGCATTGCGGCCATGCTCGCGCATATTGTTGAGCCAGAGGTGGCCAAGGCGATCAGCCTGAGCATCAGCACCAGCCTGATCACCGTCGTGCTGACGCTGATCGGGGGCACGCCGCTGGCCTATCTGCTGGCTCGCCAGCGTGGACGCATCTGGACGCTGATCGACACCTTGCTCGATCTGCCGATGGTGATGCCGCCAGCGGTGGCCGGTATCGCGCTGCTGGTGGCATTCGGCAGGCGCGGCGTCGTCGGCCAGTACCTTGATCAGCTTGGATTAAGCCTGGCCTTCACGCCAGCCGCCGTCGTGCTGGCGCAAACGTTTGTGGCCGCTCCGTACTATGTAAAGTCAGCAACGACCGGATTTCTGGCGGTGGAGCGGGAGCTAGAGCAGGCGGCGATGATCGACGGCGCGGGGTCGCTGCGCGTCTTCTGGCTGATCACGCTGCCGCTGGCCTGGCCGGCGCTGCTGGGCGGAGCGGTGATGACCTGGGCGCGCGCACTCGGGGAGTTCGGCGCAACCATTATCTTCGCTGGCAACTTCCCTGGCCGCACGCAGACGATGCCGCTGGCGATCTACCTTGGCTTTGAAGTCCAGTTTGAAGTTGCGCTCACACTGGCGGTGGTGCTGCTGGTGATTTCGTTTGGCATGCTGGCGATCGTCAAGTGGGCGCTGATGCGCCGCTAGCCTAGGTGGCTCTGCAGCAGCGTCGCCAGCTGCGTAAGATCAAATGGCTTGGCGAGAAACTGGCTGTAGTGAAACTCGGGCTGCTGAGAGTCAAAGTCGGCCGCGCTCAGCCCGCTCGTGATCACCAGCGGCACATGCACGGCGTCCTGCAGCATCTGGCGCAGCTGGCGAAACTGCAGCACAAGCGAGCCATCACAGATAACCGCCTGTAGCGCTGGATGGCCAAGGTAAGGCAGCGCGGCCTCCTCTGTCCCGACACATACCGACGCAAACCCAAGAATTTCCAACATGCGCCCCATCACTTTGCTCACACCAATATAGTCATCGATGACCAGCACAAACGGCCCATCGACTCCACTCGCAGCAATGGTCCCCTCCTGAGCACGCGCAGCGACAGCCGTGCTCTAACCAAACGCTGTTCCTACTCTACACTAGCCCTTCTGGCTTACGCCGCGCCTTACGAGCGCGCGTAAAACAACCGCCGTGCGTACGTGATGACGCGGCAGAGCAGACCACAGGCGCAGATCAGCGGCCCTTGCGCACACGGCGGCGGGGCCAACACCAGCGCTGGAGTGTTGGCCCCGCCGCGTAGCACTGCTGGTCCGCGCAGGCGCTAGCTTAGCTTGCGACCAGCGTCGATGTGCACCTTGTTGAACACAACCTCAACTGGCGCAGCATAGCGCTTGCCATTGGTCTTATCGTGGCGCGGGAAGTCCGGGGCCGCCACGCGAATGCGCAGCGTGTACTCGCCCGAGCCAGGCACCTGCCAGTTGCGGCCGTAGTGATAGAGCCACGGGTGCCAGAGGAAGGGCTGCTGATGCGTGCCTACCTCCTGGCCCTGGCTGTCGATGAGCGTGGCCTCGACGGTCAGGGCCGGTATAAAGCGCCCATCGGCGGCATCGCGCACCACCACCTCGATGTGGGCGTTCTCTTGGTCGGGGTTGTGCCACTCCAGCTCGCCAGCGCTGTTGAAGGTGTACATGCCCTCGGCGTGCTCGACAGCGTAGCCGATCTCATAGTCGCCGGCCTTCTGCAGCGCGCCATGGGCCTCTTTGTTCACCATATTGTCGATGGCCTGCTGCAGCGCGTCGCCCTGCACGCGCGCCAGCCGCAGCTGCTCTTTGTTCGACTCGTCGCTTGGGCGCATGGTGCCCTGCTCGGCCTGCCTGGTTGTCTGGGTCATAGCATATCCTCCTGCTATAAAAATGGTCTGCTGCTTGTGCTTGCAGAGGACGTACCATGAACATGCACTGGAGATGCACAGCAAAGCCCAGGTCGATCAACAAGGCTTGCCTCCACACCGCTGTTCAGCGTATAATATGGCTACCTTACCGAAACTTAACGAAATAGCACCAACTCACGTCAACGCCCCAATCAGTCTGGGCGGATGGTGGGCGCAGCCCCACCCCCAACAGGAGTCCACCCTGCACCTGGTCTGCGGGATTGCCACGGTGAAACGGTGTACACCTACGCTCCATCACCGACGGCCTAGGGAAGCTGAGGAGCACTGCTTTTGTCCTATGCCAAGGATTGAGCTATGCGTCAGACTCGTAAATGGACTAGCGTGTCGCTTGGACTCCTACTCGCAGGCTGCGTGTTTTCAGCTGGCTTGATCGCCTTCTACTTTGTCGCCGCGCCCTCGCTGCAAAGCACTGCGCGTCTCCAGCAGCGTAGCCGCGCCATCAAGGTCCAGCGCGATCTCCAGGCCTCGCTCGATCTCTCCGCCCAGATCGCCCGCTCCACCGCGCGACTGGTTGGCCCCATTCGCACAGATGTGGGCCAAGTCGAGCACACCTTGACCGAGATGCTGATCGCCGCGCCGCCGCAGACGGTCTACGGCATTGGCGCGTGGTATGAGCCAAACGTCTTCACGCCGACGGCGGCACTGTTTGGCCCGTATGTCCATCGCCAGTCGTTCAGCGACCCAACGCCGGTGCTGACCTACGAGTGGACCACGCCGGAGTACAACTTCCCCACTCAGCCCTGGTACCTCGCTGGCAAAACAAGCAACGGGCAGACCAGGTTCACCGAGCCGTACTTCGACACAGATCTGGTCTACATGAGCATTGTGGCGCCCTTCAGCGACACCAATGGGCGCTTCACCGGCGAGGTAACGGTCGATCTCGTGCTGCCGCAGCTGCGCGATCTCATCCTCCAAGCCAATGACACCTCCGCTGAGGTCATCTATGTGCTGACTGAGTCCGGCGCGATCTTCGCCCACCCCGATGAGCAGCGCCTGCTGGAGTTCGCCCGCGCCCAGGGTCAGCAGCCGCAGAGCCTGCTCGACATCAACGCCGACGATCTGAAGTCCTTCATCGCCAGCGGCCCCGCTGGGCGGCGGCACACGGCGGCGATGCAGCAGAACGATCTGGCGATTAAGCTGCCACAGACCGGCTGGACCGTGCACATCGCCAGCGATCCAAGCTATCTGTTCGCCGACAGCCGCAACCTGCTGCGCCTGGTGCTGCTGGCCATCCTGGGCATCTGGATCTGTATCGTCGGCGTGCTGCTCATCCTGCGCCGCTCGCGCTCGCGCATCCTCTCCGCCGAGGCTAGCGCCGCCCAGGGCCAGCGCCGCTCCGCCGAGCTGTTCAACTTCGCGCCCTACCCGATCTTTCTGCTCGACGCGACGCGCAACCGCTTTACGCTCGCCAACACCGCTGCGCAGAAATTCTATGGCTACAGCGCCGACGAGTTCGCCAGCCTGCCGCTCAACGCCATCCTGGCCCACGCCGAAGCCGCCGACAGCATCCCCAGCGCCTACCGTGAGGGCAGCGCCAACGGCCTATTTGCCGATCAGCACCGCCGCCACAACGGCGAGATCGCCGACGTGCTTGTGCGAACACAGTATATCGATATCGACGGCCGCCATGTGCTCCAGTGCTACATCATCGACATCACCGATCAGAAGCAGGCCGAGACGCAGCTCGCCGAGCAGCGCGCCATGATCGCCGCGCAGGCCAACGCCCTGGCCCACGCCGTCACTCCGCTCATCCCGATCAGCGACCAGATTCTTGCGGCCCCGCTGGTGGGCGCAATGGACGCCGAGCGCGCCGCGAAGATCGTGCGCCTGATCGCCGAGGGTGTCGAGTCCAGCAATGCCCGCGCGATCATCGTCGATGTCACTGGTGTCGCGATGATCGATGTGGATGTGGCGCGCCTGCTCATCCGCGCCGCCCGCATTGTGCAGCTGCTTGGCGCACAGATGGTCATCACCGGCGTCAAGCCCGATGTTGCACAGGTGCTCGTCGCGCTCGATGTTGACCTTGCCAGCCTCGCCACGTACAGCACCCTGCAGAGCGGCATCAGCCACACCCTGGCCAGCCTGCGCTAGCGTTTTGCGAATGACCAGCGCCGTGCCCAATCCACGCGCGAGCTGCATCAGCCTCAGCTCCTGCGCGCCCGCCACAGGGGCCGCACGCCACGCGCTCACGCCCGCTGATGCCCAGCGCGGCACGCTCTGTTCGGCAGCGTCGCGTCAGCATTTGCGAATGACCAGCGCCGTGCCCAATCCACGCGCGAACTGCATCAGCCTCAGCTCCTGCGCGCCCGCCGCAGAGGCCGCACGCCACGCGCTCACGCCCGCTGATGTCCAGCGCGGCACGCTCTGTTCGGCAGCGTCGCGTCAGTCACAGCGACGTATTGACATGTGCGGTGCCCAATCATGGCGACATTGCTTCTAGCGGGACTTGCGCAGCTTATCGCCCAACCAGCAGTCGAGCAGATGCTCCACACACAAGGCTTTCGCTGCTGTACGCCGCAGATCAAGCGACGGTGCGCGCACAGCTCGCCGCCCAGCCGATCGACTAGCGCGTCATTGCGGCCACGCTGGCGACAGCGCTGGTCGGTGCACAACCATTCTGCGCCACGCTCCCGCCGACGCTACCCACCGTCACCATCGGCAGTCTGCGCAGGCTGGGCTACGGCTGGCTCGACAGCATCTACGGGCGACCGCCGCAGGAGTTCGCCTTCATGCCGTTTGCTATCGAGGAGCTGATAGTCAAAGCCTGGGCGGTGATCAAGCGCAACGGCCTTTAATCACCGCCACCTAAAGCACCCAGGCAGCCAGCTTTGCTGAGTGCCTGGCGCTGAGCAGCGCATGGATCGCGCTCGCCGGAAAGCGGCGGGTTAACATCGGCAGCGTATAGGGTGGAAACTGCGGCGTAACAGGAAGCACAGCAACCCTCCAATCAGCTTTGGTTGTGTTCGTCGGCGGCAGAAGATCATGCTACCATAGGGCGCACAATTTCACCTAGCCATATTGTCTGCGTAGCAACGCTTATCGACTAGAGAAGGTGGCTGTTATGTATGCTCGTCTGATGCTGATCGTCGTGGCGCTTGCCGCAGTGCTGCTGAACGCGCCGCCAGCGCAGTCGCAGGTGGGGCTGTCCGAATCGCTGCCCCCCTTCAACCCGCACACCACGCTTCGCTTCCGCCATCTGACTGTGGATGATGGCCTGCCGACCAATGCGATCACATCAATTATTCAGGACCACACGGGCTTTATGTGGATCGGCACCAGCGAGGGCCTGGTGCGCTACGACGGCTACAGCTTCAAAAGCTACGTACACGAGCCGGGCAACCAGCACAGCCTAAGCAGCAGCAGCATCACGGCGCTGCAGGAGGATCGCGACGGCAGCCTGTGGGTTGGCACCAGCGACGGCGGGCTGAACCGCTTCGACCCTGGCAGCGGTCGCGCCGCCCACTTCAGCCACGATCCCGCTGACCCAACGACGATCGGCGCTGGCGAGGTGCGCAGCCTGAGCCAGGACCAGGCCGGGAATCTCTGGTTTGCCACCGGGCGCGGGCCAAGCAGCCAGTTCAACCGCTTCGATCCCCACACCGGCACGGCTCAGCGCTACCCGATCAACTGCGACGGAGTTGTTGGAGGGCGCACCACGCGCATCCTGGTCGATGTGCTGTCTGAAGCGGTGTGGGTGGTGGCCGATGATCTCATCCGCTTTGATCTGCGCAGCAGCCAGTCGCGCTGCTACCGCCCTGAGCCAACAGCGCCCGCCAGCGGGGCGCGCACCACGCGCTTCTCGGATATGGCGCTTGATGGCAGTGGGGCTGTGTGGCTGACTGGCTCCAACGGACTGACGCGGCTGGACCCAGCCAGCGGGGCGATGACGAGCTTCGTGCCAGAGCGCACGCCTGAAACTGCACGCCTGGAACCTGGCCTGCCGCAGATACTGATGGAAACCCTCTTTATCGATGAGCACGGCCTGATCTGGGGCACCGCCGGCGTCGCGGGTATCTACGTGTTCGACCCGCAGACCGAGACCTTTCGCGCCCACTACGCCCATGATCCAACCGATGCAGCGAGCTTCGTCAGGGGCCAAGTTGGCTCACTCTACCGCGACCGCGAGGGGCTGCTCTGGATCGCGACGACCTCTAGCGGCATCGATATCCTCGACCGACGGCAGATGCAGTTCACCTTTTACCGCAGCAGCCCCACGAGCGAGAATGGATTCTCGCAGCTTGGGCTCCAGGCCCTCTACCAAGAGCCGAGCGGAATAATCTGGGTTGGCGAGAGCACAGCGCTCGCTCGCTTCAACCCCGCCGATGGCTCGATCACGCACTATGTCGCCTTCAGCGGCACCCTGCCCCTAGCGCTGAAGGAGGCGCGGGAGATCGCCTCGATCTATCCGGATGGCCAGGGCCGCCTCTGGTTCGACGGCATCGACGGTATCTACCGCTTCGACCAGCAGACCGAGCGCTTTACCGCCTTCCGCACGCCGCCTGAGCCAGGCCGCGCGGTTGAGATCTGGCAAATCGCCCCGGACGGCCACGGAAACTTCTGGGTGCTGACGCTCAACGCACTCTACCTGTTTGATACCGCCAAAGAGCAGTACATCGCAACCTACCCCATCCACCCCGAGCTGCCGCTCGACCAGGGCGGCGGAGCCGGGCACACGCTCTTTGTCGACCAGGCGGGCACGGTCTGGGTGGGCGGGGCAACGCTGCGCCGCCTCGACCGCGAGCAGGCAGCATTTCAGACCTACCAGCATCGACCCGCCGACCAGACATCGCTCCCCGAGGGTCAGATCCAGTCCATCCGCGCCGACCAACAGGGCAACCTCTGGCTGGCGATGACATCGGGCCTGGCGCGTTTCAGCCCGGCCGACGGACACACGACAGCATTCGGCGGCGGTGATCTGCCAAGCCACAACTTCTTCGGCATCGTCCCCGATCAGCAGGGCAACCTCTGGCTCAGCACGCCACGCGGCCTGGCGCAGTTTTCCCCCCAGAGCGGCACGTTCCAGAGCTACGACCAGACCGACGGCCTCCAGGGCAATCAGTTCACGCTGTTCTCCTACGCGCAGGGCCAGGACGGTGTGCTGCTGTTTGGCGGCATCAACGGGCTGACCGCATTCCACCCAGAGCACGTGCGCCAGAACCTCTACCGCCCGCCGGTCATTCTCACCGGCACCCAGCTGATGAATCAGCCGCTCACCCCTGGAGCGGACTCGCCGCTAACCGCGCCGCTGTGGCGCTCTAACGCCCTGACGCTTTCCCACGACCAGAGCATCCTCACCTTCGAGTTTGCGGCGCTCAGCTACGCCTGGCCAGAGCGCAACCGCTACCGCTACCGCCTGGAGGGCCTTGAGGAGCGCTGGAATGAGGTTGACGCAGGCCGCCGTTTCGCCTCGTATACAACTCTGCCGCCTGGAGACTACACGCTGCGGGTGCAGGGCAGCAACGATGACGGCATCTGGAGCGACCAGCAGGTGGCGCTGCGCCTCACAATCCTGCCGCCGTGGTGGGAGACGCGGCCGGCGCAGATGGCGGGCATCGCGCTGCTCACCGTCGTGCTCCTCGCCGCCTACCGCTGGCGCACGCGCAGCCTCGAGCAGCGCAACCGTCAGCTTGAGGCGCAGGTTGCCGAGCGCACCCGCGCCCTAACCGAGCAGTCGGTGCAGCTTGAGGAGGCCAAGGGGATGGCGGAGGCGGCCAGCCAGGCCAAGAGCGAGTTCCTGGCCAACATGAGCCACGAGCTGCGCACCCCGCTCAACGGTATTCTCGGCTACGCCCAGATTCTTCAGCGCGACCATGGGCTGACCGACGTCCAGCGCGACGGCCTGCTGACCATCCACCAGAGCGGCAAGCACCTGCTCACGCTGATCAACGATGTGCTTGATCTGGCGAAGATCGAGGCCCGCAAGCTAGAGCTGGAACCGCACGAGCTTGCGCTTCCGCACCTGCTGGAGAGCGTGGTTGACGTTATGCGCATGTCCGCCCAGCAAAAAAAGATCGCCTTCCACTACGAGGCGCAGACCGCGCTGCCGCCCACCATCATCGCCGACGAGAAGCGCCTACGACAAGTGCTCTTCAACCTGCTCGGCAATGCGCTCAAGTTCACTGAGCGCGGCGGCGTATCGCTGCGTGTGTCAGCGCAGCCAGTGCCTGACGTGGAGACGACGGAGGCACAGCGCAGCCGACTGCGCTTTGAGATCGCGGACACCGGCATCGGCATCAGCCCAGAGCAGCTGACAGCTATCTTTCAGCCGTTTGAGCAGGCGGGCAGCGCGCAGTACCGCTCCGTCGGCACCGGGCTGGGGCTGGCCATCAGCCAGCGCATCGTTGCGCTGATGGGCGGCAGCATCTCCGTCGAGAGCGAGCTTGGCGCGGGCAGCACCTTCTGGTTCGAGATCACGGTCCAGGTTTCCGCCAGCGCAGCGCCCGCCGCAGCGCTGGCCAACCAGGTGATCGAGGGCTACGCTGGCCCGCGCCGCCGCATCCTCGTTGTCGATGACCGGGCCGAGAACCGGCTCGTCCTCTGCAACCTGCTAACGCCGCTCGGGTTTGAAGTATTGACCGCTGCGAATGGGCGCGAGGCCATCGCAGTGGCCCAGGAGCACCGCCCAGACCTGATCTGCATGGACCTGATTATGCCGGTTATGATGGGCTTCGAGGCTGTGGCCGCCATCCGCCAGATGCCCGAGCTGGCGGGGACGCCGATCATCGCCGTGTCGGCCAGCGTCATGGATATGAATAAAGAGCAGAGCCACCGCGTGGGCTGTGACGACTTCCTCTGCAAGCCGATTGATGCCGACGCGCTCTATGGGCTGCTTCAGTCCTACCTCGGCCTGACGTGGCGCTACCGCGATTCAGCAGCTGACGCGCCGCCACCGCCGCCAGCCGCAGCACCGGCTGGCGCGCTTGTTCCGCCGCCGCGCGAGGAGCTGGAGCGCATCTATGAGCTGGCCTGCCTTGGCAATATGGCCCGCATCCAGCAGCACGCCCGCTATCTCCAGCGCCTCTCTGCGCGCTACATCCCGTTTGCCGAGGCGCTCGCCCATCTTGCTGAGCAGCTCGATGATGAGGCGATACAGCGACTTGTTGCCGCACACATTTTTGAAGAGAACCCAACGTAGAAGGAGTGAGCGATGCAGCTAGCCAGCAATCACCAGCCGACTATTTTGCTGATCGACGATACCACCACAAATCTCAAAGTGGCGATGCAGTACCTCTCGGCCTATAGCTTTGACATCCTGATCGCCCACGACGGCGAGACCGGCATTGAGCGCGCCAAGCTAGCCCGGCCCGATCTGATCCTGCTCGATGTCCAGATGCCCGGCATCGACGGCTTCGAGACCTGCCGCCGCCTCAAGGCCAGCCCGATCACTAGCAAGATTCCGGTGATCCTGATGACGGTCTTTACCGAGACGGCCTACAAGGTCCGCGGCCTAGAGGCGGGCGCGGTGGATTATCTCACCAAGCCGATCGACGAGGCCGAGCTGCTGGCCCGCGTCAACACGCATATCAAGCTCTACCACCTTCAGGAGCAGCTCGAAACCCGTGTTCGCGAGCGCACCGCCGCCCTGGAGGAAGAGATGGCCCGCCGCGCCGTTCAGGAGCAGGAGAAGGCCGAGTTGATGGAGCTTGTCCGCCAGCAGAGCGAGCAGCTACGCCAGCTCACCCAGCTTCTGCTCGACAACGAGGATTCTCAGCACTCGCAGCTTCAGGCCGGGCAGGAGCAGGTGGACCGCGACCTGCTCGTGCTGGAGCAGCAGCTTGACCACGCCGCCCAGCTGCTTGCCAGCTCGCCCACGCAGCCCCAGGCCGCCGAGCTGGCCCTGCAGACCATCCGCGATGCCCGGCAGGTGCTCGACCATGTGCGCCAAGAGTCCCGGCAGCTTGGCACAAATCTGGAGGAGGTCACCTCCATCCGCACGAACCTGCGCGCCAACCCGCTCTTCAAGCTCAGCGACCGCGAGTACGAGATCTTTCAGCTGCTCGCGCAGGGCAAGTCGCTCACCGAGATCGGTAAGCTGCTGTACCTTGCCAAGACGACGGTCAGCACGTACCGCCAGCGCATCATGGAGAAGCTCGACGTCGCCGACCCTGCCGAGCTAGCCCGCTTTGCCAGCCAATATGGGCAGAGCGCCTAAGCGCTCCCAGAGCGGCGCATCTATATTGCGTAGATGCCCACCGCACCAGCCGCCCCAGGACGACAAATTGTCGTCCTGGGGACGACAAAAAAGCGTCGGTTGTACGACAGACGTGCCCCAACCGCATGTGCTAGACTGCGCCCCAGACTTCCTTTTACTCAATTTCTATCTTTATGCCATGGGCCTCGCTGCCTGCGGCGGTGTGATCGCGTTCTCCAGAAAGGGGCTGATTTGCTATGGACACCTCACGGCGCACAGGATTTCGTCCACTTCGTCTCTCGCTCGTTCTGTGTCTGCTGGCGCTGGCGTGGCTCGTCGGCTCCATGCTTCTGCCAGCACTCTCCAGCGACCCACTCACGCAGACATGGGCAACGGCGGAGCGCTACGGGCGCTACAATTTCCGCTCGGACGTGGTCGAAATAACCCACCCCACCGAGCAACTGGCCAACGCAGGCCGCGACACCAAGCGCGCGCAGCTGACAATCGAGGGCGCGGTTAACCAGCCCGATGATGCGCTCTCGCTGCATATAACCGGCTACCCGCGCACGCACAGCTCGCTAGAGATCGAGGTGCGCGACGGCGTGGCCCAGGGCCGGACGAGTCCCAATCGGCCCTGGCAGCCGCTCTCTATCGGCCTTAGCCCCTTTGCTCCTGGTGGCTCGCCGCTCGCCTTCCTCGCCGCAGTCAAAAACGTGACCATGGATTCCAACGCCGCTGGCGCGGCCACGCACTTCACCTTTGATATTGATGGGCGTAAGTTCGCCGAGCAGCTGCGCGGCCAGGGCGGCAACGACACCGGCCTGCCCGCGATCAGTGCCACCGACGTCGCCCCCTACCTCACCATGACCGGCCACGGCGAGCTGTGGCTGGATGCCAACGGCCTGCCCACCAAGCAGAACATCCATCTGGAGTTCCCGGCGGCGCAAGGCGCGCTGGCGTGGCAGGAGGCCGATGTTACCACGACCTACACGCGCTGGGCGGCGGCCCCGGCCCTCAGCATGAGCAGCGTGGCGAGCGAGCCGACACGCTTTATCGGCAGCCTTTTCGCGCTCTCACGCGCCGAGACCCGCGCCATGCTGCTGAGCCTCGCTATGGTGGTGCTAGAGCTTTTCATCGCTGGGCTGATCGTGCGGTTTGCGCACAAGCGGCGGACCTACGCGGTGATCACCGTGGTGGTGCTGGCCTCGATGTTCTGCAACCCACTGCTGGGGGCCGAGCGCTCCGCCGCCGCCGCCGCGCAGCACGATCAGCAGCAGGCGCAGGTGCAGCAGGCGCAGGATGCCGCCCAGGCCCAGCAAGCGCTCGCCTCGGGCCAGCGCGATGGCTATAACCCGCTGCAAGACCCGCTGGCCCAGCCAGCGCAGCCGGACATGCCCGCCGCGCCAACGGTGACGAAGCCGACGCGCGGTCGCGCCAGCTTGGCCTCGTCCAGCAGCTCCTCGTCCGACACCGCCTGTGCCACCGACACGGACAGCGACGGCGACGGCCTGGACAATGATGTCGAGTGCTACGAGCTAGGCACCGACCCCTACAGCGTCGATAGCGATAACGACTTTATCAGCGATAAGGCCGAGGTGGTCGGCTCCACCAGCACCAACGGCACATCGTGGTACATGAACCCGAGCGATTCAGACAGCAATGGCGATGGTCTCACCGATGGCTTCGAGTGCTCAAGCCTGGCTGATGTCAGCGCGTCTGGGGCGCTGACGACCGCCAGCGGCACGCGCTGCGAGGATACCGACAGCGACGGCGTGCCCGATGTCTTTGACCTGGACAACGATGGCGACGGCGTGCCCGATACCGACGATCTCAACCCCAACACATATGTGGGCAGCCTAACCAGCGGGATGAGCGGCGGCCTCTTCAGCTACGACGCCACGCTCGACTCAGTCTCTGGCGTCAATACGCTCTTCACCGAGTTCCAGCTGCGCCCAACCAACGCCGACCAACTCTGGCAGGTCAACCATGTTTTCGACTGGCCGAGCGATGACGAAGAGGGCCAGATCACGCGCAAGTACGATACGACCTTCTACGATGAAGATTCGAGCTACGGCTCCGACAGCCAGGCGGCCAACGGCGACGTCATGCTGACGCCGATGCTGGAGATCTACATCCCCTACAATTCGGCCAACCCCACCGGCGGCCTGCCGCTCAAGAGCGGCTACAGCGCCAGCAGCATCACCGACTATACGAGCACCGACTGGATCGACACGACGACCCTCGACGACTACAGCATCACCGTCGATATTGCTGACGATGCGGGCACTGGCCTCTACGTCTACGTCCCACTCGAGGCGGTAACCGACTCCACAGGCGACACGCCGGTAGCGCTCTCGGGCATGATGCTGTATAAGCCGCTGACGACCAGCTGGGGCAGCAAGCATCAGGCGAAGGTCGTCTGGCTGGTCAACATGATCGTTGATCAGTGTGATAGCAGCGATATGCCAAGCAGCTTCACGGTCGATGGCACCACCTACAGCAGCGACGACGACGACGCCTACGACGCCTGGTGCAGCCAGGATGCCAACTGGGATACGAGCACCGAAGTGGTGCAGACCTACTATGAGGACTTCTATGTCACCGGCCTCCAGATGCGCGAGGACCACGGCGGCAAGGCCTCGATTGTGATCCAGAAGGACACCTCGGCTAGCTACGAGAAGTATCTCTGGCGGCTGGTTGATGTGCTGCAGGAGACGTACCTTGAGGGTCAACTGGTGAACAGCAGCACGCGCCTGGACGCCAACAACATCGACAGCAACTACACCAACTGGGGCATCACCTCTGGCAAGCTGGCCTTCACCGAGGCTACGCTCAATGATCAGACCGACCTCACCGATCTGATGGCGACCACGGCGGTCAGCTCGCTCAACAGTGCGTTCCCCTCGGCCACCACGAGCCAGACGGCGACGGTACTGTACGCGGTCGATCAGACGTACCGCCTCGGCGACCTGCAGAGCGATGACACGACCGTCACCAACGACAGCCAGATCTCGCTCAACCTTGCGAGCCAGACCCTGCTCACCTACGCGACGCTCTTCTGGATGCCCTACAGCTACGCTGGCGCTGGCTCCTGGAGCAGCGTGGACATCGACGACTATATGACCACGCTCTCCACGCAGCTGACCAGCGTGTTCTCGAATAGCACGCTTGACTCACTGGCCAGCGGCGAGACGATCAGCGACTACACGACGGTGCGCGATGGCGCGATTCTCCTGGCGCAGAACTTCTACCTGGCGCTCTACGTGAGCAGCAGCGCGATCGTCGCCAGCGGTGGCAGCAACGTTAGCTCGACTACCATCAGCAACAGCACCTACAGCAGCGAGACGACCGAGGCAGTTGTGCTGATCGTCAGCGCAATGCTCGATGGCGTGCAAGACTTCTTCTCCAGCACAAGCCTGACGCAGATCAGCGATAGCGACATCACCGCCAGCAGTGCCGCCACAACCCTGGCCAGCTCGCGGGCGACGATTCTCGAGGCGTTTGGCGATGTGGCGGATGGCACCACGTCCTCTACCGCGACCTACCTGCAGCAGATGGTGGGCTATCTCTCTTCCTCATTCAATGACAGCAACAGTTTAGTCACTGAGATGGGACTTGAGAGCTCTGCGCGATCAACCGTCGCGAGTCTCAATTCCTCTGTCGGTGAGTGGGCCAGCATCACCTACGCGTCGCTCAAGCTTGCGTGGAGCAGCTATAAGATTTACAAGGCGATTAGCGCGCTGGGCGGGATTGCCGCAGCCTGGGAGGCGATCCTCGCCGGCAAGGCGGTTGAGAATGTCTCCTATGTGGGCCTGGTTGTCGATATCGCGATCGCTGTTGGCGTGCTGGTGTATACAATCGTGGCCAACAACCTCTCGCCGAATGACCTTGAGTTCAGCGTGGCGTTTGCCAGCGCCTATGCCTCGATACTGCTCGCGATCATCTACTTCGCGCTCGCAGCAACGGTTGTTGGTGCCGTGATTGTCGCCATCATCAAGCTGATTGACGCTGTGATGATCGTCGTGTGTGCAGTGAATGGCGTGGACGAGAGCGCAGCGGTCGATACATGGGTCTGTAGTGGCATTAGCGGCATCTTTAAGAATGTTATCTCCTATGTGGTCTTTGACCAGTCGATCATCCCCGATCTTGAGCATGATGATCGGCTTGATGTGGAGATGGACACGCCGACGATCACGCAACTGGCCGAGAACGACGGCTTTGTCGCGGGCAACCAGCTTAACCTGACCATGGGCGTTACCTCGACGCTCTGGACCGGCAGCCCGACCTCGCTCGGCTACACCTACATATTCCAGTTCATCGACTCGAATCTGGACGATACGAAGGTGAGCTACGCGCTGCAGACGAGCGATGATGAGATCACTGGCAGCAGCAACGACTGGACGAGCTATGGCTACGACATACTCGACCAGTGGTCGAAGCCGCGCATGTACCAGAAGTTCACCACTTCAACCTCGGTCACAATACCGAGCGCGGGCATAAACCAGGGCCTGCCGGTCTACCTCACCGAGGGTGTGAAAGCCGATGTGCAGGAGTGCTGGCTGGTTTGGGTCACCGTGGCCTTCATTCCTGTCTGCTACATCCGTACCCGCGACTACGCCGATTCGCTGACCTCCGACCTCAGCGAGGACTTGGTCGTGGATATCCTGCCCGCCACGCTCGATGAGTTTACCGCCCTCGCGGCGACGGACAGCGGCGGCTATCGCCAGTCATGGGATGACTCGTTCCCAACCCTGGAGGACGCCGACGGCGACGGCCTGCGTAGCAGCGTCTATGGCGGCCCCGACCCCGACGATCACCTGGCCGACTACGACGGCGACGGCCTCTCCGACTACTATGAGTATCAGAACGGCTACGACTACACCAGCGCCGATGCCGACGGCGACGGCCTGGGCGACTACTGGGAGGTGTTCTACGGCACCAATCCGGCTAAGGCCGACAGCGACAGCGATGGCCTGACCGACGACGAGGAGTTCTTTCACCCCGACAGCACCGTCGCCTACAGCGCGATGAACACCACCAACCAGAGCTGGACCGGCGGCTGGACTGTGGTCTACGACTACAGCGGCTCATCCGCGCTCTCAACGCGCGTCTCGTCCGATCCCAACGATAGCGATACGGACGACGATAGCATCACCGACAAGTACGAGAACATCTATGGCTACAATCCGACCGTGGCCAACGTGCTCGACGTGCTCAATCTTGACACGACAATCACCACGCCGAACAGCAGCTCGCGCTACGTCGCGCCGGGCCAGAGCATCAGCTACGAGGCGACGATTTCCAACGATCTCGACAACCGCTACGCCAGCGGCAAGCTAGAGGCCGAGTTCCCGACCGACACGCTCCAGTCCGAAACGTCGTTTGGCACACTCGCGCCGCAGGGCAGCACGACAGTCAGTGGATCAGTGACGGTCGACTCGTCGATCACCAGCTCCGAGGCGCTGTCGATGACGATGCGCGCCGGGGCGGAAATCCAGGATCTCTCGACCGGCCGCGTGATGTGGCTCAAATTCAACGGCGACTACACCGATAGCGCCTATGGCACGACGACCCACGATGCGACCTGCACGAGCACGAGCTGTCCGACTCTGAACACCGACGATGTCGCCTTTATCAACACCAATCAACTCTCGATTGCCGACAGCGATGACCTCGACCTGGAGGCCCAGACGCTGTCGATGTGGGTCTATTTTACGAATCTGGGCAACCTCTACACCTTCTACAAGAAGGGATCTACGGGCCTCCAGGTCGGTGTGATTGGGCAAAAAATCTCCGTCACCGCCTACGAGAGCGACTGCACCACCAGCGTTACGGTAGAGGGTAGCAGCTCTGCTTACATCGTCAACGAGTCGTGGTATAACATTGCCATCACCTATGACGGCAGCACACTGGCGCTCTACATCAACGGCACCAAGTACGATTCCACGGCGCTCGCCTCCATGTGTACCAACAGCTCCGCGATCACGATCGGCAACGGCTTTGGCGGCGAGATAGACGACATCCAGCTCTATGGCTACGCCCTTTCCAGTGATCAGATTCAGGAGATCAATAACCAGCCGGTCTTCTACCTAAGCAGCTGGAATAAAGTCTCGACCTCCGCGACCGGCGAGATCATCTACGAGGACGACTCGGACAATGGCGAGGTGGAGATTCACTGCAAGGGCGATGCAGATTACTTCCCGACCGAGCCGCGCGATGCCTGCCCCACAGAGGGCACCGGCGTGGTCGGCTCCGGCTTCGACTTCGCTCAGAATACGACCTCCGACACCAGCTATAGCACCGGCAGTGATAGTGGTGGTGACTATATTTCGACCTCCGACAAGCGCTTCTCAATCGTGGGGCACCGCGCCAGCGACGTGACCGCCGACGGCAGCGACTTCACCATCGCCACCTGGATCAAACCCATCCAGGCCACCTCGGACGGCCTGCTGGAGCAGTTGATCATCGGCCAGGATCGGGACGGCTTCAACTATGCCCCGCCGACGCTCTACGTCAAGGGCCAGAACCTGATCGTCCGCTTCGGCCTCAAGGGCAACGCGAGCTACTGCGAGGCATCCACCTCCAGCAGCCCGCTGACCTACAGTACCTGGCAGCATATCGCCGTAACCTACGACGGCACCACCTTCACACTCTACCTCAACGGTAGTGATGCAGGCGTGACCTGGACCACCAACAACAACTGTAGCGGCGTGACAGCCTACTCGCCCTCCAAGTCATCCCCCGCCTGGTACGGCTCGATTGGCCACGGGCAACGCACCTTCATTTACTTCGACTCGATCAACAATGTGACTGGCGGCAAGGATAACGAGGCCTACATCTGGGATACGACCAACGACACGCTGGTCTGGGACTCGGGCGGTAGCGCGATCGACAGCGGCGTTACTCTCTCGATCAACGAGTGGATCACGCTCACATCAGAGGGCAGCCTAAGCTTCGACTTCTGCAACCGTGACGACTCGCCCTCTGGCGCAGGCTGCCCCGGTAAGGACGATCTGCTGACCAGCCAGACCTACGAATACTACAGCACCCAGAACAGCGTCAGTACTGCCTACAGTTTCAGCGACGACTCCTCAAGCCACAACTACAATATGACGTTGAACTACACCGTCCATGACAGCGGCTTCGTCGGCTCGCTCGACGAGCTGGCGCTCTACCGCAATAGCCTCAGCGCCGCCGAGGTCAAGGAGGCCTACGAGTCGACCTACAAGGCGCTGGAGTTGAAAGCGGACGAGGCCCCTGGACAGAGCACGTTCGAGGACAGCTCGGGCAACGATCTGACCATCACCTGTAGCTCCAGCGCGGGCACCTGCCCCGAGAGCGGTCTCTCCGGGCGTGACAATCAAGCGCTCTCCTTCGACGGCAGCAATGACTATCTCTCCACCAATGAGACCAGCACTGAGCTGGGCAAGGGCAGCTTCACCCTCGCCGCCTGGGTCAAGACCACTGGCACCAAGGAGGCGATCATCACCAAGAGCGATGGCGATAGCACATGGGAGAAGGGCGAGAAGAGCTTCTATCTCAACAGCAGCGGGCAGCCCACCTTTGTTGGCTACGGCAACAACTATATCTACAGTACGACCGCGGTGAATGATGGCAACTGGCACTATGTTGCTGTGGTTTGGAACTACACCAGTAGCTCGCGCAAGATCTATGTCGATGGCGTTGATACAACCAATACCACATCGAGCAACTATGCCGCGAACAACGCCGACAACGCGACCGATACGCTGTATATCGGTCTGCCCAACCGCGGCACCAACGAGGCACCCAACTATTTCAATGGCAAGATCGACAGTCTGCTCGTGAGTCGTATCGCGCTCTCGCAGACTGAGATCAGCAACCAGATGGCCAACGCGCCTGTGCTCAATCTGCACCTGGACGAGAACAGCGGCACTTCGTTTGCCGACGATAGCGGGTACGGCACCACCTTCTCCTGCTCTGGCAGCGCCTGCCCCGACCCCGGCTCCGAGGACGCGCAAATCCGCGAGGCCCCGGTGTTCGATGGCGACGACACGCTGACGGCGACGGCCAACAGCGCACTCAACCTGACCAACAACTACTCGATCAGCATGTGGGTCAAGCCGACCAAGACCAAGAGCGCCACCCAGATCCTCTTCCGCAAGTACGACGGCACCTACTACAACTACATCGCGCAGATTAAGTCCAACACGATGCAGCTCTTTTTCTACTTCTCGCAGAGCTGTAGCAGCTCCAGCCTACGCTATGTCTCCAGCACTGGCTCGCTGACCGAGGATCAGTGGAACCAGGTTGCGTTTACGACGGATGGCTCGTCCCTCAATATCTACATCAACGGCGTGCTCGACAGCACGGCGACGAGCACGACAACTGATAGCGCCTGCACCACCGGCAGCACCTTCGAGATCGGCCCCAGCTTTGAGGGTTCCATCGACGAGTTCGTGGTGTACAACACGCTGCTCGACGCCACCGACATCGCCGACCTCTACGACTATCAGGCCGCCTGGTACGATGTGACCCAGGACCTCGATGTGGTGGTTGATGCCGACAGCCCCAGCGTCGCGCTTGGCGTCAGCAACGCCAGCAGCATCAGCGTGCCGACCAGCAAGGTGCTGTCGATCTCCGCCGCCGATACCACCTCGTGGGTTGATACGGTCGAGTATCGCGTCAACAGCGGCTCCTGGCAGACGGCGACCGCGAGCGCGTACTCGGACGATGGCCACGCCGACGCCTGGACCTTCACCTTCACCCCGTCCGGCGAGGGCAGCTACACCATCGAGACCAAGGCCACCGATATCGTCGGCCACAGCACGACATCCAGCACCTCCTTCACGGTTGACAACACCGCGCCGACGCTGGACCTCGATGCCAGCGTCACCAGCGCACCGCTCGCCGCCGCCGGCTCGGCCACGCTCAGCGGCACGATCTCCGATAGCAGCAGCGGCGTCAACCCCAACGCCACGACCGTCACGCTCTACGACAGCGCTGGCGGCGCGCTCAGCGGCACGGAGGACGCGCAGGTCGCCTACCCGATTGCTGGGCAGTCGCTGCACCTGCGCTTCGACGAGGCCGCCGACGCGACTAGCTTCAGCGATAGCTCCAGCGGCGGCGCGACGATCTCCTGCACCAGCTGCCCGACCGCTGGCGCAACTGGTAAGATCGGCAACGCAATCTCGCTTAGCGGCAGCCAGTATGTCCAGGCCAGCGGCAGCACTGTCAACCTCAGCGGCGGCAGCTTCACCCAGGCTGTCTGGATGTACCCAACCTTCACCAGCACTGGCTACGTCGGCGTGATGGGCTATAACACGGGCACCCTCGCCACCCGACCGCCGGGCATGTGGGTCTACCAGCAGAACAAGATCAACGTTGGCTTTGGCAACGGCTCAACCTGGACTAGCATTACAACTGGCTCGGTGCTAACCACCAACGCCTGGAACCACGTCGTCGCCACCTTCGACGGCACGACCTACACGATCTACGTCAACGGCAGCCAGATCTATAGCTCGACCGCGCTCTCAGGGCGCACTCCGTCGGCCAACACGCTGATGACGATCGGCAAGGTGGACAGCGGCTTTACTGGCAAGCTGGACGAGGCCGCCATCTACCAGCGCGCCCTCACGGCCAGCGAGGTCACGGAGATGTACCAGAATGGCCGCTGGCGCGTCGACTACCCGATCACGACGGCTCCCTATGGCACCTACACCGTCGAGGCCAGCGGCGCAGACAACGCCAGCAACGCCGTCACGACCACGCTCGGCACGGTCGATCTCGACAGCCGCGGCCCGGTGGCGGGCGTAAGCCTGGCGCAGAGCGCAATCGTCACCAGCAGCACGACGCTGCTGAGCGGCACCGTAACCGATGTGCCTTACCCGATCAATGGCCTGGTCGCCCAGTTCCCGTTCGAGGAGGCGGTGGGGGCCACCAGCTTCAACGACAGCTCGAAGAATCACCTGACGGCCACCTGCTCTGGCACCAGCTGTCCGACCGCTGGCACCTCCGGCAAGTACAACAGCGCCCTGACCTTTGACGGCGTCGATGACTACCTCAAGGTCACGGATACCGACCTGACGGAGCTGAGCACCAACGCGACGATGATGCTCTGGTTCAAGCCGACCTGGACCGCGACCAGCGGCGACCACATCCTGCTTTCGCAGGTCTCTGAGGCGGGCTGGCGCTATATGTGGGCAGTCAAGGGCACCCGTGACGGACTGCTCTTCTACACCGGCTCCTTCCCCACCTACGCGGTGAGCATCGCCGATAACACCTGGCAGCACCTGGCCGTGACCGCCGAGGACGGCACCGTGACTTTCTACCTCAACGGTGTCAAGGTCGCCTCAGGCGGCCAAAACATCCAGTCCGACACGGGCATCGACCTGTATATCGGCTCCTACCGTGGGGATCAAGGCTCCTACTTCCAGGGCCAGATGGACGATGTGACGATCTACAACCACGCGCTGAGCGCTGAGGAGATCTACGCCATCGCCAACCCGCTCGCTACGACCATCAGCAGCGTCAAGCTGCGCTTCCGCCACGCCCAGGATGCCGATGAGGACTGGAGCGCTGGCACGTGGCACACCGCCACGCTGGCCTCGTCCGCCAGCACCGCGACGACCTGGAGCTACACAATCACCGATGTGCTGGAGGGGCCGTACCAGATCGACCTAGAGACGACCGACAGCCTCGGCAATGTGACCTCCGCCCCTAGCGCGTGGCAGGGCGAGATCGACAATCAGGCTCCGCGCGTCACCTACACGATCACCGAGCCGTCGATTGAATGTACTGCGACCGACTACAACCTGACGTCGGACAACTGGGCCTGCTCGGCTACGACCGTCACGCCGACGCTGACCTATCAGAGCGCCAGCTGGTTCACCGATCTCTTCACCTCAACCCAGAAGCTCGCGACGCTCTCCGCCACCGACAGCCTCACCAGTCTTACCGACGTGATGGTTACGGCCTGCGATCTCGGCGGCCAGTGCAGCACCCTCGTTTATGGCCAGACGCAGCCACGGCCCGGCGGCGGCACACCGCTCCAGACCGCCTCGCTCAACATCGTTGAGGCCGCCGCTCGCACCTCGTCCGCGACCCCGACTGCCCCGGCTGCGCTGTCCACCACAGCGCAGCCGACAGCCCAGCCCGTCGTCATGCAGCAGACAGCAGCGCAGACTGCCGCTATCCAGCAGACGACGGCCTACACCGAACCGGCGCCGCTGCCCGCCGACTGGAACACCAACCGCTGCTATCAGCTCGGCACCGATCGCCGCATGCCCCTGGCTCTCGACCCTATCGATGGCCGCGCCCGCCAGCAGGACTTCTACGCCCTCTGGGATGCCGCGAGCATGCACCTCGTCTGGTCCGGCGCGGACTGGCGCTCGGCTGGCGATCTCTTCATCTATCTCGATACGCAGTCCGGCGGTGCAACCCAGCTCTTCAACCCCTACACCGCGAGCATGAGCAGCACGGTCATCCTGCCGCCTACCGACTACGCCACGCAGCAGCCCATCGGCGCGGACTACGTGGTCTGGGTGCAAGAGAACGCCAGCGCCGCCGCCACGCTCCTCGCCTGGGACGGCACGAGCTGGCAGCCGGTCGCTGGCTCGTGGGGCTACTACTTTGACGGCAACGCCAGCCCGCCGCTCACCCACATCGAGCTGCCCTTTGCCACGCTCGGCATCGCCGACCCGGCCTCGCAGCACGCTTTCCTGTGGGCCATGGCCAGCGACGAGAACCGCCTCGCCATCTGGTCCACCATGCCCGTCTACAACAACGTCAGCACGCCCGATCTCGTCGCGGCTCCGGCTCGCGACACCATCGAGACCTTCCAGATGGTGCGCGTCTACAACCTGCCCTCGCTCGGCCCGAGCGTCTGCGCCAGCGGCGTCGATAACAGCGGCCAGCGCGTGCGGGTTGACCCGCAGCAAAAGATCAACAACAACGGCGCGATGCTCACCGCCGCGATTCAGTCCGACCCGGCGGGCGTCGCCTACGCGCTCTTCCGCGACAACCTGATCTTCCTGCACAGCGCGCTCTTCCCCGGCGGCGTCAGCTCGGCCCAGACCGCGCTCTGCCAGCAGCTCACGCCGCCCCTGCCAGCCGAGTGCCGCAGCCCCGACGACCCGCGCAGCAGCCAGGGGCCGGACCCGCGCCTCAAGCTCGCGCGCCTCTTCAGCGTCGAGCACGCCACCGTCGCCAACGGCCAGACGCTCACCTACGCCGTGCGCGTCACCAACAGCGGCGACTACGCGGCCCAGGACACCGCCGTCACCTTCTCCACCATCGCCATGCTGCGCTTGCCTGGCGGCCAGATCATCGTGACGCCCGATAATCACACCATCTACGCCCAGACCGTTCCGCTCGGCACCATGGCCCCCGGTGAGACACGCACCGTCACCGTCACCGGCATCGTCGATACCAGCTTCAACCCCTCCACCGACTCGTGGATTCACCTGCGCGCCGTTGTCCTTGACGAGACAGGCGGCATGGCCTCGGCCTCCGAGGATATCCACCTCGATCACGAGCTAGACGTTAGCGCGCCGAGCTATCTGGAGCTGCTGCGCCCGCTGCCGCTGACTGGCCAAGGCGTACAGACCTTCGAGGGCGTGGTGGTTGATCAGTCCGCTGTGCCCACCATCCAGATCGAGGTCGCGGGCCAGCCGACAACCTGCACAGACGCGACGCCAGAGGATGGCCGCTGGAGCTGCGCGGTGGACCTGGGCAGCCGCAGCGACGGAGCCACGCTGCCGGTGCGCCTACGCGCCCTCGATCGCTTCGGCCACGATACCGGCTGGCTGCCCGGCCCCACGCTGGTGGTCGATACCGCCGCCCCCAGCCTGGCGCTCGACGCCGCCACCGCCGACCACCTCGCCGACAGCATCACCGACAGCGGCGAGCAGCTGCTCTCCGGCATCGTCAGCGATAACCACGTCGTGGACCGCGTGGAGGTGTGCGACGCCGACGCGGCCAACTGCGCCCGCGCCAACCTGGCCCTCAGCGCGGCACCAACGCAGTACAGCTATGAGGATGTGCCCGCTAGCCCGCTGCCGCTGGGCAGCGCCAACGCCTGCGATCCGGCGGGCAGCGCGCTGGTCCGCACCTTCACGATCAGCGACAGCTTTACGCTTGCCGATGTGGATGTCGAGCTGGAGATTGCGCATCCGTTCCGCAACGACCTGGTGGCGCGGTTGACCTCGCCACAGGGCACGGAGGTCGAGCTGATGTCGCACGGCGCAGACGCAGCGAACCTCAACGCACGCTTTGACGACGCCGCGCTGCGCAGCATCTTCCTCGATCAGGATTTGGAGGACCACGCGCTGGGCGCTGCGCCGGTGGCGCGACGGCCCTACGCGGGCACGCTGGCGGCCTTCCGCAACCAGGGGGCGGCGGGGACGTGGACGCTCACGCTGTGCGATGCCAACCCAGCCCAAGATGACGGAACGTACCTGCGCAGCCGACTGGTGCTGCGCCCGGCGCTACTGCCAGCAGCGACGAGCGGGACGTGGAGCGCGCTGCTGAACCTTCTGCCGAACCGCGAGCTGCTCACCGACACGCTGGTGCTCTACGCCTACGACCAGAGCGGCAACCGCAGTGCGCCGCTCACGGTGACGAGCCGTGTCGATACCAGCGCGCCCGACTTCGCCGTCGCAAGCACGGTGATCATGAGCGGAACGGTGACCCTGAGCGGGACGGTGGACGGCAGCGCGACAGGTCTGCGGCTAGACATTCGAACGCCGCAGCGCACGTTCGTGACCCAGCCGGTAACGGCTGACGCGGGGACGTGGAGCGTGGCGGACAGCGCAGACGGGACGTTCCGAACTGCGGGAACGTATTGCCTCTGGCTGCGCGCGAACGACGGCATGCTGAACCAGACGGTCGCAGGGCCATACGCGGTGCAGGTGTGGCACGACACGCCGTACATGGTGTTCCTGCCGGTGGCGCTCCAGGCGAGCACGTCCGCTGACACAGGCACAGGCGATGTGCGCCCGCCGTCGCTCTTCATCGTCCGCATGGCCTTTGTCGACCCGGCGGCCTGCCAGTAGGTGCCGCCCGCTATGACCCGACGGCCCGCGCTTCACTCCAGAAGCGCGGGCCGTTCTTTCGAGTTGAGCCAAAGCAGGAAGATACGGCTAAAATCAACCAACAGCCGCAGGGCCACTAAGCCATGGTACGCAGGTAGGCGAGCAGAGGGCCGAGGGACTCAGGATCGGCCAGCAGCTCGGCGGGAAGGTCAAGCGGATTGCCAGCCGTATAAATACCCGCGATGGACCGCAGATCGCCCAGGTCCGCAGGCAGCTGCGTGAGCCGATTGGCGCGCACATCCAGCTCGATCAGCATCGCCAGCCGACCGAGCGCTGCTGGCAGCTCCGTCAGCCGATTATGGCTGACATCGAGCTGCTCGAGCCGAGGAAGATCGCCGAGCGCTGACGGGAGCACAGTCAGTTGATTATGCTCAAGCAGCAAGCTCTGGAGCTGCGCTAGCGCGCCAATCGCATCAGGCAGCATGGGCAGCAGATTGTGCGCACAGCTCAGCACGCGCAGTCTAGTGAGCTGGCCCAGCTCCGGCGGCAGGGCGACCAGCTGATTCAGATCGAGCCACAGCGAGTCGAGCTGGCGCAGCGCGCCGATCACTGGTGGCAGCCCAGCCAAGCGATTGCGGCTCAGATCAAGCTCGGTCAGCTGTGTAAGCTGGCCCAGCTCCAGCGGCAGGCTTGTAAGCTGATTGCAGGTCAGATCAAGCGCGTCCAGCGCAGTCAACCGCCCGATTGCCGACGGCAGTGTGCGCAGCCGATTGCCGCGCAGGCTAAGCCCATGCAGCTGGCGCAGCTCAAACAGTGCTGTCGGCAGCTCCGTCAGCCCCAAGTAGTCCAGATTAAGCGTGTCGGCGTGGCCCACAGCGTGAATCCGCCGCCGCGCCGCCGCCACGCCACGCCCAAACAGCTGCCCAAAGCGCACCGCTCAACCTCCCAGCACCAGCAGCACCAACATACACCCAGCCGCCCAGCCAGGCCGCTACCCCTAATCAAGCGCTGCCAGCCGCCGCTCCAGCTCAGCAATGTCACGAATAAGCTCATTGATTTGAGTAACAACATAGGGAGGAACGTACAGTTCACCAAATTCGGCCCGCTGCTGCTCAAGGTGGCGCATCTGCTCACGCTTAATATGAATTAATTCTTGCAGGTGCTTACGGTCAGTAGTCTTGTCAACTGGCGCTCCATGGGTGGAGCGCGTATCAGCAGGAGAGCTTGGCTCATCCAGGTGCGCTTCATGGTTGGAGGGCACTTTACCAGCAAACGCTACATCTTTGACATGCAGATCATCAGCAATAGCTCGTAATATCGTATCAAAGCCATCAAATGCTATATAGCGCGTAAAAAGTTGATCGCTATCAATATTAATGCTTGCCCAGCCAAACGAATCATAGCTCGTTCCAGACGTATGAAACCAACCACCGCCATAGTATCCAGCCATCATCGCTAATGTCCGAGCGACAGTATCTATATCCATACCACTCGCTTGCGCAATATCTTCGGCATAGATGGTTTTTAAGCGTGCATTACTACGGAGCATATTGCGTATATGCAGCGCTACTCTCGTTGCATTAATCACTAGCGGGTCATCTGGCCTAATCAGAGCACGACCTAGCAACGTGAGCAAAAAACCTTTTTTCGTACACAATTGAGAAGGAATAGAAGCAGGATCAAAGCCTGTTGGAAACAAATCAGCGCGACCAATCAAGACACTACGGTCATCTACTAACACACTATTCGATGTTTGCTTGAGCAGGTAAGCCAACCACAGCCGTTGATCTTGATCAAGACCAAGTGTATCTAACCACTGTTGCTAGTTGATTTAGCAGTATTTGCGCCTATTACACACGAATCTCAAACCTGAGCCAATTGGCTTAACGCATAAACGTCCTCTATGATG
>JABXJS010000007.1 GCA_013538855.1 Herpetosiphonaceae bacterium
GCCGTAACGGCCATCTACGGCATGGTTCGGGCTATCCCGCTCGCACCGTACCGACCCTACACGCCACCCGAGCCAATCCTGTGATCTACTGAGTATCTGAAAGGAAGCAGAGATGCGAAGGTTTATCATGCTCAGCGCTATGCTGCTGAGCCTCATGTTGGCCGCCTGTGGCCAGAGCGACATTGCCACTGACAGCAGCGGCAGCGGTGCGATCAGTCAGCCGCCTGTGCAGCTAAAGCTGAACGTGCAGCCTGGCGCTGAGTTTGTAGCCGAGGTGACAACAACCTCAGAAATCAAGACAGAGCTAGGTGCGGGCAGTGCGCCAATCGCCATGAACAGCACGAGTACCACTAAGCTCACCCAGAAGATCGACTCAGTCGATGCCGACGGCAACGTGACGGTTAAGCTCACCTACGACACGGTCAGCATCTCGCCAACGCTGAACACCGGCGACAGCGAGTTTAACGGCATGGCGAATCAAATTATCGGTGGCGCAGGGCCAGAGGGCATTCAGCAGATCTTGGGCAAGGATGCGACGTTTACCATGGTGCTTGCCCCCAATGGTGCGATCAAAGCTATGCCTGAGATCGAGGCCATGCTTAAGCAGTCGCTCAACAGTATGGATCGCATGGATGTGCAAGAGCAGCAGGAGCTGTTCGACGATTTGCACGAATCGATGCTGGACTCAGTCAAAGACGGCTACAACTTCGCGCAAAACGGTGGCTTTCTGCTGCCGGAGAAGCCAATCAACGTTGGCGACTCATGGACCGAGCACCAGGCGCTTAACGTCATCTTTGCGGTCCTCGACATCGAGACAACCTACACGGTCACTGAGCGCCAGGATGGCGTGATCACGATCAGCTTCAACGGCGAGGGCCAAGTGAACCCCAGCCAAGAGCCAAACCCGCTGCTTAATAACAGCGTTATGCAGCTAGATGTTGATCTTGCGATCACCCAAGGCGGCACACTGCAGATCGATGAAAAGACCGGCTGGATGCTGGCGAGCGTCGTGGATCAAACGATCACAGGCAGCATGGGCTATAGCGCAACCAGCGTCGACGGCAAGCTAGGCGAAGTCAGCGACATGCTGAGTGATAGCACACCGACGCCTGGCCCAACAGCAACACCAGAGACATTTACGCTGCCGCTCAATCAGCACGCGCACACCGAGATAAAGACCATCAAGTAGGGTCAACACACAGCGGCGGCGGGCTTGCAAGCCCGCCGCCTTTTGATTCCATGCAGACAGCCAGCGGAGCCTAGGGCCACACGCCCCAGCCGCCGTAGAGCTGCTGGCCGAGCAGGCCCAGCTGCACCTCGTAAGACGTGCCAGCTAAGTCAGGATGGTGCTCGAAGCGATTGCGCTCGAAATACTGCACCAAGCGCCCGGCCTTGAGCGTGGGGTCGTACTCCCAGAACGCCTCGGTGAGCGGAAAGCCGTAGATTGCGACGCCGCCGTTTTGCTCCCAGTACTCCTTGAAGGGCCAGCACAGGCTGTGGCCGGTCTCGGGGTAGTAGGTGCAGCCGTCGGGCGGCGGGTTTTGCGAGGGGGGCAGGGTGCGCCAGTTGATGCCCTGGCGCTGGAGCGTGGCGTTGCCGAGCAGGCCAAGCAGCACATTGTAGGGCGCGGGGTTTTCGGGATGCAGCTCGAAGCGATTGCGCTCGAAGTACTGCACCGTCTGCGGGATGCGGCCAGGGCCAGGCTCGACCAGCTCATCGGTGAGCGGCAGGCCAAAGCGCGCTAGGCCGCCCTTGGCCTCCCAGTAGGAGCGGAAGGCCCCGCTGATGGTGTGCGGCACCTCGCTGAAGCGGTAGCCGGTGGTGCGATAGCCGCCCCACTCGACCCAGACTGGGCGGCCGTCGGTTGGCGGCTGCACGCGCAGGTGGCCATCGTCGGTGGAGAGAATGCGCTCGACGTGGCCATCGTAGGAGCGCACGCGCGCGCGGCTACAGCCACAGTTGATATTGACATACGAGGCCGGCTGCGGAAAGCCGGTCCACCAGATCACATCAACGGTGCGATCATCGTTTTTCCAGCGCTGCCAGGCCATGCCGTCGTTGTCGAACGGATCGGCGTAGGTGTTCCACCAGCCGAGGCCGCCGATGGCGTGGGTGAGCTGATAGAAGGCGCTATAGGCGGGCTTGCGCAGGTTCGGATCATCGACGCGCAGCGGATAGATGCGGCGCAGCATCCCAAAGTGGAACTGCTCCTCATTTGGATCGTTGATCGGCGTGCGGTAGTTTTGATTGCCGCCGGTATCATTGCGGAAGTCGTACCAGAAGATTTTTTCCACGCCAGGGCGGGTGAGCGCAATCAGCAGAAAGCGCTGCATCCAGGCGGCCTGATTCTGCTCGCTGACGCTGCCGTCGGCCTCGCTGGACCAGCCCATCTCGGTATACCAGATGGGCTTACGCCCGAGGCGATTGAGCAGCGCGTCCATATTGTTCATCTGGTCAAGCAGCGTCTCGAAGTGGTTGCGCCGCCAGGCAGGCTGCTCGGGAGCGGTGGGGCGGTAGGGATGGATGCCGAGGATATCGAAGTACTGCCAGGCATCAAGATCGTGCAGGCGCTGGAGATAGTCGAGCAGATCGTAGGAGTTGGCGGGGATATCGCTCCAGATCTCGGCGATGCCGCCGAGCACGATCTTGGCCTCGGGGTCGGCGGAGCGTGCGGCGGCGGAGGCTGTCTGCAAAATGCGCACATAGTCCTCGACGCTATAGAGGCCGCTCTCATAGCCGGAGGCGAGCAGATTCGGCTCGTTCCAGATCTCCCAGTACTTGATCTGGCCGCGATCGCGGCCGTAGTGGGCCACCGTGCTATAGACGTAGTCGCCCCAGTCGCTGAGCCACTCGTCGGGGTGGGGATTTTTGCTCTTGAACCACGCGGGATTATAGTCGAGCAAGCCGAGCACCTGGATGCCAGCTTGGCGCTGCAGATCGATCGCGCGGTCGTAGTTGTAGAAGCCAGCGGCGTTGCCGTCCCAGTCGTAGGGGCCGCCCTTGCTGAGCTGCACATGATCCCACGAGATCTCCTCGCGGTTCCACTGCACGCCGGCCTCTTGCATGAGCGTAATCATCTCGTCCATCTCATCGGAGCGCACACGATTGCCGAGCGAGACAATCATGCCGAAGGGCGTGCTCTTATCGCCCCAGGGGATGCTAGTCTGAGCGTGAGCTGGCAGCTGTGGCCAGAGCAGCAGGCCCAAGACAAGGAAACAGAGTACAAGCCTAGCCATAGGGGAAACTCCATAAAGACTGCCTGGATCGCCCTAAGTGTACCATCTTTAGCAAGTGTTGTTGATGACATGTAGATGACACATCAGCAGCGGAATATAGCCAGAAAAAGGCTAACGTATCCGCGCTAGCAGCGGTCTTTTTCATCGTGCGCGTGCTTGTCGAGGTGTAAAGCATATCGCGCTTGGCATAGCACGTGCAGGATCAGCAAATCCGACTAAAGTTTTATATGCAGTTATATGCATATGGTGATATAATAACAACGTATAGATTGAAACAGATGGGGATAGACACAATGATTGGACGTCGCGCGCTACGCAGACCGTACCGACAACGGCAACTACCCGCAATGGCGCGGGCGTTACGACACCGCAACTTTCGGCTCTTCTGGTTTGGCCAGCTGATATCGCTGATCGGCACCTGGATGCAGGCGCTGGCGCTGCAGTGGCTGGTGTACACGCTAACTGGCTCGGCGCTGGCGATGGGCACAGTGGCGGCGCTGACCGCGCTGCCGGTGCTGGTGCTGGGCCTGTTTGCTGGCGTTATCGTGGACCGCTACTCGCGCCAAGGCGTGATCATAGCAACGCAGACAGCGGCGATGCTGCTCGCGTTTGTGCTGGCGGCGCTCACCTTCAGCGGCCATGTCCAATACTGGCATGTGTTGATGTTAGCACTGGGCAGCGGTCTGGTCAACGCGCTAGACATGCCGGCCCGCCAAGCGTTTCTGGTAGAGATGGTGCCAGAGCGCGAGGATCTGCTCAATGCGATTGCGCTGAACTCGTCGGTGTTTAACGCCGCGCGGGTGGTGGGGCCAGCGGTGGCCGGCGTGCTCGTGGGGCTGGTTGGGCTAGGCTGGGCCTTTATGATCAACGGCGTGAGCTTTCTGGCGGTGATCAGCGGGCTGCTGATGATGCGCAATCTGCCGCCGCGCTCGCAGGATAACCGCAGCAGCACACCGGTGCGCTCGTTCGTCGAGGGCTTTCGCTATGCGATGAACACGCCGATGATTCGCACGGTGCTGCTGCTGGTGCTCATCCCGAGCATTCTCAGCTTCTCGTATGTCACCGTGCTGCCGATCTTCGCCGACCAGATTTTGGTGACGAGCAGCATCAGCGCAGGCGCAACGCGGCTGGGCGTTATTTTGATGGCCAACGGCGTCGGCGCGCTGGCTGGCGCGCTGCGCGTGGCGGCGATGAGCGGCGACAGCGACCGGCGGCGCTACCTGGTGCAGGGCGGCATTGGCTTTGGCGTGGGCCAAATTTTGTTTGCGCTTAACCCCTCGTTCTGGCTGGCGCTGCCAATTATGGTGATCACCGGCTTTTCGATGATCACCTTCCTGGCCAACGCCAACGCAACACTGCAAACCACCGCCGCCGATCTAATGCGCGGCCGGGTGATGAGCTTCTATGTGACGGTGCTGGTGGGCTTGGGCATGGTTGGCAGCCTAGAGGCCGGCTGGGTGGCCGAGCACTGGGGCGCAACTGCGGTGACGATTATTGGCGGCACGGCCTGCTTGCTCACCACGCTCGCAGCTTCGCGCAGCAGGGTGATGCGCAGCAAGTCAATCTAACCGAGCAGCAGCACATAATGAATACAGCAGCACACGTGAGGCAGGGCAACCTGCCTCATGCTCGTTAATAAGCAGTACAGCGCACTGGACATCACGGCCGGGCAGGGCACAGCCTGCATTGGCCGCCACAGCCTGCACCGCCGCACCTACGCTGGTAGACCCGCGAACCGAGCAGGCGTCGCCATCCACCACAACGGCCAACGTGCAACAGAACACAGCGCACACCTTCACGGCCGGGCAGGGCACAGCTTGCATTGGCCGCCAGGGCCTGCACCGCCGCACCTACGCTGGCGGACCCGCGAACCGAGCAGGCGTCGCCATCCACCACAACGGCCAGCACGCAGCAGTACACAGCGCTGGACATCACGGCCGGGCAGGGCACAGCTTGCATTGGCCGCCAGGGCCAGCACCCTGCACCTACGCTGGCAGACCCGCGAACCGAGCAGGCGTCGCCCTTCAGCACCGCACCCATGGATGCCGCAATACCGCCACGCAGTACTTAAGGAGCTAGCGACCAGTACTGGTAGGCGCATAAGCTTGAGTGCATAGACCAAGCGACCTACGCTGCTAGACAGCGCTAGGGTATAGCAGCATATGGAGACACAATGCAACACCTGAAGAACACAGGCCGACTAGCTGGACTGCTCTACCTGACAATTGCCATCTTGGCTGGCTTTAGCATGATGTATATGCCTGCGACGCTGATCGTAGATGGTGCGATCAATACCACAGCGAGCAACATTTTAAGCTCGGAGGGTCTTTTTCGGCTCGCGCTCGTGAGCGACGGGCTGATCTTCCTGATCGAGATTGTGCTGAGCGTTGTGCTCTATGGGCTATTTCAGTCCGTTAACCGCACGCTAGCGCTGACGGCGGCGACATTTAGGGTCGCGATGAGCATTATTCAGGGCATGAATGTGCTGAACTACTTCGCAGTGCTTGCGCTGCTCGGCGGCGCTGAAGCGCGCTTGAGCGCACAGCAGCTGGGGCAGGCGGAGGTGTTTCTCGCGCTGCATGGCGCAGGGGTGCTGGTTTGGCAGCTCTTTTTTGGCTGTCATCTCATTGCGCTGAGCTACCTTGCGGCCACATCGGGATACGTACCGCGCATATTTGGCTGGCTGCTGGGCGCTGCGGCGGTGGGCTATCTCGGCAACAGCCTGGGCATCATGCTCATGCCCAGCGCGCGGGCCGTCTTTGACACACTGGTTATGGTGCTAGCACCGCTGCCAGAGCTAGCATTCACGCTATGGCTGATGATCAAGGGCATTGAGCGGCCGGATCACAGCCAGCCACGGCCAGCGCGCATGCGGCCAACGCCCTAAGCACAGCGGACAGCGGTCGGCATGCACAGCGCCCATGGGCCGCTGTGGCGCATGGGCGCTGTACAAAAAAACCGACTGATCTACGGATAGATGCCGCGAATCTCGGTCGCCTCGGCGACGCGGGCGACGGCCACCATATAGCCGCCCATGCGCATAGAGACCTTGTGGCGCAGGGCCTGATCAAGGACGGACTCGAAGCTATGCACCATGATGCGCTCGAGCTTATTGTTGATCTCCTCCTCGGTCCAGAAGAACTCCTGCAGGCCCTGGACCCACTCGAAGTAGGAGACGGTGACACCGCCGGCGTTAGCGAGAATATCGGGGACCACAAAGATGCCCTTCTCGTAGAGGATATCATCGGCGGAGGGAGTGGTGGGGCCGTTCGCACCCTCGACGAGGAGCTTACAGCGAATGCGATCGGCGTTCTGCTCGGTGATCTGGTTCTCGAGGGCGCAGGGGGCCAAGATATCGCACTTCAGCTCCAGCAGCTCGGCGTTGGAGACCTGCTCCAGGCCCTCGGCGGTATAGCCAGCGAGCGAGCGATTGCGCTTGGCGTAGGCGCTCATGGCCGGAATATCGAGGCCCTTGGGGTTATAGTAGCCGCCGGAGACATCGCTGACGGCGATAACGCGGCAGCCCATCTTGTGCAGCAGCTCGGCGGTGACACTGCCGACGTTGCCGAAGCCCTGCACAACGACGGTGGCCTGATCGAGGCGGATGCCGAGGTGGCGCGCGGCCTCGCGGGCGACGATGCTCACGCCGCGCCCGGTGGCCTCGACGCGGCCAAGCGAGCCGCCGACCTCGACGGGCTTACCGGTGATGACAGCGGGCACAGTATAGCCGCGGTGCATCGAGATCGTATCCATGAACCAGGCCATCACCTGGCCGTTGGTGCCAACATCGGGGGCGGGGATGTCCTTCTCGGCCCCGACGAGGATGCTGATCTCGGTGGCGAAGCGGCGGGTCAGCCGCTCCAACTCGGGGCTAGAGAGGCTATTGGGATCGACGATGACGCCGCCCTTCGCGCCGCCGTAGGGAATATTGACCAAGGCGCACTTCCAGGTCATCCACATCGCGAGCGCGCGCACCTCATCGAGGTCGACGGCGGGGTGGAAGCGGATGCCGCCCTTGGCCGGGCCGCGCGAGACATTATGTTGCACGCGATAGCCAGAGAAGACCTGGATATCGCCGTTATCCATCTTGACCGGAAAGTTAACGCTAAGCTCACGCTGAGGAACGCGCAAAACGCGGCGCATGCCGGAGGAGAGATCGAGTTTTTCCGCTGCTAAGTCGAATTGTTGTTGCGCGTTCTGAAACGCGTTCAGATGCACGTCAGCCATTGACCATGATCCTTTCTGAGTGATCTCCGTTGATCAATCGGAACAGTAGGGTTTGATAGATTGGTTGACACACGCGGCGGCACAGCGCCTGCGAGCTAAAGTTGTCTAAAGTAGCGGACACGTCATATAGACCCAGCGGCGCTCGCCGAGGAGCAGCGCATTCCACCATGAGCGGCGGACACGTTGTTGTCGAAAGCCCAGCTTGTGGTACAGCGCAATGGCGTGGGCATTCGAGGCACTGACATACAGGCTCAGGCATGCCTTGCCCTGCTGGCGGGCCAAGCCGGCCACATAGCGCACCATCAGGCCGGCGATGCCGCGACGGCGCAGCTCGGGCAGGACGGCGACATCGGTGATATAGGCCTCGTTGCGCCCGATGCGATGATCGAGCTGGGAGAAGGCATGCAGGGCGCGCAGGGTGCCCCAGGTGCCAAGCTCTTGCATAAAGGCTTGCTCAACAGCATTGCCATCGTCGATGCGCATCTCGGCGGTGCGCATTGTGATCGTGCCAACGATCTGCCGGGCGGACTCCGCAACATGCATGCCTGCAAGGCTGCTCGGGCCTTGCAGGCGATGGGTGCGGGCCAGGGCGGCGACGCCCTTACTGGTTTTACTCCGCCCGAAAGCGGCGCGAAATTTATCGGCAAACGCAATCGCTTGAAGCTGCAGCATCGTATCGAGATCATCCATGTGTGCCGGACGAACAACGATGGGAACGTCCAGCGGCGTGGCGGAAACACGCTCAGCCGGTGTATCCATGACGTATCTTCAAAAAAAACCCGTGCAACATGCACGGTAATAGGAGCGTACCATCATCAGCTAGTATGTGATATGAGACGCTGGTAGAGGCTCATTCTACACCCGCCCTGTAGGGGCGTCAAGGTAGCCTCCCAGCGCTGGCTCTACACTGGTCGATGGTGGGGATTGCTGCATACATACGGAGGTTAAGCATGTGGACGTTGCTGGTTATTTTAGGCATCCTGCTGCTGATTGTACTGGCGAGCAGCGGCGTGGTGATTTTGCTGCTCAAGCTCGGCGTGATCTTCAACGAGGCGAGCAAGCCCCCGCACCTTGATCATGGCACCTACACCCTTGACCAAGGCCGCGAGGTGCGCAGCGAGAGCGACACCCAAGAGCGCCAGCGCTCCTAGCTGGCAGCACAATCGACGCTGAAGCAGCAGCCCCAAGCCGAGCATGGCTTGGGGCTGCTGGCTGTGCGGCTAGAGATCGCGGGTCGCGCGCCAGTACCAGCGCGCGATGGTGGCGATCTGCGCGCGCAGCACAGCGACGGGGGCGCTGCCCTGGGTGAGCACAGCGAGGCTATACCAGGAGCCAGATGGGCGGGTGACGATGCCGGCGTCGTGCTCCATGCCCGGCAGGTCGCCGACCTTGTGCGCGAGCGGCACGCCTGGCGGCAGGCCCGCGTCGATCTTCTGATCATCGACGGCGGCGCTCAGCCATGAGCGCAGCACCACGCTGGCGTTGCCAGGGTCGGCGCGCAGGGCGGCGAGGATGGCGGCCATCTCGCCAGCGCTGGTGACATTCTCGTGGCCGGCGGCGCGGGCGGCCCAGTCGGCCATGCGCCGACCCCAGCGGGTCGCTGTCCAGCCACGGGCGGCCAGCCAGGCATTGGCGGCTGCAAGGCCGCCAACCCAGTCGAGCACAAGATTGGTGGCGTTGTTCTCGGACTCGGTGATCATGACGCGGGCGATGGCGAAGCGCTCGATGGTGTGGCCGATCTCGCCGATCAGCGCGCCGTCGGGGTCACTGATATCGCTGGCGCGGACGGTGTAGGCGGGCTGCGGCGGCAGCGCCAGCCACTGCCAGGCCAGCGGGACCTTGATCAGGCTGGCCGAGGGCAGCAGCAGGTCGGCGTTATAGCTCACGGCAAGCTGGCCAGTCGATTCGATGATCGCCACAGCGAGCCGCCCGCCAAGCGCCGCCTCACACGTGGCGAAGAGCTGCTGCATCGGCTTCCTCCAGCAGATCGAGCGCCTGCTGACCACAGACGCGCACATTTTCGAGCAGCTGCGGATCGGCCAGCTCGGCGCGGCTAAACCAGCGCGCGGCATGGTGCTCGCGATCGGCGTGGGCCAGCGCGCCGCCAACCACACGGCCAACATAGATCAGATCGATATGCTGATGGCCTGGCTCAATATCTTCGAGCAGCAGGCACAGCGGCTGCGGCAGCTGCACCACACCGTCGAGCTGGCGCGCGCCAGGGCCAAGCAGCTCGATGGTCAGGCCGGTCTCCTCGTAGACTTCGCGGATGGCGGCAAGGTGGGGCAGCTCGTTGGGGTCGATGTGGCCGCCAGGCGGCAGCCAGGTGTTAAGCTTACGATGATGCACCAGCAGCGTGCGACCGGCGGCGACCACAAAGGCTGTCGCCGTCCAGTCGCGCGTGATGGTGGGCTGCGAATCAATCATTAATAGAGTACTCCTTGAACGAACAAGACACTCTATTATCGACGATCTCAGCCCTCTTCTGCAAGCTCCGGCGGACTACTGCGGCAGCGGCGGCAGCGCGTCGGGCGTTGGGTCTTTGCCATAGGCGGGATCGAGCACGAGCATGCCCATGCGGCCCTGGAAGTACGTCTCCTGCTTGGGATCGAAGCCGATGTACAGCGTTGTCTCCGTCAGGCGCATGCGCATCGGCGCATTGACCGGCGTGTCGTAGTTGGACTGCTGATTGATGCGCATACGCTGCGCGTAGGCTCCAGCCAGCTTGCCCGGGCAGGTGAGCGAGGTCATGAGGCAGGTGTCGAGGCGCAGGCGATCGTCGATGGTGGGGGCGAAGCGGATCGACTGCCCGGTTGAGACGCTATCATCGGCGCGGCGCAGCGACCACTCGGCCCAGTTGAGCGTTGGCGTTGGCGCATTGACCTGCAGCGCAAAGTCCGGATGGTTGACAATCGGCAGCTGGCCACTCTGGAATAGCGTGCTGATCTGCGCGTAGATCCAGAAGTGCGCATAGTCGGCCTCGTCGGGCTGGCCTTCGCGCTGGAGGCTAAACGGGCAGCTCAGGTAGACCTTGCCCTCGAAAATAGCATAGCCAGCGCCAAACTGTACCTTGCCCTTGGACTCACAATACACGAGCTTATAGTCGACAATTGGCGGCGGCAGCTGCGGGTTCTGGCTCTCGCCGGTGTAGAGAATACAGCCGGTGGGCGAGTCGAAGTTCCACACAGCGATCCAGCGCAGCGGTGCCAGCGGCTCGATGCCATTGAGGTTGCAGGCGCTGGGCAGGCGAATTGTAGCAGCGGCGTTGGTACGCGCTGGCAGCACAAAACAGAAAAATACAACCAGAAGCGACATACGGCGTAGCATTGCCTACTCCTTACTGAAAACGGATAGCATAGCATTAACAGCTACAAGGTAGCCTATAATGCTCGCAGCAAAGTCTCATATCGCACGCGATTTGTCTCAATCTATACGAGGAGCGGCAGCATGAGTGACCAGAATGCAGCGGCATTTCTTGACCATGTGCAGCAGGCGCTAGAGCACTTCAATGATGTGTCATGGCTAGGAGCGCACTCGCCGCTGGCTACGCCGTACTTCCTGGGGCCTTTTTTGCGCTACACCAAGCACCCTGAGCAGCCGCGCGGGCGCGGGCGAGCGCTGCAGCACCTGCTGCTCCAGGCGCTGGTGCAGCTGAGCAACGCCGAGCCACTGCCCAGCAGCGAGGAGGGCCTCGACCTCCAGTGGCGCGAGCTGCTGCGCAACGGCTCACGCGAGCAGAAGCTGATCTATTGGCGCTTTATTCACCACCCACGGCCGCCAGTCAGCGTCATCATCGATGAGCTGAATGTTGCCAAGGCCACGTTTCATCGTGATGTTAAGGATAAGCTGCCGCTGCTACTTCAGCAAGTGGCCCAGCTGACGCTGCAGATCGTGCGGCCAATGCTGCGGCTGGAGCCTGCGCCAAGCGTGCAGCTGCTGGCCCCGCGCAGCGCCCTGCTCGAGCAGATCGCCCAGCAGCTCCAGGCACAGCAGCACTACGCGCTGGTGGGGCCGCTAGGCAGCGGCAAGTCGGCGCTGGCTGCTGCGCTGGCCGCCCGCTGGGAGCACCCGGTGTTTTGGCTCAGCTTCCACAGCGGCCTCAACGACTCGCTGAGCAGCGTGCTGTACAGCCTCGGCCTGTTTCTGCATCAGCAGCAGGCCTCGAACTTGTGGCTCCAGCTGATCGCCGATGGCGAGCGCATCAATCCGCAGCTGGCCCTCGGGCTGGTGCGCGCCGACTGCGAGCAGCTGGGCCTGCGACCGCCGCTGCTGTGCTTCGATCAGATCGAGGTGATCGCGGCCCGCCAGACGCCGCAGCAGGTCAAGCTGTGCGCATGGCTGGAGGCCCTGATCGGCGGTGAGCCAAGCTTGCCAACGCTTCTCAGCGGCCAAGAGCTGCTCCACAGCGATATCGCGCACATGCAGGTGCCGCTGCTCGGCCCTGCCGACGTGGACGCATGGCTCGCGCAGGCGCAGATCAGCGCAAGCGCGGACGAAAAGGCGCTGGTGTACGCCCGCTCGCAGGGCAACTGCCAGGTGCTGCAGGTGCTTACGCTGCTGCATCGCCAGGGCATCGGACTCGATGCAGCGCTGCGCTCGCTGGAGCAGCAGCCGGCCCTGCTGGCGCTGGCTCAGCACCTCCAGCAGCTGCTGCCGCCAGCGGCCTTCCAGCTGCTCCAGTTTCTGGCGGTATTCCGGCAGGCGCTGCCGCTCGATAGCCTGCCACACGCCGATCGCGACACGCTGGAGCAGGCCGGACTCGTTCAGTGCGATCAGGCCACCTGCCAGCTATGGCCGCTGCTGCGCCCGGCGCTGCTGCAGCGCTGCAGCCCCGAGCAGCAGCGGGCGCTCCAGCAGCAGGCCGGTTGGCTGCGCCAGGCCTACGGCGCGGCCACGGCCGCCGCCTACCACTTTCTACAGGCCGATGATCCAACCCAAGCGATTCAGTGTTGGTTTCCTTACCGCGAGCAGGCCATCCATGGCGGCCAGGGCCAGGCCGCTGTCGCGCTGTTTAGCAGCATCGACGCCGAACGGCTAGCGCAGCAGGAGCAGCAGGTGCTAGCGATCATCCAGGCCGAGCTGGCGCGCATCAGCACCGCGCCGGAGGCAGCGCTCGATCAGCTGCAGCGGCTCGATCTGCGCCAGGCAAGCACGGCCATCGTCAGCTATGTGCGCCAGCTCGAGGGCGATCTGCTGGAGGGGCAGGACCTTTCGCACATGGCGCTCAGCGCCTACGATCAGGCGCTCAAAACCCTGGCCGGGGCCAGCGAGCGCCAGCAGGCCGGGCTGCACATGCGCATCGGCAGCATCCACATGAATCGCTTCCGCGACCTTGAGGCAGCCTGGCGCGAGGCATGCCTGGCACGCTACACCGCCGAGCTGTTCCAGGGCGAGGTCGCCGACGAGCGCGGCCAGTACAAGGCGGCCCTGGGCCACTACCAGGCGGCGCTGGCGCTGGCCGACGAGCTGCGCGATCCTGTGCGCCAAGCCCGCACACACTTTAACTTGGCGGTGCTGGCCGCGCGCCAAGAGGACAAGTCGGTCGCCATCCAGCACTTCGAGCAGGCCCTCAGCGTCTATACCAGCATCGGCGACCATGTGCGCGTGGCACGCACCCAGACCAACTTAGCCGGCTTCTATGTCCAGATCAAGCAGCCTGCGCAGGCGCTGGCGCTGGCCGAGCAGGCGCTGGCCTTCTTCGAGCGCATGCAGTCGACGTACTGGGTCGCGCTCAACGCTGTCAACGCCGGCGAGGCCAGCTTCGACCTCGATCAACTCGACAAGGCCGAGCAGCTGGTCTGGCGCGCGCTCAACGCCGAGGAGACCAGCTTCCTGCCCTATGCGCTCACGCTGCTCGGCCGCATCCGCAGCCGTCAGAGCCGCTTGGCCGAGGCCGAGCAGACGCTGCGCCAGGCGCTCGATATGGCCACCGAGAACGACGATCAGTTCGCCGCCGCCCCGGCCTGGCGTGCGCTCGGCGAGGTGCACCTGGGCCAGCAGCAGATCGACGCTGCCCACACCGCGCTCTCGCGCGCCCTGCACTTGTTCAGCGCCCTGCACCTGAGCCGCGAGGTCGAGCGCACCGGCCAGCTGCTCGGCAAGCTGCCACCACGCGGCTAGCAGCAGCACAAGCGCGGCAGGCCTGTAGCCCACGCAGCGCAACCACGCGCATAGCTGGTTCTAGTTAATAAAGCGAGGGATTCATCGCACTTGGGCGGGCAGCGCGGCCAGCCCGCCCTGCACACATCCACGGGCGGCGGGAACCTGTGCCGGTCGCCGCCTGCGCCGAATCACGCCACGCCAGCCTGCGCGCAACCGCTGACGCCACATCTGCATGCCGCGCCGATCCACCGGCACCGGTCCCCGTTGCCGGTCGCCACCTGCGCCGAATCACGCCACGCCAGCCTGCGCGCAACCACTGACGCCACATCTGCATGCCGCGCCAGCTCAGCAGGGCAAGGACACGCTAGGCCGGGCACGCTGTGAATCGACGCGGTGCGGCCAGCGCTGGATTTTTGGCGAAACTACACCTGGCCGGTGAGCTGCTTGGCGCGGGCGAAGCCCTGGGCCAGCGTGGCCGCCGTTTCGAGGGCGACGAGGTCCACGTCGATGGTGACGAGCACCTGGGCGATCTCGGGGCGGATGCCGGCCAGGATGGCGCTGGCACCGAGCAGGCGCGCGCCGTAGGCCAGGCGCACAAATGCATGCGCGATGTCAGGGTCGATCACGGGCACGCCGGTGATGTCGATGATCGCCACGCGGACCTGCTGCTGCTCGATGGCCTTGAGCAGGATGCCGATCAGCTCTTGGGCGCGCGCGGCGCTGATCTCGCCGACGAGCGGAGCGACGACAATCGCATCGGTGATGGGGATGATCGGCATGCTCAGGCGGCGCACGAGCGCGAGCAGCTGCTCCTGCTGCTGGCTGCGCGCCTGAATCTCGGCCAGGGCCGCCTGCAGCTCGGCGGTGCGGTCGGCGATCTGCTGCTCGAGGCCGACGTTGAGCTGCTGCACCTGTGTCTGGGCCGCGCCAAGCCGCGCGAGCATCTGGTTGAGGCTGACGGCGAGCACGCCTAGCTCGTCCTTGCGCAGCGTGGCGAAGGTCTGCCCGGTCGCGTCGCTGGCGGAGATGGCGGCGGCCTGCGCGCTGAGCGCGGCCACCGGGCGCAGCATGGCGCGGATGAGCAGCGAGAGCAGCAGCCCCACCACCAGCGCGCCAATGCCAATGATCAGCAGCAGCGTCTGGGCAATGTTGCGCACCGGCGTCAGAATGGCGCGCCGATCCTGCTCGATCACCACGCCCCAGCGCATCACGCCGAGCAGCGGCGCGTAGGTGGCCACATAGGCGGTGTCCTCTGCGGTGTAGCGCGCACTGCCCAGCGTGCGACTGCGCACAAACTCCTGCAGCGCCGGATCGACTGGCTGGCCGATGCGCTGGCGATCGGGGTGCGCCAGGATGACGCCCTGCTCGTCGACGATCACCGCGTTGCCGGCCTCGACATCCAGCGTGTCGCTGCGCTTCCAGAAGTAGCGTGCGTCCACCTCGATCACCAGCGTGCCCTCGGCGGCGCTGGTGATCAGCGGGATGGCGACCGTGACCACCGGCGTCGAGGTGATCGACTGGTAGTCGACCGGCGAGACATACACTTGCTGGGCGCGGATGGCCGCCAGCAGCTCGGGAGCGCCAACAAACGGCTGCGGCGGATCGATCACCTGCGGCGTGCCCACGGTGGAGGTGCTGCCGCGCGAGAGCACAAGCAGCGTCCGGCCCTGATCGTCGAGCAGCAGCAGCGAGCTGTAGGCCTCGGGGAACTGGCGCTGCAGCGCGACGAGCGCGTCGGCCTGGTCGGCGGCCGTGCTGGAGAGCATCTGGCGCTGCTGGAGACGCGCGATATCGATCACGTCCTGAAAGAGCTGGCTCACCTCATCGGCCCCAAGGCGCGCCAGCTTGATGCGCTCAGCATCGACCTGCCGCTGCACCACGCGCCGGGCGGTGGTGACGGTGAACGCGCCAGCCACCAGCGAGCCAAGCAGCGCCACCAGCACCACCGGCAGCACAAGCTGGCGGCGCAGGCTGGCGTGCCACCACGCATACAATCGCTGCCACACACGCTGCATCGGCGCTACTCCTTAATTACAAGCTTACCAGAGATCAAGTCCTGCTCGATAGATTTCAGGCGCTCGCGCATGGCCTGCGTGACCAGCGGCGAGTCCAGCTCGGCCATGCCCACGCCGCCGCTCTTCAGGTCCAGCTCGCGCACGCCAGGCGTGAATGTCCCGGCCACCAGATCGCGCAGGATCAGCAGCACGGCGGTGTCCATGTTCTTTGTGCGGCTGGTGACGACCACATCCGGGGCGATCCAGCGCTGGTCAGAGCCAGTGGTGATGATCGGGAGGCGGGCCTCTTTGGCGGCGTCGATCGCGCCGAGGGCGGTGCGGCCAGCGGCGGCGTAGAGCACGTCGGCCTGCGCGTAGAGCTTGAGCGCTAGCTCGCGGCCAAGCTCGGGCTTGGTAAAGCCGCTGAAGTCGTTGACGCCGCCAGCGTACTCGCTGAGGATGGTTGCGTCGGGGTTGATGTAGCGCACGCCCTGCTGCCAGCCGCTCTCGATGCGCCGAATAACCGGGATGTCCGCGCCGCCAAGGAAGCCGACGGTGCCGCCGGGGCTGAGCAGCGCGCTCAGCGCCCCGGCCAGAAAATCGCCCTCTAGCTCGCGAAAGGTGACCGAGGTGACATTGGGCGCGTCGACCACGGCATCGAGGATGGCGAAGCGCTGGTCGGGGTTGGCCGCCGCCACCTCCGTGAGCGCCGCGACATACTCCTGGCCCAGCGCGATAATCAGATCGTACTGCTCGGAGACCAGCAGCTTGAGCGTGGTGGCCTGCGTGTCATCGCTGGTCAGCTCCATCACGCGGTAGCGAATGCCCAGCTCCTGCTGGGCCTGCTGCAGGCCGGCATAGGCGCTGTCGTTGAATGAGCGGTCGCCAAGGCCGCCGCGCCCAAGCGCCACGCCAACGCTCAGCTGCGGCGCAGGCGTGTGCGTCGCCTCCTGCGCCGCGCAGCCAAGCAACAGCAGCAGGCAGATCGTACCCAGCAGCGAGAGCTTCTTCAGCGTAGCAAGCATACGCTCCTCCTTAGAAATATGACCCAGGCATCGGAGTATACAAGAACAGCCAAACTTCGCAGGAGCAGCCAGCATACGGCTGGCAGGCGCAGCGGCATGGATTGAGTATAAATCAGCAGGGCTTTGCTATTTCTTAATAGTTTAAACAATTGTGCTGTCAGCACTTTAAGCGAGCTAGGCAGGTTGTGTCAAGTTAATTTTTTAATAATTGGCTCCGTCCAGCGCCAGCGCTTCTGGTTTATTGATTAAAAAGCAGCGCTGTGGTTGCGCGCTGGTGGTGCGGCATAGCGTCGGCTGCGTTGCTAGCTCACTCCGGCCTCTGGCGGCGTGGCGCTCAGCACAACTGGCGGAGTCACACCGTCCACCTGCGGGCCAGGCCAGGCGGCGCTGGAAAACCAGCGTGCGGGACGCCGAGCCGTGCGGACTGATTGCAGCACAGCGCGTAACCCAGCGCAGGGCTGATCAATCAAAAAACCACCCAAAAACGGTCGGCCTGCACCCATGCGGCGCTGGGGAAACCAGCGCGCGGGACGCCGAGCCGTGCGGATTGATTGCAGCACAGCGCGTAACCCAGCGCAGGGCTGATCAATCAAAAAAC
>JABXJS010000093.1 GCA_013538855.1 Herpetosiphonaceae bacterium
CGCGCACCAGCGCCGTTGGCCGCGCCATCACACCGCAGCGCAAACGAGCGTGCGCACAACCACCAGCGCCGCCGCCAAAGCCGAGGCGTGCGCCCAGCCACCAGCGCCATCGCCAAAGCCGAGGCGTGCGCCCAGCCCACTGCTCAACGGCCCACAGGGCACACGCGCACAAGAGCGTGTTGCTGCGCCACCACGCCGCAGCGCAAACGAGCGCACAACCACCAGCGCCGCCGCCAAAGCCGAGGCGTGCGCCCAGCCACCGCGCTACACTATCCCCAAAAAACCACCTGCCACACCACGCCGCCTGCGCCCCAGCCCACTGCTTACGCCATCGCACCAGCGCCGGTGGCTGCGCCACCACGCCGCAGGGCAATCGAGCGCGCGCCCAACCACCAGCGCCATCGCCAAAGCCGAGGCGTGCGCCCAACCACCGCGCTGCTGCATCAAAAAACCACCTGCCACACCGCCGCCAAAGCCGAGGTGGACGCCCAGCCACCGCGCGAAACAATCCACATAACCACCTGTCACCGGTCACGCCGCCGCCCAGCCCACTGCTCAACGGCCCACAGGGCACCCCGCGCACAGGAGCGTGTGGCTGCGCCACCACGCCGCAGCGCAATCGAGCGCGCGCACAACCACCAGCGCCGCCGCCTGCAGCCGAGGCGTGCGCCCCACCACCGCGCTGCTGCATCAAAACAATACGCCTGCGCTAGGACCACAACGACGTCGTTGCGCAAGCAGCGTCTGGGAGCCTGCGCGCCGCCGTTGTTCACGGCAGCAGCCAGCGCTCAGCGGTGCGCGGGGTGCCCTGTGGGCCGTTGAGCAAGCAGCGTCTGTGGTTGCGCTGCCACAGCTCAGCCGAGTGCCTGCGCTGGTGCTCACTCCCTCGTTCACGGGTGTGATCGTGGAGCTGCGGGTGAGCTGCACCAACAATCTTGGCGCCACCGCAACGACCGAGCGGCGGCGCTACAGCTGCGACCAGCGCCCGATCTGGCCGGCGATCTGGCCGACAGCCATGCCATCGAGCGGCTGCGCCAGCTGCTCCACGATCTCGCGCAGCATGGCGAGCTGGCCTGGCGAGAGCGGCGTGGCCTCCTGGCCGAGCACGCCGATGAGCATCGCGACCGCGCCCGGCCGCAGATCGCTCGGGTCGCTGACGGCAGCGGCCAGCAGCTGCAGGGCCTCGCGGATAGCCGCGCGCGCCTTGGCCCAGTCGATAACCTCGGGCAGCCCGGCGATGCCTGAGACGAGCGTGCGCAGGCGCTGGATGATCGGCGGCGCAGCGAGCGCGGGCTGGGCGGGCGGCGCGGCGGCCGCAGGGCTGGGCGCAGGCTCGGACGCAGCAGCATTGCCGTCGGCCATGCCCAGTGCCTGGCGAATCTTTGGCAGCGCGGCGCGGATCTGCTGGTCAAGCTCGCGCGCGTAGACCAGCCAGCTGTCCAATGTCATGCGAAATGGGTCGACCACATCGCGGACGGCACCAGCCAAGTCGGGCAGCGCTGCGCTCTCGACGCCGAAGCGCAGCTCAACGGCGCGGGCCACGCCGCGATCAACCGTCAGCAGCAGGTCGGCGGACTGGGCCAGCTCCTCAGTGAGGGAGCGGGCGACGTGCTCGTGGGGCGTAAAGCCGAGGTGCTGTAGTGCGAGACGCGCCTCTGGCTGCCACGAGTCGCCATCGTGGCCGAGCACACCGGCGGACTCAACCGTAACGGCCTGAGCGCTGAGGCGCTGGCGCAGCAGGGCGACGACCAGCGGCGCGCGACCGGTATCGGCTCCGCCAACAACAAGAAGAGTGGTCATGCTTGCTCCTTACACGTTAAACAATCCGCGCCAGCCCTTGCAAAGCCAGGGCCAGACCGAGGCCAACGACGATCAGCGCGCTGAGGACGGGCAACCAGCGCGGGATGGCTCCGTTGGGCTTGAAGCGCCGCCAGAGCTGCTCGCCGCTGAGCACCAGCAGCATGCCGATGGCGATCAGCACCAGCGCCAGGCCCAGGCTAAAGGCCACAATCAGCGCCAGCCCTAGCGCCAAGCGCCCCCAGGTGGCCGCCAAGATCAAGATGACCAGGGCCTCGGGGCAGGGCACCAGCCCGCCGGAGATACCGAGCGAGACAATCCCACGGCGGCTCAGCGGCGCGTGCTCGTGGTGATGCGCGTGGTCGTGCGCGTGGTCGTGATGATGGTGATGTTGGCCGCCGAAGCCGTGGTGGTGGTGCGTGTGGGCGACGCGGCCGGCCCGCGCCAGGCGTACGCGCTGGAGCAGCAGATTGAGGCCGATGCCAACGACAAGCATGCCAGAGGCCAGCGTCAGGCCAGGGATAATCTGCTCGGGCCGCACCCAGCGGCTGAAGATCAGCAGCAGCACGCCCAGGCCGAGCACGCTGACGGTGTGCGTGAACGTCACGACCACACCGAGCAGCACCGCGTGGCGCAGCGTCCCGCGCGAGCCGACCAGATAGGCGGCGACAAGCGTTTTGCCGTGGCCGGGCTGCAGCGCGTGCAGCGCGCCGAACAGCAGCGCCGAGAGCAGCGAGACCAGCATAAAGCCCACAGACCAATCGTCGGACTTGAGGCGGGCGATCAGGGCGGCGGGCGCAGCGGTGCTTGGCGCGGCGGTGGCGGCAGGAGCGGCAGGAGCGGAGCTAGCCGCGCTGGCGGCGAACTCGGCGGGCCAGCGCACAGGAAACACCGCCGTACCTGCGCTCATCTGCAGGGCCTCGCGCACAACAATGCCCTGGAAGCCGCGCGTCTTGCTCCAGTCGTAGGCGCTGATATCGGGGTAGGCGGCGTTGAAGAGCGTCAGCATATGCTCGCCGGGCTGGAGCGTGGGCACAGGCGCGTGGGCCGTCCAATGCAGGTTGGTCGTGCCATCGCCAATGAAGCTGGTGCGATCGCGGGGGAACTGGTCGATCTGGCCGAGCGCAAGGCTTGGCAGGCTCGCGTCATCGAAGCGCAGCGCCAAATTATTGAGATAGCGCTGGCACCACGCCGTGATCTCGGCATCGTCGAGCGTCTGCGAGCCATCGGCGTCGAGGCTGGTCCAGAGGCGCGGCGTGACCAGCGGGCCGAGGATCAGGTGCACCTCCAGGTTCAGCTGATCGGGGCGAATCTGCACGCGCAGATCGTGGTAGATTTGATCGAGCGGGTGGGCGGCCGCCGCCGTAGGCAGCAGCAACACCAGCAGGCAGCCGAGCAACATCGGCCTGAGTATACGCATAGGAAGGTCCTCCATCCATCGCGAATATTATAGAGTCAAAATGGCGGCAGGCAGCAGCGGCGCACCTTCTGGCATACTCCTTGCCCTGCATAGCGCTAGCTATAGCACGGATTTAGGAGGACGTATGGCGAACTATCGAGTGATGGCGATCAACAACACCCACGAGCGGCTTGAGCAGGTCGTCAAGGATCTAACGGCGGCACAGTTCTCGCAAGAGGACATCTCGGTGCTCTACCTGTCGCAGAAGGAACTTGCCGAGGAGAGCGACAAGGCCGACGTCATCAAAGGCGCTGCGGCAGGTGGAGCCACCGCTGGCACGCTTGGGGCGGTGGCGGCAGGCTTAACCGCGTTTCTCATTCCGGGTCTAGGGCCAGCCATCGGGGCGGGAATCCTGGGCACAGCCACAGCCAGCGCGGCCGCAGGTGGTGTGCTGGGGGCCTTCTCACAAATTGGCCTTGGCGATGATCTGGCCTCGTACTATAAAGAGGCGCTGCAGCAGGGCGACATCATCTTTGCGATTGAGACACCGAACCCAGATCGTGCTGCCGACGCCGAGCACATTTTACGCGGCCATGGCGCGTCGATGATTAACACCTTTCAAGTCTAGACACATCTGCTAGACATTTTTGACATTCGCCCAGCCATCGGCTAAAATAGGACGGTCATGATACTGACGGGACAATCTCCACGCTGAGCGTGCTGATGTTCTGCCAGTTTTTTCTGTTGCGGTGAGGTGAATCGATGTTTGACAATCTCTCCGACCGCCTGACGGATGTTTTTTCGCGCATCGGCAACAAAGGTCGGCTGACCGAGTCCGATGTTGACGCTGGTCTGCGCGAAGTGCGGATGGCCTTGTTGGAGGCAGATGTCAACTTCAAGGTTGTAAAGAACTTCGTCGCACGGGTGCGCGAGCAAGCTGTTGGCGAGGCGGTGCTGAAAAGCCTAACGCCAGCCCAGCAAGTGATCAAGATCGTCCACGACGAGCTCGTGCACCTGCTTGGCGATGCCAACGTGCCGATCAGCGAGTCCAACCAGCGCGATCAGCCCACCATTCTGATGCTGGTTGGTCTGCAGGGCGCAGGTAAAACGACCATGGCGGCCAAGCTAGCGCTGTACATGCGCAAGAAGGGCAAAGTGCCGCTGCTGGTGGCCGCCGATATCTACCGCCCGGCGGCGATCAAGCAGCTGGAGACGCTGGGCAAACAGCTCAACATTCCCGTCTACAGCGAGGGCACCACGGTTGCGCCGCCGGACATTGCCGAGCGTGCGCTGCGCGAGGCGCGCAAGAACGGCAACAACTTCGTCATCATCGACACAGCTGGTCGTCTCCAGATCGATGATCGGCTGATGACCGAGCTACAGAACATTGTGGCGCGGGTGCAGCCCAACGAGACCCTACTGGTTGTCGATGCCATGATCGGCCAGGAGGCGGTGAAGGTTGCCGAGGCCTTCAACGAGAAGGTCACGCTGACGGGCCTGGTGATGACCAAGATCGACGGCGATGCGCGTGGTGGTGCCGCGCTGTCGATGCGCGAAGTCACCGGCGTGCCGATTAAATTCCTTGGCACCGGCGAGAAAACCGACGCGATCGAGCCATTCCACCCAGATCGCCTCGCCCAGCGCATTTTGGGCATGGGCGACATGATGACGCTGATCGAGAAGGCAGAGCAGGTCTACGACCGCGACGAAGCCAAGAAGATGAACAAAAAGCTGCGCAAGGGCACCTTCGACTTTGAGGACTTCCTCAGCGCGATGGAGTCCATGCGCAAGATGGGGCCGCTGCAGCAGGTGCTAGGCATGATTCCTGGCATCGGCAAGCAGATGCGCCAGCTCAAAGAGCTTGAAGATGCAGCAGACGAGCGCGAGATGAAGCGCATCGAGGCGATCATCCTCTCGATGACGCCAAAAGAGCGCCGCAACCCAGATCTACTGCGTGATAATCGCCGCAAGCGCCGCATCGCGGCCGGAAGCGGAACCAAACTGGAAGATGTCAATGCGCTGGTCAAGCAGTTCCGCGAGATGCAGCGCATGATGAAGCGCTTTGGGCGGGGCGGCAATCCCAACGACCTGCTCAAGATGTTGAAATAGCCATAATTTAGTGGAGGCAAATCTCAATGGTTCGTATTCGTCTGCGCCGGATGGGTTTCCGGCACAAGCCCAGCTACCGCGTCGTTGTTGCGGATTCGCGCGCGCCGCGCGACGGTAAGTTCATCGAGACGATCGGTCACTACAATCCGCAGACACAGCCCAAGCTGCTAGAGATCAAGGGCGATCGCGCGCGCTACTGGCTCAGCGTCGGTGCCCAGCCCTCGGAGACCGTGGTGCGCCTGCTGAAGTCCAAGGGCATCCTAGACGAGAGCGGCACGATCCAGGCCGAAGCGGCAGCCGAGACCTCAGCGTAGTTGACTAGCGCGCCCTGCCTCCCCTGAGGTGGGGCGCTTTTGCGAGTGATGTATGGAAGAACTACTCCGATATATTGTTGAAGGGCTGATCGACAGCAAAGATATCACGATCAGCAAGCGCAGCGGCCAGCACAGCATCACGCTTAACCTGCGCGTTCCGCCCTCGGAGGCAGGCAAGGTGATCGGGCGCAATGGCCGTGTCGTCAAGGCCATTCGCGATGTCTTGGCGATTATGGCCGCGCGCCAGCACAAGCGTGTGCACCTTGAGGTCAACTCGTGAGCAGCGTCAACCCCGACGATATGCTGCTGATCGGGCGCATCGTGTCCGCCTTTGGCGTGCGCGGCGAGCTTAAGGCTAGCATCATCAGCAGCCGTCCTGAGCACCTGGCCAAGGTCAAGCAGATCTATCTTGGCGATACGTTTACGGCCTACAGCGTGAAGCGCTTCCACGCGCACAAGGCCAACATCTATATCCTGCGGCTGGCCGAGGTCACCACCCGCGATGAGGCCGAGGAGCTGCGCGGGCTAGAGCTGTACATTCCCGAGCAGCAGGCCGCGCCGCTGGAGGCCGACGAGTACTTCCTGCACGATCTGCTGGGCCTACAGGTGCAGACAAGCGCAGGCGCGGCCATCGGCAGCATCATCGACGTGCTTGAGACTGGGGCCAACGACGTGCTGGTTGTGCGGCGCATCGGTCAGCCCGATGTGCTCGTGCCCATGATTCGCGACGTTGTGCAAGCGATCGACCTGGCGGCGAAAACCTTAACGATCACCGCGCTGGAAGATATTATTCCCGAGTAGCGCTGCACAGGCGGACAGATCAGCGTCCACACTGTGCTACAGCGCAGCATAATTGACAGATCGTGCCGCTGTCTGCCATAATCGGGCGAATTCGCTGAAGCAGGACAGGCAGAGATGAGTCACGTGTTTGATCTTTTGATACTGGCGGTCTCGCGGGTGAAGAAGGGCTTCGCCCTGGCCGGCATGACCACCGAGCCACATCCGGTCACCGGCCGGGTCTGGGTCGAGGTTGTGCGCCCCGATGGGCCGCTGCAGGCCGCCGACCTCACCCTCCCCAACGGTCAACTGATGCAGCCTGGCGATGTTGTGCGCTGGGAGGGCCTGAGCGCCGACCCGCAGCCGCCGTATGTCGAGCGCTGGGCGCTCACGCCAGAGAGTCGCACCACGTGGCTGCGCAAAATCACGCCCGAGCGCTATGCGCGCTTTCTTCCTGAGCATCTTGATCGCGACCCAGCGGCGGTGCTTGTGCGCCGCGAACGCACGCTGTGCCTCGTGCGCAGCGATGAGGTCAATGCGCTCTTCGAGCTAGACGAGCGGCGCTTCAAGAGCTATGTGCTGTTCAATGTGCCCAACGTCGGCAGCTACGACACGCCAGTGGTCGATTTGGTCTGGCGGGCGCTTGGTCGGCAGTGGCTGGCTGAGCAGGACAGCACCGAGATTGCGCTGGAGGCCGAGGATATCCAGGCACGCTTTGGGCCGCTGTACCTGGTGGTGGGCCTGTACAGCCACGACTCGGTGATCGTGCGCGGCCTGCACACCATCCCAGCGCTCGAAGCACCAGTTAACCTCTCAAAAACTTAGCAGCAAACCAACAAGCCCTGTTGGTACGTATCATGCGTATTGCGTGTGCTTTGCACCTAACACTCACAGGTGGTCTATGAATGAGGCGTTTTACGCAGATCTACCAACAATTTCCATGTTCACCGCCATCACCGATCCGCACCTGTACATCGACGTGCCCGCAGACTGGCTGGTGATCATCACCGATGTGGTCGACTCGACCAACGCTGTCGCCGAGGGCCGCTACCGCGATATCAACTTTATCGGCGCGGCAGCGATTGTCGCGCTGCTTAACATTGCCATGCCGCTGGAGATCCCATTTGTGTTCGGCGGCGACGGCGCGACTGTGCTCATCCCGCCCAGCCTTGAGCCGTCGGCGCGGCAGGCGCTGCAGCACCTGCAGGCGCTGGCACAGACGGCGTATGGATTAACGCTGCGCAGCGGCATCCTGCCTGTGCACGATATTCTGGCCGCCGGCTATCCGCTGACGGTGCTCAAGTGGGCGGCGTCGGACACCTACGCGCAGGCGATGTTCAGCGGCGGCGGCCTGGTGTACGCCGAGCGGCTGATCAAGCATCCCGAGTATGGCAGCCGCTACCGACTGGCACCGAATCATCAGGCGCAGGGAGCCGACCTAAGCGGTCTAGAGTGCCGCTGGCAGGAGGTGCCCTCGCCGCACGATGAGACACTGACGCTGCTGATCAGCGCCACCACGTCGCCGGATCAAAGCCCCTTCGAGGTCTACGACGCTGTGCTCCAGCAGATTCAGCAGATCTATGGCACAGCGGAGGAGTACCAGCCGGTGCGGCGGCAGCATCTGCGCGTAAGCCTGAACCCACGCCGCCTCTGGACCGAGGTGCGCCTGCGTGCGACAGAGCAAGGCATCAGCAAGCTGCGGGCACTGTGGCAGGTGTGGGTGCAAAGCACGCTGGGCGCAATCTTAATGCGGTTTGGCGTGCAGACTGCGCAGACCGACTGGGGCGAGTACCGCGCGCTAGTACAGGCAGCCACCGACTATCAAAAGTACGACGATACGCTGCGCATGGTCATCGCCAGCACCCATGCGCAGCGCAGGCAGCTGCTCGCCTATCTCCAGCAGGAGCACGCGCGCGGACGGCTGGCCTACGGCTATCATCGTGCGCCAGGCGTGGTGCTCACATGCCTAGTGTTCGAGCGCATGGGCCGCCAAGTGCACTTCGTCGATGGTTCCGGCGGCGGATACACGCAGGCGGCGCAGATGCTAAAATCACAGCTGAAGTCGTTTGTGCCCCTGCCCTATCAGCCTCTCGCTCCGCTCAAGGAGCGTATGGTTGATCACTAGCACCATGGAGATTGGCCTATGCCTCGCCCGATAACCATCTCGAAGCATCTCATCATCAACGTGCCCATCGACACATTTTGGGAGCTTGTGTCGGACACCAGCCGCATCAACCACGCGATGGGCCTGCCAGCGATGCGCTGGAGCGATGAAACAGACGCAGATGGCCGCGTGCGCGTGATCGGCCACACCGACTACCTGGGCATGCACCTGCGCTGGATCGAGCACCCCTACGAGTGGATTGCGCCCAGCTATCACCAGGTCACACGTGAGTTTCTGGATCAGCCGCTGATCCACTCGCTCACTGTTGGCGCAACGGTGATTGCGCTCGATGCGACGCGCTGCGAGGTGATCAGCACGGTCACGCTGCGCCCGCGCACCCGCTCGACCGGCCTGATCGCCCGCGCGATTGTGGCGAAGCTGGTGCGTGATCATGTGCGCCAGCTGCGGCGGCTGGAGCAGGTCTACGCCGCCCGCTCCAGCGACTACTTTCCGCCAACCAAAACGCCGCAGATCGACTGGGCAGTGCTGGAGCAGCGGCTAGAGCTGCTGCGCAGCGCGCCAGTCAATGGCGGCGGCCTAGAGCAGCTGCTGGAGCTGATTCAGAACGGCCGCGACGAGGACGTGGCCCAGATGCGCCCGTTTGTGCTCGCCGATAGCTGGGGCCTGGAGCGCATGAGCGTGCTGCGCATGTTTCTCTTCGCCACCAAGGCCGGGCTGCTCGACCTGCACTGGGATATCTTGTGCCCCAACTGCCGCGTCAGCCGCGATACCTTCAGCAACCTGCGCGACCTGACCGGCCAGTCGCACTGCGACTCCTGCCGGATTGAGTACAATGTCAACTTCGACGATTATGTCGAGCTACGCTTCAGCGTACATCCAGCGATTCGCCAGACCAACAGCACGACCTTCTGCGCGATTGGCGGGCCATCGTACAACCGCCACATCCTGGCCCAGCAGCGGCTGGAGGCAGATGAGCAGCGGCTGATCCACGTCGATCTGCCAGCGGGCACCTATCGCGCGCGCATCCTCGGCTCCGAAAACCGCTGCACCGTGGAGCTGCGCGACGACGCGCTGCCAACCACCGCTCAGCTGAGCATCAGCGATGGCGGCGTCGAGCCAGCAGCGCTGGCGCTGGCCGCTGGCCCACTCACCTTCCAGGTTCATAACCACGCCAACCGCAGCCACCTGCTGATCATCGAGCGCTCCACCTGGGGCACGCCGTTCGTCAGCGCCGCGCTGGTCACGACAATGCCCGAGTTCCGCGCGTTGTTCTCCTCGGAGGTGCTGGCCCCAGGGCTAGGGCTGGCGGTGCAGAATCTGACGATCCTGTTCAGCGACTTGAAGAACTCCACGCCGCTCTACGAGGACATCGGCGATAGCTCGGCGTATGCGCTGGTGCGCGATCACTTCGACACGGTGTTCGCGGCGATCAGCAAACACGGCGGCAGCATCGTCAAGACGATCGGCGACGCGGTGATGGCGGTCTTTCCCACACCCAAGGCCGGCGTGGCCGCCGCGCTCCAGATGCTCGCTGGCATCGCCGCCGACAACGCCAAGCGGCCAGCGCACCTGCCGCCGCTGATCATCAAGCTGGGGCTGCACAGCGGGCCATGCATCGCCGTGAACGCCAACGATGTGCTCGACTACTTCGGCACAACCGTCAACGCCGCCGCCCGCGCCCAGGCCGTGAGCATCGGCGGCGATGTTGTGATCACCAAGGATGTGATGAGCGACCCACACGTGCAAGAGCTGGTCGCCGAGCACACGCTGGAGATTGAGCAGTTCACCCGCGACCTGAAGGGCCTGCAGCGGCCCTATGAGCTGTTCCGGCTCCAGCCAGTCGATGCGGCGCTGCAGGCTGGCAGCTAGCCGCCCTGGCGCACAGCACACAGCGACGCCGCGCCTACCGTCGTTCGATAGGCGCGGCGTCGCCGTGCATCTTTCGCCCACTGCTCCGTCCATCGCACCGGGTACCCCTTGGGTGACGGCGGGCTGCGCCACCACAGCGGCGGGCATGCCACGCGCGGGCCGCTGTGCCGCTGGCACGTGAACCACGCCAAACCTGCGCCCAACCACGGCGCACCTTCATCAGCCCACTGCTCCGTCCATCGCACCGGGTACCCCTTGGGTGACGGCGGGCTGCGCCACCGCAGCGGCGGGCATGACACGCGCGGGCCGCTGTGCCGCTGGCACGTGAACCACGTCAAACCTGCGCCCAACCACGGCGCAGGCTTTCTCCCTGCATAGAAAACAGACAAAGCACACCGCTGGCGTCAGACGTGCGCTAGCCCTTGCAGCGCGGCGGCGATGGCGGCCCACTGGTCGAGGGTCAGCGCCTCGGCGCGCTGGTTGGGATCGACGCTGGCCTGCTGCATGGCGGCCAGCACTGACTCTTTGCTGTAGCCCTGGCCGGCGAGGCCGTGGGGCAACGAGTTGGAGAGCTTCTTGCGGGCCTGGCTGAAGCCAGCGCGGATGACACGAAATAGCTCGTCGGGCGGCGTGGCAACCAGCGGCTGCGGGCGACGGCGCAGGCACACCAGCGCCGAGTCCACGGCGGGCGGCGGGATGAAGGCGGCGGCGGGCACGCGCATCACGATCTCGGCCTCGGCGTAGAGCTGCACGGCGTGGGCGAGGATGCTGAGCTTACCGGGCTGGGCACAGATGCGCTCGGCGACCTCCCACTGCATCAGCAGCACCATCACGCTAGGCGGCGCGCTGGCCTCAAGGAAGTGGCGCAGCAGCGGCGAGGTGATGGCATAGGGAATATTGGCCACCAGCTTGTAGGCGGTGCTCGGCGGCAGCGCGGCGGCGGCCAGCAGCTCGGCGGGCGTAATGCTGAGCACATCGCTCTCGACGATGGTGAGCTTCGGGTCGTCCAGCTCGGTGCGCAGGCGGGCGGCCAGACGCGCGTCTAGCTCGACGCAGATCACGGAGCCGGCGGCGCGCAGCAGCTCCCAGGTGAGCACGCCGAGGCCCGGCCCGACCTCGACGACGACATCGTCGGCGCTGACGGCGGCGGCCTCCAGCGCCTGCTGGAGCGGGGCCGGGTCGATCAGGAAGTTCTGGCCCATGCTCTTGGTCGGGCGCAGGCCCATGCTGTTGAGCGCCGCGCGCACACGCATAGGATCGGTTAAGGGATTGGTCACAGAATCACCACAGGCTAGTTGAAGTCACAGCGGCAATGATAGCAGATTCAGGCAGGCGAGCGGCCAGCGGCTAAATATTTCGCGCCGATATGCAACTAAACAGATAGCCCCACGAGATCTGATAGTAGCGAGCGGCCAGCCACCGAATGAGCAATGAAGAGAGCAGCAAGCGCGAACATAGGAGCTCTCCTGACATTCTTGTTTCCCTAGTGCAAAAGGAGCTGATGATGGTTCACAGTAGGCGTCTGACACGGCGCGGATGGATGCTGATCGTAGTGCTGATAGCCGCTGGAGCGCTCTTGGGCCGCACAAGCGCCCAGCGTAATGCCGACACTGCGCTCCAAACAGCGCCGCTCAGCGAGCGCATGCAGGCCGGGCCCCTCGTCTACTACGATCTAGTCAAGGCGTTGGAGTACGTCCGCGAGTACGGAACACAGCCAACCAACAGCGATGGCTGCTATGTGCATAAAAATGGCAGTTGTGGGCCGATGACTATATCGCCGAAGGCCGATGGAGCACACTTCATCGACTGTGCGCTCAAGGCAGGTGAACTTGAATATCAAGGGGAGAAGCGAGCAAAGTGTAACGGTGGTGGCAGCAACAGCTATATTTCTGTAATGGCGCTCCGCGCAATGCTGCTCACGCTGCCGCACCAGGTTATCACCGACCAGTTGCAGGTTGTGCGCGGCGACATTTTACTCATTGGCAACGCCACCGGAACCGACTACTGCTGGGCGGGATTTGTCGTGCAAGATGGCACAGACCCAGGTGGCGTGCGCGTGGCGGTGCATTCGATCATCGACTCAGATCCCCCCAACCGGATTGATATTGTGCCAAACTCGCTCTCTTGCGTTGATTTGTCAACTGATCGGCGCGAATTTTTGCGGCTGCGCTACGATGAGACGCCGCCAATTGTGCGCTTCACGGGTCCGGATACAGGCAGCTACGCCACAGGCAGCACGCTCACGCTCCAGTGGCAGGGCATCGAGCAGCCCAGCCCTGGCGGCTCGTGGGTGCGCTGGTACACGCTGCGCAAGGCGGTGAATGGTGGATCATTTGCGCCAGTCAGCGTCAACACGCCCAACGTGAGCGCGCAGGTGACGCTAAGCGAATTTTGCAGCAGCGTGACCTACGGCATCGACGGCGTTGATCTGGCGGGAAACCCCAGCACAATGGACACGCTTCCATTCACGGTGACGCTGCCTGGTGATGTCAACGGCGATGGCGTGGTTGATCAGCTCGATATCGCGGCAGTTGAGGCGGCCTTCGGTGTGCGCAGTGGTGCAAGCGGCTATCACGCGCCGCTGGACCTGAACAGTGATCAGATCATCAACGCCGCCGATCTGCTGTGGCTCTACCGCCACCTCGGTGATCGCTGCCCGTAGCCCAAAAGCACCAGCACACGGCGGCTAAAATCATACGCGCCGGATCAGGTGATCCGGCGCGTATAACTGCTGTGTGGAGAGGTCTGGCATCACATATACCGCACGAGCTGCGCAAACGATACGGCCTGCGGCGCAGATCGCGCTAAATTCACCCATGGCTCCCCGGTATGGGCTACGAATGCGGAGTAGAAGTACTATGTGTCCAGCGCCATAGCTAGCCTGAGCTACGGATGCGCACAAACACCTGCCGCTCAGGCGGCAGCGCTGCCGCAGGATTAACGAGCGCATCATAGGCTGCGATCCACACACCTTGGGCTGTCAGGTAGCTGTGTAGCTCCCGCTGAAAGCGCTGGCCGTTGTGACTGTGGTTCACGAGCAGTCCGTTGGGCGCAAGCCGAGCGAGCAGCCGCGCTGCCGCCGCAAGGGTCTGCTGACCGTCGAACAGCTGCAGCGTGCGGCGGGTGACAATCGCGTCGTAGGGGCCGGGGCACAGCGCAGCATCGAAGAGACTGCCAGCGCTGTAGGTCACTGGGGGCGCGGCGCGCAGCAGCTGGCTGAGCAGCACATCATCGGCGTCAAGCTGCACAAAATAGTCGAAGCGCAGCAGCTGGGCGACCGTGAAATCAAAGGCAGCGGCGAACTCGGTGGCGCGCGGCGAAAGATCCAGGGCGGTGACGGTCAGGCCAGCGCAAGCAAAGGCGCGCGGCTCCAGATGAATGCCGTTGCCAACGCACAGCACCGTGCGACAGCCACGCTGCCGCAGTTTGCGAATGAGCAGGCTGGAAGTATCGTAGCCAAACTCGCGCAGCTTCAGCGCATTGCGGAAGTTCAGCGACCAGTAGTCGTCCCAGCCGCGCACGTCGTCGCAATCCGCTGGCCCAATCCAGCCATGCTTGCGCAGGGCAGCAACGTGGCACTGCTCGTAGTCCGCACCCTGCGGCGTGCCGCGATAGTGGTTGGCGAGCGTGTTGAGCGCACCTTCGTGGTCCGGATTGATCGCCAGCGCCTTGAGGTACCATGGCTCACTGCGCGTAAACGAGTGCGTTCGATTAAACACCGCATTGCCGATCTGCATATACGCCGCGGCAGCATCGGCGGGATAGCGCGCAACGTGCTGCTTGTACAGCTCTACGCCTGCGGCAAACGACCTATGGTGCAGCACGTTCCAGGCATTCTGACGGCTGCGTATGCGCGCCTGTTGTTCGTCCATAGCGCTTAACTCATAGTTGAATGCAGTGAGAAAAAGTATAGCAAAAACAGCCCTAAAATCGAACGCGCCGGATCGGGTGATCCAGCGGCGTGCGACTGCTGTGTGGAGAGGTCTGGCATCACATATACCGCACGAGCTGCGCAAACGATACGGCCTCCAGCGCAGATTGCGCCAAATTCACCCCTGTATCACCTCATCGGGCTAGGCATTGCCAGCAAAAGTACTATTTTTACATGATTGAATGCGTATGCGTGCGCACAAAAGATGCCCAGGACTGGGTGGATTCTCTGCTCGTGGGCGAACATGGCACAATCAGCGCATCAAGACGTCCGCGCTAAGGGTTAGCAACGCCATGGGCCACGGCAGCACCAGCGCGCGCGAGCAGGCCGCTCAGCACCAGCACAGCCAATGCAGGCAGCAGGCCGCCTGCGTCAGTCCACCAGCGCCACAGCGCCAGCGCCGCCCCGCCGAGATCAAGCAGGGCTAGGCCAAGCAGGGCACTGCCGAGGCTACGCCCGCCTGTGCCGGCTGAGCGCCAGGCAGCAATGCCCAGCAGCAGATAGCCGCCGCCAATCGGTAGCGCGACCAGCCCGGCCAGAATAACAAGCCCAGTGCGTAGCAGAGCCATTGCGTCTCCATTCGTCTGCACCCCATCGCCGCCGATAGCAGCCGCCTAAAATCATACGCGCCAGATCAGGTGATCCGGCGCGCATAACTGCTGTGTGGAGAGGTCTGGCATCACATATACCGCACGAGCTACGCAAACGATACGGGCGATTGTAGGAATTACACCAAATTCACCCCCGGCTCCCAGCAGTGGCCTAGCGCCGAGCAGCGCGAGTACTATTTTTTGCAGATCTGCGCTGGTGGTAGTGCGCCAGCCATCGTGCGGGCGCTGGCTCCGTGCCCACCCGCCCGCTCGTTGCGCAGGGCCAGCAGGCGCAGCCTGTCACGCCTGTGCGATGGCGAGAGCAGTGGGCTAG
>JABXJS010000094.1 GCA_013538855.1 Herpetosiphonaceae bacterium
AACCCACGCGCCAAGCAATCCCGCCCAACCTGGCGCGCGCTGAGCCGCACGCGCATATACCACGCCAGCCGCCACCACGCCACCACGCTGTTTTTTCATCAACAATAAGCTGTTGCTAAACACAAAAAAGCGGCTGCCAAACAGTGTTTGACAGCCGCTGGAGCCGGATGGTGCTACTTAAGCACGAGCGGCAGATAGACCACAAACGGATTGCTCGTCTGCGGGGTTGACGTTGGCGTGGTAGTCGCCGATGGCGTTGGCGTGCTAGTGGCCGAGGTCGGCGTCGGCGTGATCGTGTCCGGCGTCATCGTCGGCGTGCTGGTGGCCGAGGTTGGCGTCGGCGTGATCGTGTCCGGCGTCATCGTCGGCGTGCTGGTGGCCACGGTTGGCGATGGGGTCGGCGTGTCCGGCGTCGGCGTGCTGGTGGCCACGGTCGGCGTCGGCGTGTCGGTTGGCGTGACGACCATGGTTGGCGTCGGCGTGGGCGTCTGCAGATCGTCGTCGAGGATGGTTACGACAGAGGCGCTAGGCGCGCCCAAGGTTGCGCCGGTGGCGTTTGAAAGCGTGACCGTAAAGGTCTCGTCGCTCTCAGGCAGCAGATCGTCGGTGATCGAGATGGCGATCGACTGGCTGGTCTCGCCGTCGGCGAAGGTGAGCGTGGTGGTCAGCGGGGTGAAGTCGAGGCCCGCGAGCGCGGTGTTGCTCTGCGTGGACACATCGACGCTGGCCGCGCCGGCCGAGCCGCCGGAGCGCTGCACCGTCAGCGTGGCCGTGCCAGCATTCTCGTTGACGCTGAGCGTGGCAGGATCGAGGCTGAACTCGCCGGGGCCGCCGAAGTTGGGCGCGGCGAAGGTGCTGATTGACAGCAGGTAGTCGCCAGCGCCGTTGCTGCTGGTGGTGCCAGCGGCGACGCGCAGATAGTAGGTGCCGCTGGCGGTGATCGAGTACAGCAGCGCCTCGCCAGGCGAGTTGGGCACCGAGGCGGTCAGCGAGCCAGCGCCAGAGGCGTTGGAGGCCGAGCCGCTGGGGTCGTTGACCAGGAACAGCAGGTTGCCGTTGGCGTCGAGCAGCTCCATGCGCGCGTTGAGCGCGGTGGCCGTGTGGTCGGGATCGCCGCTGAGGCTAGCGAAGACGGTATCGCCAGCGGCGGCGTCGAAGGTGTAGACATCGACATCGGAGGTGAGGCTGAGCGTGCCGCTGAAGTAGTTCAGCGGGCTGGAGCCAGCCTGCGCGACCGTGTTGTTTGGCTCCACCTCGGACGTAGCCTCTGCGGCATTCGGGCGCACAGCGTAGAAGAGGCGATATGGCTCGGTGGCCGAGCCGAAGGAGTGATTGATGCGCAGGAAGGCGTCGGCGGCGGTCAGCGTGGTGCCGGCCACATTGCCCACCGAGCTGCCGAACTGCACATCGTTATCGCCGCTATCGTACTCGAGCGTATCAACGCTGGTGGTGACGCGAAGCTGCACGAAGGCGCTGTTCAAGCCTGAGCCATCGATCATGGCAAACACACGGTCGCCGGCGCTATGAGCCGGCAGCGTGAAGAAATCGATATCGCTGGAGGACAGCGTGCCATACATGCCCTCGGAGGGCGTGCTGGCAGTGGCGGGCGTATTGTTCGGCTCCAGCGGAGACTCGAGGTCGGCGGCGTCGACCTGGATGCGGAAGCCGAAGACGCTGGTACCGACCGCATCGACGACAGCGTAGACCGTCTGGCCAGGGACCATTGGGCGCGCCTTGATGATCTCGGAGAGGGCATTGCCGCCAGTGCGGTTTGCGCCGGCGACGAGCGTGACCGTGGTGGGGCCAGCGCCGCCAGGGCAGCTATCGATCAGATACAGCGCCGGGTTGGGCGAGCCAATCTCGACCGTATCGCGCACATCGTAGAGGCGGAAGCCGTAGGTGCCGGTGGTAGGCGCGGTGAACGAGTAGACCACATCGCGGCCGTCGGCGGTGGTGCCAAAGCTGCCAAGATCGGCTGTCCAGGCCGGGTCGGAGGAGCTAGCCTGATAGTTATCGGTAGCACCAACCGTCGTGCCAGCCAGCGAGTCGCCAAGCTGGAGCGGCAGCGCGGCAGTGCACAGATCGTTGCTGGCGCTCGCGTAATCGACATACAGCTGCACGCCGGAGAAGGGCGCGACTGGCGCGGAGACCGCGCCGCTGTTCCACTTAGTAACTACGATAAAATAGTCTTGGCCGCCGATGAGTGTGGCCGTGGTCTCGGACTGAAAGCCAGCGCCACCGTCGTTATCGCAGGCGACCTGCGTGAAGGGGCCAGCGGCACCATTGCTGCTGCTATAGACCGCGAGCACCGTATCCGGCAGCGAGGTGGAGGTTGGCGCAGGCGCAAACTTCGGAATCGGCGAAATGGAGCGCAGATCGTCGCCCGAGGTTGAGAAGCGGTAGCTGCCAGTGTTGCTCGGCGTAAAGCGATACCAGACGCTATTTGACTGCAGCAACCCGCCGCAGCTCGGCGTAGGATCGCCAACAGCGGTCGCATCGGTGACATCGACCAGGCTGGTCAGGTAGGGGAAGGGGCCGGTGGCAGGTATGACCTCGGCATTCGCTGCATCGTCGTTCGGTGGTGCCACCAGCGGCGCAGAGGCGACCGACCTGGCGGGGGGCAGCAGCGCCCCAAACACGGCCATCGGCACAAAGAGCATCAGCGCCAGCAGGCCGCAGACCACAGGAACCCAACGAAGTCTCGTGGGCATAGCAATTCCTTTCATCAGGGGGGGTATGGCAGGGATTCCACCGGAATAGCTGTTTATGCAGTGGCAAGTGCAGAGCAACGATACCAAAGAATGTTGAAAAACGCAACGAAAGGGGCAGCATGAATCAGCAGAACGACTACACCATTCTCGCGTCGCTGTGCAACGATCTCGGCGAAGTCGAGGACCAGCTAACCGAGCTAAACGCCGAGCGCGAGCGGCTGCGCGCCGCCATCTCCGAGGTTGTCGAGCGCCTTGGCGGCAAGGCCGAGCTACGCGGCTTTGGCACGCTGCAGATCGCATCACCGACGATAGTAGCCAGCTACGACCGCAAGGGTGTCGACCAGTTGGTCAGCGAGCTGCGCGCCGCCGGCAACGACATGATCGCCGACGCCATCGAGGAGTACCGCAAGGAGACCATGCGCACCGGCGGCCTGCGCATCATGCGCGAGCGCAGCGAGTAAGCGGAGCCTACGGCGGCATGAGTGTGCCGCCGTAGCCAGCGCATGGCGACACCAAACCGCACAAGCTTAGCCAACAGCAGCGCTGCTGTACAGCCACAAAAGATTTGCGCACACATGAGCGAATATCAAGTACAATAGCCTACGGCGATCAGCGGGCTAGACATCCAAAAAGCGTGCCTAGCCTGCTCGTTGCACCAGATTTAAGCAGGGAGGCCAGCCAAGCGATGAAGTGGATTAGCGCCAGCGCACTGCTGCTGCTTATCATCGGTGTGGGGCAGCTGTGGATGCAGCGCGTGCCGCCGCCGCTCCACCTGCCGCCACAGCAGCACGTTGCGACGCTGCACCCGACAGTCGGCGTGCACACGCGGCTCAGCGGGCTTGGGGACAGCGCGCTGATCGAGCAGACGCTGACGCAGGTGCGCGAGATGGGCGCGACAACAATTGTGGACCTCTTCCCGTGGGCCTACGTACAGCCGCGCTCGCCCTACGCCTACGACTGGTACGGCTCGGACCTGGTGATCGAGCAGGCGCAGCGGCAGGGGCTAGCGGTGATCGCCCGGCTGGATTTTGTGCCGGCCTGGGCGCATCCAGCCAACACCAACGACCGCTACCTTGACCACGAGCACTACGCCGACTATGCGCGCTACGTGGCCGCCTTCGCCGCACGCTACACACCGCGCGGCGTACGCTACCTCCAGATCTGGAACGAGCCGAACCTGCGCTTTGAGTGGGGCGACCGTGCGCCTGATCCCGTGGCCTACGCTGATCTGCTCAAGGAGGTGTACCCGGCGGTTAAGGCCGTCGCGCCTGACGCGCAGATCACGCTGGCGGGGCTGTCGCCAGGCGGGCCGAGCGGGCCGATCGATCCGCAGACGCTCAGCGTGAACGACCTGCAGTACTTGCAGGCAGTCATTGATGCAGGCGCGCCGTTTGATGCGGTGGCCGTGCACGCCTACGGCGGCCAGCAGCCAGCGCAGGCCGCGCCAAGCCCGGACACGGTTAACTTCCGCCGCACCGAGCTAATCCGCGAGCTGCTGCTGCGCAATGGCCGCGACGTGCCGCTGGTGATCACCGAGGGCGGCTGGAACGACCACCCGCGCTGGACGGGGGCGGTGACGCCGCCGGAGCGCGTGCAGTACACCGTTGATGCCTACGCCTGGGCCGAGGAGCACTGGCCCTGGCTCAAGGCGACCTGCCTGTGGCAGTTTCGGCTGCCCAGTCGCGCCTACAGCTATGTTGATAACTACACCTTTGTGAGCGACGACGGACGCCCAAAAGCGATCTACTACGCCGTTCAGGCATGGGCGCGCCGCGACCAACGGCCCGGCCAGTGAATTATGATACAATGAGGTCGATAATAGAGACCCACAATGGACAATTTTGACCATGTTGCTGGAACTATCCATCACTGATTTTGCCATCATCGACCACGTGCGCCTGGAGTTTACTCCGGCGTTTAATGTGCTAACCGGCGAAACCGGCGCAGGCAAGTCGATTATGATCGACGCGCTGGGGATGCTGCGTGGCGAGCGGACCGATCCGACCTTTGTGCGCGCAGGCAGCCCAAGCGCCAGAGTAGAGGGCATCTTCTCCTTGCATGATCGCCGTGACATCGTCCCGCTGCTGCAAGAGTACGGCCTCCACGACGACGAAGACGAGCAGGTGATCCTGACACGCGAGATCAACGCGGCCAGTGGGCGCAGCGTCGCCAGGATTAACGGCCGCGCGGTTAACAGCGCTGTGCTGCGCGAAATTGGCGGGCGGCTCGTGGACATCCACGGGCAGCACGAGGGCCTAGCACTGTTCAACACGCGCACGCACGCCGACATGCTTGATCGCTACGGCAACCTCATCGAGCAGCGCAACGCCGTGGGGCAGATCGTCGAGCGCCTGGAGCATGTGCGTGTGCAGATCAACAGCCTGCGGCAAGCCGAGGCGCGGCGCATCGAGCGCATCGAAGAGCTAGAGTACCTGATCGCCGATCTGCAGGCGGCCAAGCTTAAGCCAGGCGAAGAGGAGCAGCTCAGCCGCGAGCGCAGCCTGCTGCAAAACTCCGCGCGTATCACCAACGCCGCCGAGAGCGCCTACCGGCTGCTGAAGGCCGGCGGCACCACCAGCGAGCGCAAGCCGCCAACGCGGCCGATCATCGACGCACTCGAAGAGGTGACGCTGCTGATCGGCGAGCTAGCGCGGCTAGACACGCAGCTAGAAGGGCTGAACGAGCAGGCGCTTGAGGTGCGCTACCGCCTCGATGATGTCATCGATGCGCTGCGCACATACCGCGACAGCCTGGAGTTCGAGCCAGGCCGACTAGAGGCGATCGAGGATCGGCTGGCAGAGCTGCGCGAACTAACGCGGCGCTACCGTGTCGGCGATTCCAACGAGCTACTGCAGCTGCTTCAGACAGCAGAGGCCGAGCTTGAGCAGCTGCACCACAGCGCCGAGCACATCGCCGACCTAGAGGCCCAGGAGCGCACACTGCTTGGCGAGCTAGGCCAGGCGGCCAGCGCCCTGCATGAGCAACGCCGCCAGGCCGGCGACACGCTAGCCCAACGCATTCAGCAGGCGGTGCACGACCTCGCCATGCCCAACATCAAATTTTACGTCCAGCTTAGCCAGCGGCCAGATCCTAGCGCTGGCGTGCGCGTGAACCTCAGCCCAGAGCCAGTTGCCTTTGACCGAACAGGCATTGATGGAATCGAATTCCTGCTCAGCCCCAATCCTGGCGAGCCACTGAAGCCGCTGGCGCGCATCGCGTCTGGCGGCGAGTCGGCGCGGCTGCTGCTGGCGATGAAGTCGATTTTATCGGCGGTGGACGCAGTGCCGACGCTGGTGTTCGACGAAGTTGATGTGGGCGTCGGCGGGCGCTCCGGGCAGGTTGTCGGCGAGAAGCTGTGGGGGCTAACCGAAGCCCATCAGGTTCTCTGCATCACGCACCTGCCGCAAGTTGCCGCGTTTGGCGATCAGCACTTCTCGATTGCCAAGCGCGTGGTGAACAACCGCACACAGACAACCGTTCGTCCGCTCAAGCATCATGAGCGGGTTGATGAGCTAGCAGCAATGCTCGACGGCACCCCGATCAGCGATGCTAGCCGCCAATCGGCGGCCGAAATGCTAGAGCGCGCGCAAAGCTACAAGCATAGTCGGGCAAACGCATTGCCCATTGGTTCATAGCCCTACACAGCGAAGCAAGGAGACCTGCCTTGGAGCAGCGAGAAACCACCCTTAGCCTCTGGTCACGCCGTGTCATGGAAGCCTGTTGGCTGCTGGCGCTGATCATGATCCCAGTCTATTTCAGCCTGCTGAGTGATCGGCACTTCGAGCCAGATAAGGCCACGGTGCTACGCTCGCTTGTGCTCGTGCTGGGTGCCGCCTGGATCATCAACATTCTCGAGCGCGGCCAAGTGTTCCGCGACTGGCCGCGCTGGCGGACGTGGCGCAAAGCCCCGCTCATGATCCCGGCGCTGGTGTATGCTGGCGTATTTTTGCTCACAACATTCACATCAATTCTGATCTGGACGAGCTTCTGGGGCGGGTACAACCGCTTACAAGGCACCTACACCAATCTATCGTACATTGTGGTGTTTGCTGCGATTGTGGCGCATGTGCGGCGTCGCGAGCAGCTTGAGCGGCTGATCACGGTGATTGTGGCCACGGCGCTGCCTGTGCTGGCCTATGGCTGGGTGCAGCACCGGGCCATCGATCCACTGCCCTGGGCGGGCAACACCGCCGCTCGTGTCGCCTCCACGATGGGCAACTCGATCTTTGTGGCGGCCTACCTGATCTTGGTGCTGCCGTTTACGCTCTATCGGCTCTGCAACAATCTGATGCACTTTGGGCACAGCGACCACGCGCTGTATGCAGCGCGTGACGAAGACACCAGCCACGATGAGCCAGCTCCAGCAGCCAGCCCGACCTGGCTCGATCTGGCATGGCTGGGCACGCTGGGCCTGCTGGCGGTTGGGCAGATCGCCACGCTCTACGGTATTTTGAAGCTCGGCGCGCTGCTGCAAGCACCGCTGCTTGGCTTCAACCACTGGTGGATCTTCCCTGGCGCAGTGATTGTCACCGGCGCGACCCTGCCGCTCTTCTCGTACCGCACCACTGTCGCGCTGCGCAACGACTGGCGCATCTATCTGCCAGGCGCGCTGATTGTGCTCTACATCTTGGCCGTGCTGATGGGCGGCTATCTGAACGCACCCGACTGCGGTCAGGGCGCGACCAGCACCGTCTGCTACAACGTCAACATGGCGACAGCCAGCCGCGCCACCGATTTCAACACCTGGCTGCTGCTGGGCATCGGCTCCTACTTTTTATTCTACGTGCTGGTCGTGCTGCTGCCCCGACGCACGATGCTCGAGCCATCAAAGCTTATGCGCGGCATCAGCAGCGGTGTCTACGCGCTCCTGGCGCTAGCCACCATCCTGGTGATCTTCTTTACCCAAAGCCGTGGCCCGCAGATGGGTATGTTCGTCAGCCTGTTCACCTTTGTCACACTGTTTTTGATCCAGGCTTGGCGCACCATGCGCCGCAAAATCTTCCTGGGGCTACTCTCGGCATGGATGCTGCTGGCCATCCTTGGCGGTGGGTTCTTGGTCATCCTCAACACCACCGACCAGTTCGCGGGGCTGCGGCAGAATGCCTATATTGCGCGCCTTAGCAACTTGCTAGAGACCGAGGGCGGCACCGGCCGCGTGCGCGTGCTCATCTGGCGCGGCGACAATGTTACCCGTGGCGCAGTTGGCCTTGTGACCGACAACCCCGTCCGCACATTGATTGGCTGGGGTCCAGAGGCCATGTTTGTCGCCTATAATCCGTTCTACCCCCCAGAGCTAGCCACGCTTGAGTCGCGTGGTGCTTCGCCGGATCGCTCGCACCAAGCCATGCTTGATGAGCTGGTCACCAAAGGCGCACTGGGACTCTTTAGCTATCTCTTCCTGTACGGATCGTTTGCGATTCTGATGATGCGGCTGCTACAGGTCAATCGGCTGCTCAATTTGCTGCTCACCTCGCTGTTTATGCTCGGCATCGCCGTGTTCTTTGCGATCTTCCTTGAGAGCATCGAGCTCGGCGCAATTGCGTTAGTGGCGGGCCTGATTGCCGTTGGGCTAGCGGCGTGGCTCGGCTATGCCAGACCGCTCAATCGGCGGGTAAACTTTGGCTGGCAGATGCTGATTATCGCCTGTGTGTCGGCGGTGGTGGCGAACTTTGTCGAGAATGTGTTTGGTATTCCGATCGTCTCAACCCTGCTGTACACATGGACGATCATGGGCATGGGTGTGCTCGCCGGTATGTTCGCTGGCGTCTACCAGCTTGGCGAAGAAGCGGTTGTGGCCGCACCAGTCGAAGAGGAGCTTGTCGAAGAAACGCCGCCAAGCGCAGGTGGCACGCGCAAGCAGCGGCAGCGCGCCGCACAACGCAGCGCGCAGCGCAACCGTGGCCGCTCTGGCGGCCGCTCGCGGAGCGCACCATGGCGCAGCGCCTACCCGCTTTTCATCATCATTGCGCTGCTGGGCACCTGGTTCCTCAACCTCGACAGCATCTACGCCGATATGCGCTTCCTGCAGGGCAAACAGTGGATCGAGCAGGGCAACTCAATCGAGGCGCATATGTTTGGCTATGCAGCACTGCAGGATGCGATCAGCGCCGCTCCGCACGAAGATCTGTACTATCTGACCTTCGGACGCGCGCTGATGACGCTGGCCACCGATGTCAGCACCACCCAAAACCAACTTATTCAGCAAAACCAGGATCAAAATCTCGCCGCTGTGAGCAACCGGCAGCCGCGCGCCGACGCTTCGCTGCAAGACCTGCCAGATGTGGACTATACCAACACCTCTGTTGTCGAAGGTGCGCGCACGTTTGTCCAATCGTTTGGCCCGCTGCAAATGCTCGACTATGCCCGCTTAGCCCTTGAGGAGGCGAAGCAGCTCAATCCAGGCAACAAAGATCACCCGGCCAACCTCGGTCGACTCCACGCCTCCTGGTACCGCAACACGCAAGCCAGCGATCCAGAGGGCGCGCAGAAGCATCTTGAGGCGGCGATCAGCAACTACGAGCAGGCGCACAAGATTGCGCCGCAGGATGTGGAGCTATCTGGGCAGTGGGCGATGCTCTATCCGTACCGCAACGAGCTAGATAAGGCCGAGCAGATACTCAGCGACACGCTTAAGATCGACCCGACCTACTCCAATAATCTCGCCCGTATGGCCGAGATCAAACGCCGCCAAGGCGATATCAAGGCGACTGCCGAGTACTACTCCAAGGCGGTAGCCAACAACCCACGGGTGATGGGCGCGCTCCTTGATGTCGCCGAGCTACCGGCCGAGCGTCAGCAGCGCATCAATGACACAATGGCCGCGATGCAGAGCGACCCAGCACTGCTCAACACCTTCCTCGCTGGCTATCAGCAGGCGATCGAGAATCGCCCGAACGATCTTGGCTACCGGCAGGTGTATGTGCAGGTGCTCAGCGACACGCTGCAGTACAAGCAGGCCCTCGAGGCTGCCCAAGATGCGGTAGACCTGGCCACCGAGCAAAACAATGACTCGATGCGCACCACGTTCGAGAACTTTGTGCGCTACTTCGAGGTTAAAGTCGCAGGTCGCTAAGTATTTGCACTAGTGGAAGGGGCGCGACTCGCTATGAGTCGCGCCATTTTGACCATGACACTCTCTTTAGCCCAACTCTTTTTGATCTTCATGTCCGCGCTGATGCTGTCGATCTTGGGCACACCGCTGGTGCGGCGCTTCGCGCTGGCCGTCGGCGTGCTCGATCAACCGAATGCCCGCAAAGTCCATGCACGGCCGGTGCCCCTGCTCGGCGGTTTGGCGATCTACACCGGCGTTGTGCTCACCCTACTGATCTGGAGTGAGCGCTTTTTTGTGCGCGAGCTAGCCGCAATCATCGGGGGAGCAACCATTGTGGCGCTGTGCGGCGCACTCGATGACAAATGGGGCTTGTCGGCGTCGCTCAAGATGCTTGGCCAGCTGATCGGCTGCGTTATCTTGGTCTGGGGCGGCGTGCAGGTGCAGATTTTCCAGAGCACCCTGGCCAACCTCGCCATCACATTTGTCTGGGTCGTCGGCATCTCCAATGCGATCAACTTCCTTGACAACATGGATGGCCTGTCTGGCGGCATCACGGCGGTGGCAGCCGCCTTTTTCTTACAGCTCTCGGTGCTCAATGGGCAGGTGCTCGTTGGCGCGCTCTCGGCGGCGCTGCTTGGTGCTTGTCTGGGCTTTCTGCGCCATAACTTTGTGCCAATGTCGATCTTTATGGGCGATACAGGCAGCCTCTTTCTGGGGTTTATCCTGGCCGTGCTCGGCATCAAGCTGCGCTTTCCAAGCAGTAGCCCCGTGATCACCTGGATGATCCCCGTTATGGTGCTGGCGCTGCCAATTTTTGACACAACGCTGGTCGTGATCACACGCCTAAAACGTGGCGTCAACCCGTTCAACACACCAGGCAAGGATCACATCTCACATCGATTTGTGCAGCTTGGGGCCACACGCCACGAGGCGGTGCTGATCTGCTATCTGCTGGCAGCAGGCGGCGGCATCATCGCCACCATGCTCACCAAAGCCGACGTGCGCGAGGCCTACGCGCTGGTGCTGCTGCTGCTGCTCTGTGCGCTCTGGGCGATCTTTTGGCTGGAGAAGTACGCACGCTACACACCGCCAAAGTAGCGTCTAGGCGCGCCAGCAGCCGCTCGCTGGCGTAGTTCCTATCCAAACAAGCGCAAGAACAGGCGGCAAAGGAGCACACAATGAACCGCATCTGGATTGGAATAGGACTGCTTGCGCTAGCTCTCAGCGTGTGGATTGTACGCGCACGCAATGCTGCGCTAACGCCAGCACCAGCGCACGCTGATGAGCATGAGCGCGCTCAACCAGCGCGCGCAGCATCCACGAACCTGCGTATGCCCGTTATTCAGCCAGCAGCCGATGTTGTCCATGGACGCAGCACCGTGGACGGCATGCCGATCGTGCACGGGCCAGCGGCGGAGATTCGCGCTGGACGCAGCACGCTCGACAACATGCCGCTCGGGCAGCACAAGAGCACAGACAATCCCAACGACTAGCGCAGAATGTGGTAGACTCAGGCGCACGTTCTTGATCTAGCACGAGGAGCACAGGCTTGACTGAAGAGCATGCCGCTGATTCAGCAATCATCATTGAAGGTCTGCCAGGACGTATCCCGTACACCGCTGGTGGCGTCACCTTTTTTATTGCACAGATGATCCTCAGCAATGTGCGCTCATGGCTGCATCCGATCGATGTCACATTCTCGTTTGAGCTTGCGGTGATCACCGAGTGGGCGATCATATTTTTGCTGCTGCTGCTTGTGGTCGTGCCCCTGCTGCATCAGGCATTTCACGCTGTGGCCGCGCTGATCGCCGGCAGCAGCCTCAAGCTAAGCCTGGCTGGCATATACCCACGGGTCAGGCCAGCGCAGCCGGTGCGCAAGCGGGCGGCACGCTGGATCTTGCTCGCGCCGCTGCTGCTCACGCTGATCTGCATTGGGCTGATGTTGATTCCACCGGTGAGCACATACGCGCTGCTGATCGGCTCGATCAACACGGCTGTATCGGTTAATGATATCTGGAAAGCGCTGGGCCTAGCGCGCGTGCCTGCGAGCGCCTGGCTGCGCTTCTATCCAGGCTACTGCGAAGTCGTCTCTGCTGCTACAGGTGCACAATGAACAAAGCGTGGCAGGTCGCTCAGCGCGATATGCGCTACCATCTGGGCAAAAAAGACTTCTACTGGGCCACGTTTGGCGTGCCGATCACGATTTTGATCATCACCTTGGTCGTGCGGCTGTTTGGCGGCAGTAATCCGGTCGAGAGCAGCGGCATCGCTGGCCTGCTCACCAGCCAAGCGCAAACGATCGGCTTTGTTGACCAGGCAGGCGTGATCAGCAGCACCACCGGCGTTCTCACCAGCACCACCTTTGTGCCTTTCGCCGATCAGGCTAGCGGCGAGGCCGCGCTGCGCGCCGAGCAGATCGAGGTGCTCTACCTCATACCAGCCGACTATCTGAGCACAGGCCAGATTACGCGCACGGCGGCCGCGGCCGGGCTGCTCGGCTTAGCCGACGCCAACGCTTTTCGCACACTGCTCACCTACAACACCATGAGCCAGCCGCGCGCCGATCTCGCCCAGCGCATTCATAACCCGCTCCAGCTTGGACAGATCACGCGCATCAGCGCGGGCAGTCGCGCGTCCGGCGATCTGTTCAACAACTTTCGCGAGTCGCTGATTCCGATTGGCTTTGCGCTCGCGATCTATGCCTCGATTTTTATGGGGGCCAGTCTGCTGATGCAGGGCGTGCTCGAGGAAAAAGAGAATCGCACGCTGGAGGTGCTGCTCACCTCGCTTACGCCGCGCCAGTTCTTGCTGGGCAAGATCATTGGCCTCGGCGTGGTTGGGCTGCTCCAGCTGCTGATTTGGTCGCTGATTGGCGCGATCACGCTGCGTAGCGGTGTTACGTCAAGTAGTATCGACACCCCGAGCGTGCAGCTGCCCTGGACGATCTGGCTGCTGGCTGGTGGGTTTTTCATCACCGGCTATCTCTTCTACGCGAGCCTGATGGGTGGCATCGGCGCAATCAGCCCTTCGATGCGCGAGCTATCACAGCTCACCATCCTCATCAGCATTCCGGCGCTGGTGCCGATTCTCTGTCTGCCGCTGCTGCTCAGCCAGCCCAACGGCAGCCTAGCGCTCATCCTCAGCCTTATTCCGTTCACCGCCTCGGCCACAATGATGATGCGCCAAGCCCTGACGGAGGTGCCGCTGTGGCAGACGCTGCTGAGCCTGGGCGTGATGGTGCTCGCGGTGAGCGTCACCCTCAGCCTCACGGCACGGCTGTTCAAGGCCACCACGCTGCTGGCGGGCGCGAAGATCAGCGGGCGGGCGCTGTGGCGGGCGCTCAAGTAGCGAGCGGCGGCCAACGTCGAAAATTTGTGCTATACTCAGCGCCGGATTCAACACAGGAAAGGATCGAACATGCAATTGCTCTATCTTAACCCGGCCCAGCTCGAAGCCGATCCCAACGGTGTACGGCAAGATCAGGGCGATATTGCGATGCTGGCCGCCACCATCGCCGAGCAGGGCCTGCTCCAGCCGCTCGGCGTCGTGCCCATCGATAACGAGCGCTACCAAGTGGTCTACGGCGGTCGCCGCCTCGCGGCTATTCGCGCGCTGGGCCTTGAGCGCGTGCCCTGCATCCGGCTGGAGCTAGACACGCCTGATCAGCTCATTCAACAGCTCACCGAGAATGTCGCGCGCCTTGATCTCAACGATCTCGAGAAGGCGCTGGCCTTTGCGCGCCTGCGCGATCAACTCAAGGCCGAGGGCGTCGATGGCGAGCTTGACGAGGCCGTCGGGGCGCGGGTTGGCCTGACCGGGCGCACTGTGCGCCGCTATCTTGGCCTGCTCGATCTGCCGACCGAAGTGCAAGATCTGCTGCGCAGCGGCGAGCTGACGGTGACCCAGGCCCAGCACCTGCGCCGCCTGCCCTCGGAGCGCCGCCAGGTTGAGCTAGCTCGCTTCGCCGCCGATGAGGGCATGTCCGCCGCGCAAATCAGCGGCCTGGCCGCCTACCTCACCGCCAACCCCGAGCTATCGGTCGAGGCCGCGCTCGACGCGCTTGAGGGCGGGCTGGAGCTGCGCAGCGCCCGCCCAGGTGAGATCGAGGGCGCGCAGGGCGGCCAGCTCAGCCGCACGAGCGGCGCAAACCTCAGCCTAGAGCCAAGCGACAACGACCTGTGGGACGATGAGGACGAGGACGACGAGCTGCAGCGCGAGCACGACGCCTTCTTCGCTGAGGTCGAGGAGCAAGAGGCCAAGCGCAATAAGTCGCGCGTGTTCCGCATCCGCTCGCTCGATCAGATGGTCGATGAGACCGACCGCATGTCGCGCGCCTTCCACGAGGGCGACTTTGAAAAGTGGCTCAGCAGCGACGAGGGCGCGCCGTTCAAAGTGCGCCTGCTGCTCAAGCAGCTCGAGACGATCAATAGCCTGCTGCGCACGCTCATGCACAGCCGCGGCTGGGAGCTAGAGTAGGCGGTTTGACGGACACGCCAACCTCTGGTATAACCCAACCAAGCAAATAACCGTCTCACGGGGGTCCGGGGTAGCCGGGCTGAGAGGGTGACCACTCTGTCACCGACCGTTTGAACCTGATCTGGATCATACCAGCGAAGGGAGCGACAACAGCCTTCTTAGGCTGGGCTGGCCTGTGCCGCCTCTGTGAGACCCATGACATCAGAGGAGGCCCTATGAGCGCCAGCGACCATATTCCCGCCACCATCACCCGCACACCCCTTCCCGCATCACGCAAAGTGTACATCCATGGCAGCCGCCCTGACATCGCCGTGCCGATGCGCGAGATTGCGCTTAGCGCAACGCGCACCAGCAGCGGCCAGAGCGTGCCCAACCCACCCTTCCGCGTCTACGATACCAGCGGGCCGTACACCGATCCCGCCGTTGCCATCGACCTTGAGCGCGGTCTGCCCACGCTGCGCGCAGACTGGATCAGCGACCGCGGCCCCTACCACGAGCAGCAGCGCGCCGGGCGCACAGTTCGACGCGGCCATGGCGCAGTCACCCAGATGCACTACGCCCGCCAGGGCATCATCACGCCAGAGATGGAGTTTATCGCCATCCGCGAAAATCTTGGCCGCGCCACGCTGGCCGAGCAGCACAACGGGCAGCTGCCCCACGGCATCCCCAAGCAGATCACGCCTGAGTTTGTGCGCGCCGAGGTTGCGCGCGGTCGCGCGATTATCCCTGCCAACATCAACCATCCTGAGAGCGAGCCGATGATCATCGGGCGCAACTTTTTGGTCAAGATTAACGCGAACATCGGCAACTCCGCCGTGCGCGCCTCCATCGCCGACGAGGTTGAAAAGCTGATCTGGGCCACACGCTGGGGAGCCGACACGGTGATGGATCTCTCGACCGGGCCGGACATCCACGCCACCCGCGAGTGGATTCTGCGCAACTCACCGGTGCCCATCGGCACGGTGCCGCTGTACCAGGCCCTGGAGCAGGTCGATGGTCGGCCCGAGGCGCTGACGTGGGCGATCTTCCGCGATACGCTCATCGAGCAGGCCGAGCAGGGCGTGGACTACTTCACGATTCACGCTGGCGTGCTGCTCCCGTACATCCCGCTGACCGCCGAGCGCGTGACCGGGATTGTCTCACGCGGCGGCTCGATCATCGCCAAGTGGTGCCTGGCCCAGCATCAGGAGAACTTTCTGTACACCCACTTTCGCGAGATCTGCGAGATTATGGCCGCCTACGATATCAGCCTCTCGCTCGGCGACGGCCTGCGCCCTGGCTCCATCGCCGATGCCAACGATGCCGCCCAGTTCGCCGAGCTGCGCACGCAGGGCGAGCTAACACAGATCGCCTGGGAGTACGGAGTGCAGGTGATGAACGAGGGGCCAGGCCATATTCCCATGCACATGATCAAAGAGAATATGGACAAGCAGCTAGAGTGGTGTGCCGAGGCCCCATTCTACACGCTCGGCCCATTGACCACCGATATCGCCCCTGGCTACGACCACATCACCTCGGCGATTGGAGCGGCGCTGATTGGCTGGTACGGCACGGCCATGCTCTGCTACGTCACGCCCAAGGAGCACTTGGGGCTGCCCAACCGCGAGGATGTCAAGCAGGGCGTGATCGCCTATAAAATCGCCGCCCACGCCGCCGACCTCGCTAAAGGCCATCCGGCGGCGGCCGCCTGGGACGCGGCGCTCTCGAAGGCGCGCTTCGAGTTTCGCTGGGAGGATCAGTTTAATCTCGCGCTCGACCCAGAAACCGCGCGCGCCTACCACGACGAGACACTGCCAGCTGAGGGAGCCAAAGTTGCGCACTTCTGCTCAATGTGTGGCCCCAAGTTCTGCTCGATGAAGATCAGCCAGGACGTGCGCGACTACACAGCGCAGCAGATCGACGCGGGCCTTGCCGAGCAGTCGGCGCGCTTCCGCGCCAGCGGCCACGAGCTGTACCTTGAGGCCAACCATGACTAGCGCCAACAGCAGCCTTATCACAGCTACGATCAGCCGTGTGCGCCAGCAGCGTCCGCTTGTGCACTATGTGCCCAACATCGTCAGCGCCGAGCTTGTCGCCAACGCGCTGCTCGCCTGGGGTGCAGCGCCGGTGATGGCCTGGTCGTTGGATGATGCGCGCTGCTTGCAAGCGCAGGCTATCGCGCTCAACCTGGGCACGCTTACCGCCGAGCGTAGCGCGATGCTGCTGGCGCTTGGCCAGCACGCCCGCGCCCACAGCATCCCGCTGGTGCTTGACCCGGTTGGCGTCGCAACCTTCCCTGCCCGCCGAACGCTGGCACGTCAGCTGATCGAGCAAGGCGGCGTCACGCTGGTCTGCGGCAACGCGGCCGAGATCGCTGCGCTGGCCGAGCTGCCATACCGTGCCTATGGCATCGATAGTTCCACCCAGCCGCTCAGCGCCCACGACTGTGCCCGCCTCGCGTTTGACCGCCTCGGCTGCACCATCGCCCTCACCGGCAGCAGCGACAGCATCTGCAGCGCCAGCGGATGGGTGCAGGTTCACGGTGGACACCCTTGGCTGGGCTTGATCAGCGGCACCGGCTGCGTCGCGACTGGGCTGATCGCCGCCGCGCTAGGTGTGGAGCACGACCCGCTGCTGGCGGCCCATAGCGCTCTCGCCGCGCTCAAGGCGGCGGGCGACTACGCCGCACAGCGCGCAGCCGGACCAGGCAGTGCCAAGCAGCAGCTCATCGACGGGCTGTACACGCTCTCGCCCAGCACTGTTAGCTCCCCACCACCGCAGGCCCACGCCGCGCTCTGCGAGGTTGGCGATGAATAGCACCGTGCTGCGCTGCTACGTCGTGCTTGATCTCGCCGTTGTTGGCCCGCGCTGCCCAGTGGAGCTGACACAGGCTGTGCTGCGCGGCGGAGCGAGCGCCATCCAGCTACGCGGCAAAGATCGCCCCCTGCGCGAGCTAGCCCACCTCGCCACCGCGCTCCTGCCACTCGTTCGTGCGCACAACGTGCCGTTGATCATCAATGATTATGTCGATCTGGCGCGGGCTATCGACGCAGACGGCGTGCACCTGGGCGCGCATGATCTGCCGCCTGCGCTGGCGCGCCGCTGCCTACCGCAGGGCATAATCGGCTACTCGCCCGCCGACTGTGCCGACCTGCTGAGCAGCCTGGGAGCCGACTACCTTGGCGTCGGGCCAATCTACGCCACCAGCACGAAGGCCGACGCCGGGCAGCCCATCGGCACCCAAGGTCTCCAGACGCTGCGGGCGGCCACCGAGCTACCAGTCGTCGCCATCGGCGGGATCACACCAACGAACATCGCCGAAGTGCTGCGCAGCGGCGTGGACGGCCTCGCCATCTGCTCCAGCGTCCTGTGTGCCGCCGATCCGCACACAGCCATGTGCAGCATCGTCAGCACAGTCAACACATATTTTGATTAACAGAGGGAGATCTATGCAAACTCAAACGACGCTCGCACGCACATCAACGCGCCAGATCGCCTACACGCTGCTGTTGTCAGCGCTCGGGCTTGCGCTTGCCCCGCTGAGCCTGCCGCTTGGCATCGCCAAGGTATTTCCGGGCCAGCACTTTGTGAATGTGCTGGCGGCGGTGCTGATTGGCCCCTGGTGGGGGATGGCAGCAGCATTTGTCACATCGCTCGCGCGTAATCTGCTCGGCATTGGCACACCGCTGGCCTTCCCCGGCAGCATGATCGGCGTGGTCATCGCCGGGCTGGTCTTCCGCTATGCGCGCCGCCCGTGGCTGGCCGCACTTGGCGAAGTGGTTGGCAGCGGGGTGCTTGGCGCGACGGTGGCGGCGCTGCTGATCGCGCCGCTTATGCTTCACAAAACTGCATCGGTGCTGGTGATGATCGGCCTCTTCTTGCCCTCCGTGCTGATCGGTGCCAGCCTTGGCCTCGTGGTTGTGCAAGCAGTGCTGCAGGCAGGCTGGGGCGGCGATGAGCTTGATTGAGTGCCAGGCGGTCAGCTACGCCTACCAGCGCGGCCAGCCAGCGCTCGCCGGAATTGATCTGCAGATTACAGCCGGTGAGTGGCTGCTGGTGGCTGGCGACAACGGCAGCGGCAAATCAACGCTGTGTCGGCTGTTTAATGGACTGATTCCGCATGTGCACACGGGCACGCTCAGCGGCCAGATCAGCGTCTGCGGCCACGATACGCAGCAGCACGGGCCGCGCGAGCTGTTCCAGCTCGTCGGCTGGGTCGGCCAGCAGCACTCAGCCGCCTGCTTCAACCGCAGCGTCGCCCATGAGCTGGCCTGGAGCTTGCAGTGCGCTGGTGCCGAGCGCGCCAGCATCCCGCAGCAGGTCCGGCGCTGGGCCGCCACATGGCAGATCACGCCGCTGCTTGATCACCCACCGCATGCGCTTGCATGTGGCCAGCGGGCGCTGGTGGCCCTTGCTGCTGCCACCATCACAGCACCACCGATTCTCGTACTGGATGAGCCGCTAGCGCATCTTGATGCTGCTGCCAGCACGCTATGCCTTGCGCAGCTGGCTACGCTGCAGCGCGCTGGCACAGCGATCATCTGCGCCGAGCACCATGTCCATGCGATCGCCGCCTATGCCACGCGCATGCTGGTGCTCGATCACGGTCGTCTGTGTGCCGACGGTGATCCGCGCCAGCTCACACGCGACTCGCGCTTTGCCTGGGCCAGCGCCCAAGTGCCAGCGCCACATGTGCCAGCACCTACCAGCGCCCCGGTGCTGCACTGGCGTGGCGTGAGCTTTGCGCGCCAGCAGCGGCCTATTCTGCACGCCGTCGATCTGGCGGCCCACACTGACGAGATCGTGGTGCTGCAGGGCGAGAATGGGGCAGGCAAGTCCACGCTGCTCCAGCTTGGCATTGGCTGGCTCCGTCCGCAGCAAGGTCAGATGCTGCTTAGCGGCCAGCCGTTCGGTCGCCGCAGCGTGGGCCAGCTTGGCCGCCACATCAGCCTTGTGCCGCAGCAAGCACGCCAGCTGTTTGCTCGCGCCACCACACGCGCCGAGATCGAGCTAAGCGCACGCTACCAGCGCCGTCTCGATCCGGCCTGGATCAGCCAGCTCAGCGCGCAGCTAGGACTCGCTGAGCTGCTTGAGCGCTCGCCACACCAGCTGAGCGGCGGCCAGCAGCGCCGCGTCGCCATCGCCGCAGCACTGGCCCACCGACCGCAGGTGGTGCTGCTCGATGAGCCAACCAGCGGCCTCGACTGGCCGGGCAAGGCCGCGCTGCGCCAGCTGATTGCCGCCTGCCGTGCGCATGCCAGCACCTATGTGATCGCCACCCACGACCACGCTTGGGCCGCACAGCTCACAGCTCGCCGCCTAATGCTCGCCGACGGCCAGATTCACGCGCCGCTGCAAGCAGGAGCGCGCCGATGAAGCTTGATCCACAGGCGCACCTGCTGGTGTGGCTGCTGCTCAGCCTAGCTGTGCTACGGCTCAGTCTGCCGCTGGCGCTGATCATTGTGCTCTTGCTAATTGGTCTTGGCCTCTGGCGGCGTGGCGGCTGGGCACTGGTCGGGCGCAGTCTGCGCATGGCCGGGCTGCTGAGCTTGGGGGTTGGCCTCAGCCTCGCATGGCAAAGCAGCGGTCTAAGCGCGCTGATCACGGTGCTGCGCCTGAACGGGCTGATCGGTCTGAGCCAGCTGCTGCTGCAGTGCCTTGATGCGTTTCAGCTCGCCGACGCGCTATTGGCGCATGGCTGGCGGCCACAGCTAGTGCTGGTGCTCACCGGTCCGCTCCAGTGGCTGCCGTTTGTGCAGCGTGAGCTAGCGGCAACGTGGATGCTGCAGAGCAGCCGGGGTGTGCGGCTGGATGGATGGCGCTGGCTCAAAAACGGGCCAGTGCTGCTCATTCCGCTGGTCATCAGCATCCTGAACGCCGCAGATGCGCTTACCGAGAGCCTGGAGTCGCGTGGGTTTGCCAGCCCACAGCGCACCAGCAGCGCATCGTACCGCTGGACCTGGCGCGACTGGCTCGCTGTGAGCGGTGCCGCCGCGTGTGTCTGGATCGGCGGTCGACTATGACGCGCGCCAAAGCCCTTACCATCGCAGGCTCGGACTGCGGCGGCGGCGCGGGGATTCAAGCTGATCTTAAAACATTTCAGGCGCACGGGGTCTATGGAGCCAGCGTGATTACAGCCATCACAGCACAAAACACGTGTGGTGTGCAGCGCCTAGCCTGCGTCGATCCGGAGCTTGTCACGGCACAGATGGACGCCGTGCTGACTGACATTGGCGCAGATGCGATCAAGATCGGTATGCTCGGCGGAGCACAGCAGGTCAGCGCTGTAGCTGCTGTGCTGCGTGGCCAGCGTCACATTCCGCTGGTTGTCGATCCGGTGCTGCGAGCCAGCGATGGCAGCGTGCTCACCTCCAGCGCCGCACGCGACCTGCTGAAGGCCGAGCTGCTGCCGCTGGCCACGCTCATCACGCCCAACCTGCCCGAGGCCGGCGCGCTGCTCAATCGGCCGCTGACCGAGCACGGCGCGATGTTCGCGGCCGCCTATGAGCTGCAGCAGCTTGGTGCACAGGCGGTGCTGCTGAAGGGCGGCCATCTTACAAGCGCTCCAGTTGATGTGCTCTACACAGGCACACAGTTTATTGAGCTACACGCTGAGCGCATCGCGACGCCCCACACACATGGAACTGGATGCACATATGCGGCGGCGATCACCGCACTGCTCGCGCAGGGCGTGGCCTTGGTCGATGCGGTACAGCAGGCGCATGCGTATCTGCAGGGCGCGCTGCGTCACGCCGAGCGCATCGGGGCTGGTACAAGCCCCGTCAATCATCAGTGGCGTATGCGCTAGGGCTTAGGCCGCCACCACGGGCAGGTGTTGCGCGCATCAAGGTCGCTGATCTGCTGCAGCTCCTTGCAGGTTGGCTCAGGGGTAAACACACAGTTGGCGCACGTGTGGATTGGCGCGTGGCAGCGCCAGCAGAAGGCCGTGCCAGCATAGCCGAGCGCGCCACACTGGGCACACTCGATCGGCAGCGCCGCCAGCGTAGCGGCATCCAGTGGCTCTGGCGGCGTCCATGGCTCAGCAGCAGTGGGGGCAAGCTCGCGCGGACAGTGAGCAACCTCCTCCTCCAGCAGCGCCAGCCCGCGCTGTGCAATCCGATTGTGCGGATTAAGCTCGAGCACACGCTGAAGGATCTGGCGCTGCTGCTCAGGCGTGTCAACCGTTCCGCTCAGCCAGAGCGTCGCCTGCTCGTGGCGCGGATTGATCCGGAGGGCCTGAACCAACAGCGAGCGTGCGCCAGCGCGATCACCTGCATTCAACATCGTTACCGCCGCCTGCACCAACTGGTCAGCGTCGTGGGTGGTCATCGCGTTCCCTCCCTGGAGGATTTAAGATGTCAGTGTAAGCTGGCGCAAGCTCTCGATGAGCGCAGCATCCTGATGCGGCAGCACGCTGCGCAGATCCAGCACAACCTGCCCTGCGCTAATGCGCCCGACTACCGGTGGTTGTTGGCTGCGCAGCCGCAGCGCCAGGGCATCTGGATGCGCCGTGGAGCAGACCAGCGCCACGCTTGGCAGTGTTGAGCCAGGCAGCGTGCCGCCGCCCACCGTGCTCTCCGCTGGCTCTATGCGCCAAGCGGCCGTCAGCGGCAGCGCCGCCACAATACGCTCAGCGCGCACCTGAAGCTGCTCCGGCGCTGTCGAGATCATCTGCCAGACCGGCAGCTCCTGCTCGGCGGTGCCGCGCTCGTAGGCCGCCAGCGTGGCGCTCAGGGCCGCAATGGTCAGCTTATCCACTCGTAGCGCGCGCATCAGCGGATGCTGCGCCAGCCGCTTGATCAGCGCCGCCTTGCCAACGATAATGCCCGCCTGCGGCCCGCCGAGCAGCTTATCGCCACTGCACACCACCAGATCCACGCCAGCCGCCACCGCATCCTGAATACGCGGCTCTGGCTGAAGGCCCCAGCGGCTGGTGTCGAGCAGCGCCCCCGAGCCAAGATCGTCGATCAGCGGCACGTGTGTCTCGGCGGCGAGGGCCACAAGCTCGGCCACGCTCGGCTGATGCACAAACCCCATGATGTGAAAGTTCGAGGTGTGCACACGTAGGATCGCGCCGGTGCGCTCGCTGATCGCCGCCGCATAGTCGCGCACGTAGGTTCGATTGGTGGTGCCCACGTCAATCAAGCGGCAGCCGCTCTGGGCCAAAACATCGGGGATGCGAAACCCGCCGCCAACCTCGACAGCGTGGCCTCGGCTCACCAGCACCTCGCGCTCGTGCGCCAGTGCGCTCAGGATCAACACCAGCGCCGAGGCCGCATTGTTGACCACCAGGCCCGCCTCAGCGCCAGTTACCCGCTGCAGCTGTGCGGCGAGATGGGTCGAGCGCGAGCCACGCTCACCTGCCAGCAGATCGTACTCCAGATTTGTGTAGCCAAGCGCCGCCGCCGTCAGCGCCTCCTGCGCTGCCTTGCTCAGCGGGGCGCGCCCCAGGTTCGTCTGCAAAATCACCCCGGATGCGTTGATCAGCGCTTGGAGCGAGGGGCGCAGCTGGCGCTCGAGCGCTTGAATCACCTCAGTGGCAATCTGCTCCAGGGTTGGAACATGCGCACCGGAGCGCACAAGATCGCGCCATGTCTCTAGCACATCGCGCACTGCAGCGCGCACCTGCGCGTGGGCCAGCGTCGGCCAGTGCGGCGCAACATGGTCAATCACACTGTGGACTGAGGGCAAGTTTCGTAGCGTCATCGACCGCCTCTCCTATGTGCCGCTCTCGCTTGCTGGAGTGGGCGTGCTTGTCGCGGTTGGGCTGGGTGGCAGCGGCGCTGCCGTGAGCGTTGGTGTGAGACTAGGCTGTGGTGTCGGCAGCACGCTCGTTGGCAGCGTCTCGGTCGTCACTGGTGGATAGGGATTCACATCTGTTGGCGGCGGCTCTGGTGTGATCGTCGGCAGCGGTGGCTCGGTGGCCGTTGGCTGCGGCGTCGCCGTCGGCTGCGGCGTTGCCGTCGGCTGCGGCGTCGCGGTGGGCGGTGGTGCGGTGGGCGGTGGTGCCGCCGTTGGCTGCGGACGCGGCGTCGCCGTCGGCTCTGGCGCCTCGATTGGTGCTTCGGTTGGCTCCGCAGTCGGCTCCTCAGGCGTGGCGGTATCGCTGGGCTGTGGCGTATCGGTTGGGATCTGCGTCGCCGCGCGCGTCGCCGTCGGCAGCGGCACAAACGGCCCATTCAGACCACCGTTATTGTTATTATTGCTGCTTGGCTGCGTCGTCGGCACATTAATACCGGGCAGCCGATTCTGCTGCCAGAACAGCAGGCCCAGCAGCAGCAGCAGGCCAACAATCACCGCCGGCACCGCGATCTTCAGCGGCTCGCGGGCTGTCGCTCGTGGCAGCGGTCGGCGTGGCGCTGAGCGGCGCACTGGTGCGCGCGCAGGTCGTGGCTGAGGCGCACCCTGACCAGCAGCAGATGCGCGCGGCTGCTGCGGCTGGGGCTGCGCTGGCCGCTGGCGCGCTGGCACAGGCTGCGGCTGCGCTGGCTTCGGCCGTGGCGGCTTATAGCTGCCCACATCGGTCTCGGCGCTCGACCCTGTGCTCGTGCTCGGCGGCGGCACAGCCGCACCAGCGGGGATGGCGATCGTCGCCTTGCCCGCCGATGAGCCTTGGGGAATAGCCAGCGCCGCGAGCTGCGCACGGGTTGGAATGCTCACACTGAGCCGATTGGCAACCATGCGCAGGGCATCAACCAGCGCCCGCGCCGACGGCGGACGCTCGGCGGGGTTCTTCGCCAGCGCGCGGCTAAAGATCGTGTCCAGCGAGCCAGGCAGACCAGGCACCAGCTGCGAGATCAGCGGTGGCGGATTATACGTGTGCGCCACCAGCAGCTCCGGCACAGTGCCACTGAATGGCACGCTGCCTGCGATCACCTCAAAGGCCACAATCGCGAGTGAGTAGAGATCGGAGCGGCCATCAACCGGTTTGCCCGCCGCCTGCTCCGGTGCAATATACTCAGGCGTGCCCATAAACACGCCCGAGCGCGTCAGCCGCTGCCCGCCATCGGCGAGCGGAGCCTGTGCAATGCCAAAGTCCGTGAGCACAACGCGCCCATCGGCGTTGATCAAAATGTTATGCGGCTTGATGTCGCGGTGCACCGCCTGGTGCTCGTGCGCGTAGTCCAGCGCCTCGGCCACCGGCTCCAGCAGCGCTACCGCATAGCCCAGGCCCAGCGCGCCGCGCTCGTCGATCACGGCCTGCAGCGTGCGCCCGGCGATGTACTCCATGGCGATGTAGGGAACACCCTGCACATCGCCAACGTCAAAAATGGTGACAATGTTCGGGTGCCGCAGGTTCGCAGCGGTGATCGCCTCGCGCTCAAAGCGCTGGCTGTACTCAGGGTCGCTGGCCAGCGCCGGGGCCAGAATCTTTAAAGCCACCGGTCGCTGCAGCGCGGTGTCCGTGGCACGAAAGACGCGGGCCATGCCACCACGCCCAACCTCTTCGTGGATCACATACTTGCCAAATTGTTGTCCGCTCCATGAGGTCAAGCGCTTCCCCCCGTGTGCTCTAGCGCATTCTGAAGCCGTATGCTAGAATCCGGCTGATTCTACCACGGCTCGCGGGAACCGTGAACAGCACCTAAGCATAGCATATTCGGGCCAGTACATGCATGTGCCTGTTGAGGAGGGCTTTATGACCGACCACTCGGTTCCGTCATTAACGATTAAAAAGCAGGACGCGCCTGCCCAGCTCGTGTCCTGGGAAAACCCAATTCTCACCATTGGCCGCGATGTCGCCAATGATATCATCATCGACCATCGGCTGGCCTCGCGCCGCCATGCGCGCCTAGAGCGCGATGAGGCCGGCTGCTACATTCGCGATCTCGAGAGCACCAACGGCACCTACCTCAACGGCCAGCGCGTCTCCGGCCTTGCACCCCTGCGTAACAACGACGAGGTCTGGGTCGCCGATACAGTCATTATCTTCCGCGATCCCGAGGCCACCATGAAAGGCACGCCGCCGCCGGTGGTGATGCGCCGCCTCACGCTCCAAGAGGAGAGTGACCTGCGCGTCGATAGCGCCGCCAAAGAGATCTATATTAAAAATCAGCGCCTCGATCCGCCGCTCACGGCGAAGGAGTTCCAGCTTCTGGAGCTGCTCTACAACCATCGCGGCGAGGTCGTCAGCAAAGAGCAAATCGCAACCCATGTCTGGGATTATGAGGTCTACGATTATAATGCAATTGACGCACTCATCTATCGCTTGCGTCAGCGCATCGAGGACGATCCATCCAACCCGCACTTTGTCGTCACGGTGCGCGGCTTCGGCTATAAGCTGCTCGATGAGCGCTCGGCCTAGTTCTTGCCCGGTGTATCCCTAGTCCACTGAATAATGATGGGAGTTTTCATGATCGGTCGGATCGGACAGCAACAGTCTATTCTTGGTGATCGCGAGGCGGAGCTGCGCGCCGCAGAGCAAACCCTGCTGGAGCGGCTGCTGGCCGCCCTCGGCCAGTTCGGCTCCGATGTTGCCGCTGGCGATCTTCAGCGCCTCCGCGAGGCCATCGAGCAGCTCTCTGAGCTGTTCCTGATCGTCATCGCCGGTGAGTTCAACTCTGGCAAGTCAAGCTTCATCAACGCCTTGCTCGGCGAGCGCGTGCTGGCTGAAGGTGTCACTCCCACCACCGACCGCATCAATATTTTACGCTGGGGCGAGCAGCCCGGCCAGGAGCTGATCGAGGACTTTTTGCTCCTGCGCACCTACCCCGCCCCGCTGCTGGGCGAGCTGAATATTGTCGATACGCCCGGCACCAACGCCATCATCCGCCGCCACGAGGAGCTGACCCGCGAGTTCGTGCCACGCTCCGACCTCGTGCTGTTCGTCACCTCCGCCGATCGCCCGTTCACCGAGAGCGAGCGCGAGTTCCTCAGCCACATCCGCGAGTGGGGCAAGAAAATTGTTTTTATTATCAATAAAGTCGATATCCTCAGCTCCGCTGATGTCGATGAGGTCACCCGCTTTGTGCGCACCAACGGCACCATGCTGCTCGGCGTCGAGCCAACCATCCTGCCGGTCTCCGCACGCCAAGCGCTCAAGGCCCGCGAGGCCGACGACCAGCCGCTCTGGCAGCAGAGCGGTTTCTCCGCCGTCGAGGACTATCTGCTGCGCACCCTCGACGAGGAGCAGCGCGTGCGCCTCAAGCTGCTCAATCCGCTCGGCGTCGCCCTGAAAATCGCCAGCACCTACCGCTCCACCGCCGACGAGCGCCTCAGCACGCTCACCGACGATGTCAAGGCCATCGAAAATATCGATAGCCAGCTCAAAGCCTATCGCGATGAGATGAACCGCGACTTTGCACCACGCCTCTCGCGCATCGAGCTGCTGCTCAACGAGACCGAGCAGCGCGGCTATGAGTTCTTCGATGAGCACGTCCGCCTCGGCCGCATGCGCGATCTGATCAAGCCCAGCCAGATTCAAGAGCAGTTTCAGCGCGAGGTCATCGGCAACCTCGACCACGAGATCGACCGCGAGGTCCAGGGCATCATCGACTGGCTCATCGAGCGCAATCTGCGCCTCTGGCAGGAGGTCAACGCCTACCTCGACCGCCGCCAGATCTCGCGCCACCGCGATCAGCTCGTCGGCGAGGTCGGCCAAAACTTCACCTACAATCGCCAGGCGCTGCTCACCTCCGTCGGCACCAGCACCCAGCAGATCGTCAGCACCTACAACCGCGAGGCCGAGGCCGCCCAGCTGTCCTCCGATATTCGCGGCACCCTCGCCACCACCGCCATCACCGAGGTCGGCGCGGTCGGCCTCGGCGCGCTCTTGGTCACTATCTTGTCAGCTGGGATCGCCGATCTCACCGGCATTCTGCTGGCCACTGGCATCGCCGTCGGCGGCTTCTACATCATTCCGGCCAAGCGCCGCCAGGTCAAGCGCGAGTTCCATGCGAAAATGAGCGAGCTGCGCGATCAGCTGGCCCGCTCGCTCAATCGCCAGGTCAGCGCCGAGATCAACGAGGCCATCACCCGCGTCACCGACACGATCGCGCCCTACACCCGCTTTGTGCGCCTCCAGCACGAGCAGCTCTCCAGCGCCCGCACCGAGCTGGCCGCCGTCGAAAGCTCGCTCAAGCGCCTGCGCACCGAGATCAGCGGCGAGTCGGCCTAAGATGCGCCTCATCTGCTGGCTGCGCCGCGACCTCCGGCTCACCGATAACACCGCGCTCGACTACGCCGCCCGCACCTGCGACGGCGATGTCGTGCCGGTGTTCATCCTCGATCCCGCCATCCTTAACGATGGCTACGTCGGCCCGGCCATCACCGCTGTCACCCTGGAGATGCTGCGCACGCTCGATCAGGCCCTGCGCCAGCGCGGCAGCGAGCTGATCATCCGCCACGGCGATCCGCTCAGCGAACTCAAGACGCTGCTCCAGGAATCCCAGGCTGATGGCGTCGTCTGGAACCGCGACTATACGCCCTTTGCTGTTCGGCGTGACACTGCCATCAAGCGCTGGCTTAAGCACCATAAGCGCGTGGCCCGCTCGTTCCCCGACGCAGTGCTCGTCGAGCCAGAGGGCCTGCTCACCAAGAGCGCTGGGAATCCTTACGCCACCTATGGCCCCTATGCCCGCCGCTGGAGCGAGCTGGCCTTCGCGCAGGTCGAGCGCGTCACGCCTGCCCCGCAGCAGCTTGCGCCTGTTCCCGCCAGCGTCACCCGCCAGCCGCTGCCCACGCTTGCCGAGCTAGGCTTTACGCTCACCCAAACCCTGCCACCAGCCAGCGAGGACGCCGCCCAGCAGCTGCTGCTGCAATTTTTTGATCGACGGCGCGCGCTCTCGGCTGTCACCTACGCCACCGCCCGCGAGCTGCCCGCCCAGCCGGGCACCTCCGATCTCTCGATGCACCTGCGTATGGGCACGCTCTCGCCGCGCCAGTGTCTCAAGGCCGCCGCCGATGCGCTGGCCGCGCCGCTCACCGCCAGCGAGCGCCAAGGCGTCGATACCTGGATCAGCGAGCTAGCTTGGCGCGACTTCTACAATCAGCTCACCTTCCACTTCCCCCACGTGCTCAAAGGCCCCTACGACAAGCGCTATGCCGCCATTCAGTGGCGCAACCAGCCCGACGAGTTCGCCGCCTGGTGCGGCGGCCTGACCGGCTACCCCATCGTCGATGCCGGCCAGCGCCAGCTCAACCAAATCGCCTGGATGCACAATCGCGTGCGGATGATCAGCGCCTCGTTTCTCGTCAAACATCTGCTCATCGACTGGCGCTGGGGCGAGCGCTACTTCATGCAGCAGCTGCGCGACGGCGATCCCACCGCCAACAACGGTGGCTGGCAGTGGGCGGCTGGCTGCGGCGGCCCCTCGGCCCAGCCGTACTTTCGCGTCCTCAATCCCATCACGCAAAGCCAAAAGCACGATCCCAGCGGCGACTATATCCGCCGCTACGTCCCCGAGCTGCGCCACGTGCCCAACAGCTTCATCCACACCCCCTGGCTCATGACCGCGCAGCAGCAGCAGCAGTTCAATTGCCGCATCGGCGTCGACTACCCCGCCCCGCTGATCGAGCATAGCGCCGCCCGCGCACGCGCCCTCGACACCTACCGCGCCGCCCTCCAGCCCGACAAGTAGGTCAGCAGTTGGATTGTGTGGATGCCCAGCCGTGCTGGTTGACACGCCTGCGCAGCGTGGCCCAGGCTCCGCCGCCCGCGCGTCGCTTTAGCTCCTCGGCCACCCTGCACCCAGCAGCGACAGCCTAGCGCGTGGTGTCAAGCCAGATAAGCGCAGCGCTTGCTGTTTCATCCGCGATT
>JABXJS010000008.1 GCA_013538855.1 Herpetosiphonaceae bacterium
CGCTCAGCCCACGCGGTGGCGCATCCTACCCCTGATGATGTTGCCGCTGGCTGATGTGTGTGCTGATGAGCGCTCGGCTCCGCACCTACGCCCGCTCCAGCGTGGCCCTGGCTATGCACGCCTGTGCGCTCAGCCCACGCGGTGGCGCATCCTACCCCTGATGATGTTGCCGCTGGCTGGTGTGGTCGTCTGCGGCAAATATCCGTAGCGCGATGGAGCGGCGCTCCGTCTGAAGGCTTGGCGCACGCCTGGGCTGCTGCGCTATGATGGGCACAGCATCGTTTGCAGAAGCTTTAGGCACGAGGAACCAACAAATGACGCCATCCAACATACAGCTGCGCCCGCTCGTCGACGAGAGCGACTATACAGTGCTTGAGGCCATTCACCTTCAGTCGCAGACCGTCGATCAAGTCGATCCGCACTCAGCACGCGAGGCGGTGTTGACCGTCGATGTGCTCAAGCGGTTCTATCCCTTCGACAGCACCGTCAACAGCCCCAACCTCCAGATCGCTATGCGCGATGGACAGGTGGTGGGCTATGTGCAGGTGCTGTGGGGCTGGCGCGAGATCACCGGCGTGTACGTCTTTTTGCATCAAGGCTATGTTAGCCCACAGTGGCGCGGCCAGGGCATTGGACGCAGGCTGCTCCAGTGGGCGCACGAGCGCATCTACGCGCTAGCAGCGGAAAAAAATATCACTGGCCCCAAGACTTTCGCCAGCAACGTCTCCAGCACCGAGCGCGCCTGCGCCCGCCTCGTCGAGCACGCTGGCTACCGCATCATGCACACGCTGACCGACATGGCCGCCGCGCCGATCGGCGTCAAGCCGGTGCGGCCGCTACCAGCCGCGTGCCAGCTCGCGCAGCCAGCCCCAGAGCACCTACACAGCATCTACATGACCTGGAAGGCCGCCTATGGCACCAACGCGCTCAGCACCCCGCCGAGCGAGTCCGACGAGCGCAACTTCATTACCGAGCACTTCGAGCATCCCTGCTACGACCCAAGCCTGTGCTCGCTGGCTGTCGCCGACGGCCAGGTCGTCGGCGTGGTGCTGGCGCAGATTCGCCGCGGCGCAGGCATGATCGACGAGGTGTGTGTGCACCCAGACTGGCAGCGGCGCGGCATCGCCGAGGCGCTGCTGCAGAACAGCCTCAACCAACTCGCCGCCCGCAACATGGCCCAGGCACGGCTCTACACCGACGCCGAGAACGCCGCCGGAGCGCGCACGCTCTACGAGCGCACCGGCTTCCGCGAGGTCAAGCAGCACTACTTCTACCGCAAGCCGCTCGACGAGGCGTAGCGCCACAGGGCGCTTGCGCAGCCGCCGTGCTGCGTCACGCTTGACAGGCTCAGCCACAGCACAGCATGATCGCCAGCGGTTGAGCGGCCACAGCTAGACAGGCGGGGCGACAGCAAGCGCCCAGCAGTAGAAGCTCAGCTCGTCGACATCCTGCTCGATCAGCAGCGTCAGCGTAGCCGCGCCAGCGTGGCCCGCGTCACGGAGCGGCAGCAGCAGATACGGGCCGCCCTGCTGGCACTCAGACTGGAGGCGCGCGACCATTTTGAGCGGATCGTAGGGCGGCGCGAGCTGGTCGTTCAGCGCCGCAACAAACAGCATCGCCGGGTAGTCGCGGTCGGCGCGCACAGTGTGGTAGGGCGAGTAGCGCGCCAGGTAAGCACCCTCGACCGGATCGCTTGGATCGCCGTACTCGCTGATGGCCGCGCTCATGTGGCTGAACTGCGGAAAGCGCAGCATGTCGAGGGTTGGCGCGCGGCAGAACACCGCCCCAAAGGCATCTGGCGCCTGCATGGCGGTGACAGCGACAAGCAGGCCGCCGTTGCTGTTGCCGCGCGAGGCCAGCCTGCCAGGCGTCGTGTAGCCAGCCGTCACCAACCAGCGCGCAGCAGCGCTATAGTCGTCGAAGGCGTTTTGGCGCTGCGTCTTGCAGGCCGCAGCATGCCAGTCGCGGCCATACTCGCCGCCGCCGCGCACATTGGCGAAAGCCAGCACACCGCCCAGCTTGAGCCATGCCGCGTGCAGCGCCACAAAGCGCGGCTCCACAGCGATATTAAAACCACCGTAGCCGCTCAGGCGCACTGGCTGCCGCCCATTCAGCTCCAGATCCTTGTGGTGAACAATAAACATCGAGATCGGCGTGCCATCGCGCGACTCATACCAAACCTGCTTGGTCAGGTACTCGGCTGGATCGAGGCCGACGTCAGGCACGTAGAATGGCGCGAGGCGGTCGGCGGCGTAGTTGTAGCGATAGGTCGAGGGCGGCTGAACAAACGACTGAAAGTTGACCCACACGTCCGTGCCGCGCCATGCGCCGCTGACACCGCTGACGACGCCCTCACCATCGTTGCGGTTCACCGAGCCAAGCGCTGGTAGCTGCATATCGCGGAGATACACGCCATCGGCGGCGTAGATGCGCACCCGGTGCGTCGCAGCGTGGGAGTAGACCGCGTAGAGACGCCCAGAAACGCCAGCGACCGTCTGGAGCGTGTCTGCGGCCTCTGGAATGAGCGTGCGCCACGCCGTCGGCGCATCCAGCGTGGCCACGCACAGGCGACCACGCGGCGCATCAAGATCGGTGTGGATCAGCAGTGTATCATCGAGCACCTGCACCTGATTGATCGCGCGCAGTGTGGGAGCCACTGGCACCAGCGTATCGTCGGCCAGGCGCAGCAGATAGACGCTATTAGCGTGGACGAAGTCCCACTTATACAAGATCGCAAAGCGACCGCACTCGCTTACCTGCACCGAGCACCAATACTCCTTCACATGGTCATCGCCGAACACGCGCCGCGCTGGCGCAGCCGCTCCCAGCCGATGCTCATAGATTGCGTTCCAGTGCGCCTCGTCGCCAGCAGGCACCGTGCCTGGATCGGGACAGGCCGCATAGAAAAAGCCGCGGCTATCCGGGTGCCAGGCGAGCGCGGCGTGGTGCGTGCCGCACGGCTGATCCGGCAGCAGCGCGCCTGAGTCAACAGCAAGCACGCGGATGCGCGCAGCGTGGGTGCTGCCCACAGACGCGCCAAACGCAACCAGCGCGCCGTCTGGCGATGGCACGGCGAACACCAGCGCCACATCGCTAGCCCAGCTGTTCGGATCAAGCAGCGGCACTGCTGGCGCACCTGCGTGCGGGCGCAGCATCAGCTTGGGCCGGTCCTCGTCAACACCCGCCTGCCAGAAGAACTCGCGACCGTGCGGGCCTGCGACAATCGGCGGCGACAGCCGCGCATAGCGCGCCGAGCGCGTCACCGCAGCGCGCAGCCAGTTGCGGCCTGGCACAGCCTGGAGCAGCGTGTGCGTGGCAGCCTCCTGGGCCGCAATCCAGGCCGCAGCTTCGGGGCTGTCAAGCTGCTCAAGCCACGTGTACGGATCGTCGAACCAGCGTCCATGCAGCATAAAGCCTGCGTCAGGATCACTGCGCGTCGCCGGAATATCGACACCAGGTGGAAGTTGTTTCATCAGCGATTGCTCCTACACACTGCGCCTACAGCATCACACCGAGCAAGCCCAGGCACACACCGTCATGGTACAGTATAGCCGCGCAGCAGACCACCGCTGCACCTAGTGAGCGCGCACCGCCCCACACCTGTTGGGCAACATCGTGCATAACGCTGGCCTAGCCGCTCGCAAACCACGAAACTGCGGCCAGTCCCTTGCACGGCGCACCAACGCCTGACCGCATACCACGCAAGGAGCAAGCCCATGGCCAAGCTGCCACCTGAATTAGCATCGCTCGTACAACGCCTCAGCCCAGCCCAGCAGCGCCTGTTTGCCTGCGACTGCGCCACGCACGTCCTACCATTTTTTGAGCGCTTCTGGCCTGACGATGACCGCCCACGCACGGCCATCGCGGTCGCCCGCCGCTATGCCAGAGGCGCGGCCAGCAGCGCAGAGCTAGAGCACGCCAGCGACGCCGTCGAAGCATGCGCCTGGGCGGTGAGCGATGCGGCGTGTATCAACGCCATCCCGCTCGATGAAGCCGCATCGCCAGCGGCGATTGCAGCGGCAGGCTGCGGCACCAGCGACGCGCTAGCAGCGGTGGAGGCGGTGATCGCGGTCGCGATTGAGGCTGTTGTTACCGCTGCTGTTGGCGTAGAGGAAGCCGACCGTATCTGGGCAAAGGCCAACGACGTTACCAGTGAAGTGCGCGCGCGCTACGCTGCCGCCGAGGCCCAAGAGCGCGCCTGGCAGCTACAGCGCGCCTATGAGTATGTCAGCGACAGCTAATCGTGTACTCGTCCGCCCACCTACGCCTGATCCAGCGTGGCCCTGGCCATGCACACTCGCCCGCTCAGCCCACGCGGTGGCGCATCCCACCCCTGATGATGTTGACGCTGGCTGGCGTGCGTGCTGATAAGCGCTCGACTCCGCTCCTACGCCTGCCCCAGCGTGGCCCTGGCCATGCACGCCTGTGCGCTCAGCCCACGCGGTGCCGCATCCTGTCCCTGATGATGTTGACGCTGGCTGGTGTGCGGACTGATGGGCGCTCGGCTCCGCTCCTACGCCCGCTCCAGCGTGGCCCTGGCCATGCACGCACGCCCGCTCAGCCCACGCGGTGCCGCATCCTGCCGCTGATGATTTTGCCGCTGGCTCGTGTGCTTGTGCCGATCGCGCTCGGCTCCGCTCCTACGCCTGCCCCAGCGTAGCCCTGGCCATGCACGCACGCCCGCTCAGCCCACGCGGTGCCGCATCCTGCCCCTGATGATTTTGACGCTGGCTGACCTGCTGACGCTGCACCGCGTGCGTATGGCAGGAAACTTGCAGATGCTGACGCAGATGCGCAGTGTGACGAATAAAAGGAGGGAACGATGCAGATCGATGTAACGGAGCGGCTGGATGGCTGGCTCGCCACGCAGCCATGGTTCAAGCGCGTGACCGACGGCGTGCACAAGGCGCTGGCGCGCTGGCGACACGCTAGCCCGCAGGCCAGCGCCGCCGCCAGCGACATTCTCAACGGCACAGTGCTAGGCCACTCGCTGCACGCCGTGATGACCGACTTTCCCATCGGCATGTGGACGGCCACCGAGGTGCTCGACATCGCCGGGCTGCTCTCGGGCAGCGACCGCTTCACGCCTGCCGCCGAGCTGACACTGCTGGTCGGTGAGGCCGCCGTGCCGCTAGCCGCGATCAGCGGGCTGGCCGACTGGCAGTACGTCGCCCAAGAGCGCGACAAGCGCGTCGGCATGGCCCACTCGCTACTCAACACCACCGCCGCGCTGCTCATGGGCGCATCACTGGTACAGCGCAGACGCAGCACCAACCACAGCGCGCCAGCATCGGCCCAGCTGCTCTCGGCGCTAGGCTACCTGGTGATGATCGGCGGCGCAGCGCTGGGCGGCGACCTCGCCTACCGCTTCGGCATCGCCGTGAACCGCCAGGCATGGACCGAGCCAGTCGCGGAGTTCACCGCCGTCATGGCCGCCGATGAACTGGCCGACGGCGAGCCGACCAGCGTTGAGGTCGATGGCCGCGCGGTGCTGCTGGTGCGCCACGGCGAGCAGATCAAGGCCATCGGCGACGTCTGCACGCACATGGGCGCGTCGCTGGCCAACGGCACGCTGCAGGACGGCTGCGTGCAGTGCCCGTGGCATGGCTCGCGCTTCCAACTCGATGATGGCAGCGTGGTGCGCGGCCCCGCCACCGCCGACGAGCCAAGCTACGCTGTGCGCATCCGCGCCGGGCAGATCGAAATTCGCAGCCGCCAGCCCCAGGAGCGCGAGCGCCACGTGGCCGACAGCGCCGACCAGCAGGCATAGCGAGCGCACCACCACAGCAGACTGCACGTAGCACAAGCGCCCGCCGCGCATGGATGGCGGGCGCTTGCATTATCAAGCGCAGCCCACAAGCCCAGACGCTCCACACCAGCAAGCGCAGCACCTACCCCAGCTCGCCCAATCGACCACATGCGCTCCACACCAGCAAGCGCAGCCCATACGCCCGTGCGCTCCACACCAGCAAGCGCAGCGCCTGTGATGTCTGATGGCGCTGGCATGCAAGCAGCGCCCTATGGATGCGTGCGCATAGCTGCTGCCTGTGACAGAGCAGGGCAGAGCGTGGCCTGCTGGTGGACAGGCCATCTGCAAAACAAGCTACACAGCACAGCGCCCGCCACACATCTGCGTGACGGGCGCTGCTTGGTAGGCCAACGAGGCTGCTAGCGGCCAACCTCCTGGCGCTTGGTCTCGGCGAAGACTTTGAAGTTATGCAGATCTTCGCTGAGGCGCTTCTCGGGCTGGGCGAACAGCGCGGCTACGATCTCGCCAGCGGTGCCAGCGGGCGGATCATAGGAGAGCGTGACTGTGATCTCAGTGCTGTCGTTGGGCAACTCCTTGAACGTCACCTGGCCGCTGGTGGTCAGCGCGCTACGGTCGCGGCTGTTCCAGGCGATGCGCTTGTTCTCCTCCATCATCGTGGTCTCGGCGTCCCACTCGACCTTGAAGCCCAGCGGGCCGCTCATCACCCAGTGGCTTAGATCGGGGCCGGTCTTGGTGACCGACTCGATGTTGTTCATAAAGCTGGAAAAGTTCTCAAAGTTGGCCCAGATGCCGTAGACCTTGCTAAGCGGCGCTTTGACAATGATCGTCTGAATGGTTTGATTGGCCATAGATATACTCCTTATTAGCGCTGACTATTATTCTGATCGTGCAGTGACTGCTCAACGATGCGCTCGCTGCCCTCGGCCTGGCTGGGGCGCTGGCGCGAAACATCCTTGCCCGGCTCTGGCTGCGGCGCAATCTGGCCGCCGGGGACATCGGAGTCGACCTCGCGGGTGCCCTCGGCCTGGCTGGGATGCGGCGGCATACGTTTATCGTTATCGCTCATTGGTGCTCCTTGGACTCGTTCCGGCCCACGGCGCGGCTGCGCCAAGCCCCGAACGACTCACTTAAATCGCTATCAGCTACTAGTGCAAAGGCCGTGCCGCGAGGCGCTAGACCGGCGGCTGATGGCCCTTCAGCTCGTTGTTGCGCACCGCCGCACGATCCGCCAGCCACGTCAGCAGCGATGGCGCGAGCGTTGACTGGCTCTCCCAGCCGACGTGGACCTCATCGCCAGCGGGATCGGTGGCCGGATCGGGCAGGAGCCGGTTCATCAGGCGCAGGGCCTGGGCGGTGATCTCAGGCATGAGCGGCGTGAGGCGCGCCAGCAGCTTGGCCTGCACGCTAATCACCAGCTCGGCATCTCCACGGCGGCAAGCCTCGATAATCTGCTCGGCGGCATACTCGGCGCTGACAGACATCAGCGGCGAGGCATCGAGCACCGAGAACCACGTGAACTCCTTGTGGTTCTGGCCCTTGAACAGCGCGTTGTAGTGCGAGCCGGTGCGCATCAGGCCGGGGCAGACCGTCGTGACCTTGATGTTGTCGCGGGCCAGCTCGGCGCGCACACCGTCGGAGAAGCCAACCAGCGCGAACTTGCTAGCGCAGTAGGCCACCAGGTGCGGCACCGCGACCTTGCCGCCAATCGACGCGATGTTGACGATGCGCCCGCCGCCCTGAGCGCGCATATGCGGCGCTGCGGCAAACGTGCTGTACACCGCGCCCCAGAAGTGCGTCGCCATGGCCTTTTCAAAGTCGGCGATCTCCAGGTTGGCCAGCGGGGCGGACTGAATAACGCCCGCGCAGTGGATGAGGATGTCGAGCTTGCCATAGCGCTGGATCGTGCGCTCGACGGCCGCCGCGACCTCGTCACGGTTGCGCACATCGCAGACAAGCGCCTGGACGGTGCCGCCCATCTGACGCAGCTCCTCGGCGGCCCGCTCGACCTCGGCCTCATCGCGGGCCAGAATCGTCAGCGCAGCGCCCTGCTGCACCAGCTTGCGCGCAATCACTAGTCCTAGCCCACGGGAGCCGCCAGTGATCAGCGCCACACGCTGATTAAAGCTGTAGGTCGAGCGGTGCCGCAGCATACGGTAGCCGAGCACGCCCATTCCAAGGGCAAATCGCAGTGGTTTCATGGATTCTCCTATCTCCTACGGCTGCTCTGAAGCCGTAGATTCAACTGTTGGCATTGATGGCTGGCTGGGGACGCCCCAGGCCCCGGCGGGCTGCGCCCACGCCCGCTCGTGCACAATTGATGGATGGCTGGCGATGCCCCAGGCCCTGGCGGGCTGCGCCCGCGCCCGCTCGTTCGCTCGTGCACATTGATGGCTGGCTGGGGACGCCCCAGGCCCCGGCGGGCTGCGCCCACGCCCGCTCGTGCACGCGGGCACATTGGCTACTGAATAGATGGATGGCTAGCTGGGGACGCCCCAGGCCCCGGCGGGCTGCGCCCACGCCCGCTCGTGTACATTGCTGGATGGCTAGCTGGGGATGCCCCAGGCCCTGGCGGGCTGCGCCCGCGCCCGCTATGCTGTGTTGACTGCGGCAGTGTGGATACGTGTGGGGCGATCTCTGCCGCTGCGCTGCTTCAGCCTCGAAGCAGCGCAGCGGGCCGTAGCGAATCTACCAGGCGGGCGGATCGCTGGCGGGGAAGGTCTGATCGACGGCCTCGTCGGTCTGGCTCAGCTCTTCGGCCTTGTGCTCGCGGGCCTCGGCCTTCAGGCGCTCGCGATAGCCCTCGACCTGCGGCTCCTCGTACTGCTTCGAGCCCGGGGCGGGCACATCGTTGAGCTTGCCGCCCGCCTCCAGCGACTGCGTGCCCGCGCCAATCTCCGACGACTCCATGATCTCCTTGAAGTGCTTGAGATCGTCCTCGACCTGCACCTCGGGAGCCGCGCCAAACACGCGGGCGATGGTTGCGCCGATTGCTCCGGCGGGCGGATGGTAGTCGAGCGACACGTGTACGGCGGTCGAGCCATCCGAGTTGGCATTGAAGCGCACACAGCCCTCGTTGGGCACAACCGAGCCAGGCCGCGAGCGCCAGCTAATCAGCTTGTTGGCCTCGAAGTCCACGATGTCGGCGTCCCACTCGACGTGCATGCCCAGCGGAGCCTTGGCGACCCAGTGCGAGCAGCCATCCTGGTGCAGCGTGACCGACTCGAGGTGCTGCATGAAGCGCGGCAGGTTCTCGAAGTTGCTCCAGAAGCGGAACACCTCTAGCAGCGGGCGCTCAATCGTGATGTCTTTGCTGACGTGGATCGCTGTGCGCGTGAGCGTCTTCGGCGCGGCGGCGCTGTCGGCGCTGGCCTGCTCGCCCGCGGCGGTGGAGATATCGAGCGCCTGATAGACGTTGCAGTGGCCGGTCCAGCCGCGCTGAAGCAGCGGCGCGCCCAGGGCCACCGCCACGAGGCTGCCAGGCAGCGAGCGGCGCGTCAGGCCATAGGCCACCAGCGCGCTGCCGCCAGTGACCGAGGCCAGGCGCTCCCAAAAGTTTACATTTGTATGTGCGGATGTCATCGCTGTAACTCCTTTCTGAAGCATCATCAGCCTTGCAGCAGCGACTCAGCGCCATCGATCCAGACCTCGCTGCCGGTGATGTGGGAGGCTGCGTCGGAGGCCAGGAACTGGACCAGCTGGGCGACCTGCTCTGGTCGGCCTGGCTGATCGCCGGTGAGCGGCTGCGAGCCTTCGGGGTACTCGACACGGATGCCGATGCGCCCGCGGTCGCGCTGCTGGGTGTTGTCGTCGATCTCGGTATCGATCCAGCCAGGGCAGATCACGTTGACGCGCACGTTGGCGCGGGCCAGCTCGATCGCGAGCATCTTGGCCATGGCCACCTGCGCGGCCTTCGTCGCCGAGTAGGCGGTCGCGCCAGTGTTGCTGAAGATGCGCGTGCCGTTGACCGAGGCCGTGATGATAATCGCACCGCCCTGCTGCTTAAGATACGGCACGCTGTACTTGAGCGTCAGAAATGTGCCGGTGAGATTGGTGTCGATGGTGCGCCGCCACTCGGCGGGCGTCAGCTCCTCGATTGGTGCCCAGACACCGTTGATGCCGGCGTTGGCGAACACCACATCGAGCTTGCCCCAGCGCTCGATGATCTGCGCCACAGCGGCGTGCATCTGCTCCGGCTCGGTGATATCGGCATAGAGCGGGAGCGCATCGCCGCCCTGCGCGCGAATCTGCGCCACGACGGTGTCGATCTCCTTGGACGTATGGCCCAGGGCGGCGACCTGCGCGCCAGCGGCGGCGAAGGCCAGCGCGGTGGCCTTGCCAATGCCCGAGCCAGCGCCAGTGATCAGCGCCACCTTATTGTTCAACTGCATAGATGCCCCTCCAAACGAGCATGTTCTAGCCAATAAGGTAGGCAATTTATGTACCAGCAGCGCGCCTCTGGCATATCCTGTGCTTGAGCAACAGCAAGCCTTTTCAATAAACGGAGGAGTACACCGATGCCAATACACGGAGTCATATTTGATGTTGATGGTACGCTCGTTGACAGCAACGCGGCCCACGCACACGCCTGGCACGATGCGCTGGCCGAGTTTGGCCATAGCGTGCCGGTTGCGCAGATTCTGCCGCTGATCGGCATGGGCGGCGACAAGCTGCTGCCGGAAGTCACCAAGCTCGCCAGCGACAGCCCCGAGGGCCAGCAGATTCGTCAGCGCCGCGCCGCGATCTTTGAGGAGCGCTATCTGCCGCACATCGACGGCCTGCCCAAGGTGCACGAGCTGCTGACAGCGCTCCAGCAGCGTGGCCTCAAGCTCGCCGTGGCCAGCTCGGCCAAGCAAGACGAGCTGGTGCCGCTGCTCAAGAAGGCCCACGCCGCCGCTATCCTGCAGCGCCGCACGTCGTCCGACGACGCCGACGAGTCCAAGCCCGATCCAGACATTGTGCAAGCCGCGCTCGACCAGCTCAAACTGCCGCCAGAGCAGGTGCTGATGATCGGCGACACGCCCTACGATGTGCAGGCCGCCCACCGTGCAGGCGTGGCCTTCATCGGCGTGCGCTCCGGCGGCTGGCAGAGCAGCGACCTTGAGGGTGCGATCGCGGTCTACGCTGATGTGGCCGAGCTGCTGGCCAACCTTGATCACTCGCCGCTGGCCGACTAAAGCAGCGCAGCCCCGCTCGCATAGCGCTGAGCGGGGCTGCTGCTAGAGCGGACTAGCCTACGCGCCGCGCTGGCGCTCGTGGCGGCCCTCGCCAAACTCTTCGATCATCTTGCGGTTGAAGGCTGGAATGTCGTTGGGATTGCGGCTAGTCACCAGGCCATTATCGACCACAACCTCTTGATCGACCCAGTTCACGCCAGCGTTCTTCAGGTCAGTTTGGATCGTGTGGTACGACGTCATTGTGCGGCCTTTGGCCACGCCAGCGTCGATCAACGTCCAGGGGCCGTGGCAGATCGCCGCAACCGGCTTGCCAGCGCTGAAGAAATCGCGCACAAACGCCTGCACGTGCTCATCGCGGCGCAGGTGATCGGGGTTCATCACGCCGCCAGGCAGCATCAGGCCGTCGTAGTTGCTGGCCTGCGCCTGATCGACGGTGATGTCAACATCAATCTCCTGGCCCCAGTCGGTCTTGTCCCAGCCGCGAATCCGCCCCGCCTTCAGCGACACAATGTCGATATCCGCGCCAGCCTGGCGCAGGGCGTCGCGCGGCTTCAGCAGCTCGCTCTGCTCGAAGCCATCGGTGGCCAGAATTGCGATGCGCTTGCCTTGTAGCTCGTTTGCCATTGAACCCTCCAGTTCTATTCTGCTTGTAAATACGGTATGACCAGCACAGCGCAGCAGATTAGGCGCAGCGGGCGCTGATGCGGCCCGGCTGGTGTCGAGCCAGCGCGCCAGCGTGCAGCGCGTGCACTGGATCACCATTAAGCTTTATGAAGCAAAAACGAGGCCAGCGCCATGGCCTGCATCTTGCCCAGGCTAGCCGTAGTACCGCCAAGGTGGTAGCGCCGCCAAGCCGCCACAGCGCGCAGCGCAGCGCAATCCAGCCCAAGCATCAGAGGAGGTTGCTATGTCCGATCCGAACCGGATGCGCCCATCAGACGAGCAGTCATTCAAGCGTGATCTTAACCCTGACCAGTTTCATCAGCCCACCGACGCCAACATGGACACGGCCTTGCAGCACAAAGATGTGCACCAGCGCATGCAGCGCCTCAGCGACGACGAGCTGCGCCGCATCCCGGTGCTCAAGCCAGGCACGCGCCTGCAGCAGGGGGCGGTGTACATGGATCTGCTGGCCGAGAAGTGCGCTGAGTTCAAGGCGATGGGCGGTGAGACCGCCGACAAGGATCACCTCTACGTGCCCAAGAACGAGACCGACTATGTGCTCTGGAATCGCCTGCTGGGCATCGACAACCCCGCCCGGCTCGACGAGGCCGAGCGCGGCTCCTAGAGCCACAAACGACCGTTATCGATCAACCAGCAAGGGAGGCACAGGTGTGTCTCTCTTGTTTTGGTTTAGCAAGGAGCTGCTGCATGGTCGATCTGCTGCATCTTGAGGATTTGTACATTTTGATTCAGGCCGCGCTCGCCCTGCTCTTTGGCGGCCTGATCGGCTGGGAGCGTGAGCACAGCGGCAAGTGGGCCGGCCTGCGCACGCATATGCTGATCTGTTTTTCGGCCACTATGATTGTGCGGGTTGGTCTCTTGCTCATCGACTATGTGGACAAGCGCGTCGCCTTCGACATCTTGCGCAACGACCCGATCCGCATCATCGAGGCGATCATCAGCGGCATCGCCTTCCTTGGCGCTGGCACCGTCTTCCGCGACCCAGACGCCGAGCGCATGCGCGGCCTGACTACGGCGGCCTCAATGCTCGCCGTCGCATCCATCGGCATCGCGATCGCTGTGGAGCGCTATGCGCTGGCCTTGGGGATGACTCTGCTGGTGCTGTTTGTGCTGCACGTGATGGATCGCTTTGAGCAGCGCTGGTTCGACAAGGCGCGCTAGTCGGCCACTCCGCACGCAGCGCGTGCGCCAGCACAAAAAGCCGCGCATGGCCATCAGCGCGCGCTGCGCCACCAACGCCAGCACCGCTGTCCGCTGAGCGGCCGAGCACAAAACCAGCACCAGCCGCACACGTGCGCACGGCTAGCCATCTACATCTGATCGCGTGGAAACAGACATGCACTGCGCCGCGTGGCCGCTTGATAGCTCAGGCGGCCACGCGGCGCATGGGCGATACGATAGCCTAGGTCTCGGTGCGATGCCACTTGCCATCGTCGCCTTTGGCATACTTCTGCTCCACCGCCGACCAGGCCACGCGGTGGGCGCGCGACTCGTCGTGGTTGTACTCGTCCCAGGCGCTGTTGAACGCCGCCTGATAGATCTCCTGGGCGTGCTTGGGCAGATTGTCGCGCACGCGGTCGGGCAGATCGCTGATCTTGGCATAGGGCATAGATTCCTCCTTGTGTGATACGCTCCAAAAGCTACGCTCAGCGCACGAATCAGCAGAATATATGCCACTCGCTTGGCATCTAGATTGCTCTGCACGCTGCACAGCACAGCAGGAAGGAGCCACTATGCCAACACGTCGGACGCGTCGACGACGGCAGCCAGAGATCTATGGCGATCCGGTCGCCGCAGCCAAGGCGGCCAAGCTCGCCTATGTCAGCGATGATCAGCCAGGCTGGAGTCGCCGCCGTCGCGGCAAGGGCTTCAGCTACCACGACGAAGCGGGCGCGACGATTCGCGACGAGCAGACGCTGGCGCGCCTCAAGGCGCTGGCCATCCCGCCCGCCTGGAGCAACGTCTGGATCTGTCCCGACCCGGCGGGGCACTTGCAGGCCACCGGCTACGATGCGCGCGGGCGCAAGCAGTATCGCTACCACGAGCGCTGGCGCGCCGCCCGCGATGCGGCCAAGTTCGCCCGCATGCTCGACTTTGGCCACGCGCTGCCGACGATTCGCGCCCGTGTGGCCGCCGACTTGCGCCAGCGGGGGCTGCCGCGCAGCAAAGTGCTGGCGACGGTGGTGCGCCTGCTGGAGGACACGCTCATTCGCGTTGGCAACGACGAGTACGCCCGCGCCAACAAAACCTACGGCCTGACCACCATGCGCGACCGCCACGTCGATGTCCAGGGCAGCCATATCATCTTCAAGTTTCGCGGCAAGCACAGCATCCGCCACAAGATCGAGCTGACGGATCGCCGCCTGGCGCGCATTGTCAAGCAGTGCCGCGACCTGCCAGGCTACGAGCTGTTTCAGTACCTCGACGACGACGGCGTGCGCCAAGATGTCAAGTCCAACGATGTCAACGCCTACCTGCACGAGATCACCGGCCAGGACTGGACGGCCAAGGACTTTCGCACCTGGGCCGGAACGATGCTGACCGCGCTAGAGCTGCGCGCCTGTGCGCCGTGTGCGACCAAGACCGCCGCCCAGCGCACCGTCGTCGCCGCGATTAAGGTTGTCGCCGAGCGCCTGGGCAACACGCCGAGCGTCTGCCGCAGCTGCTATGTCCACCCGGCGGTGATCGATACGTTTATGGATGGCGCGATGCATGCGCTACTCGACAGCGCTGCGGCCGTGGTAAGTGATGATGCCCACGCCCTCGACGCCGACGAGCAGGCGGTGCTGCATCTGCTGCAGACGGCTACGGCAGCAGCACAAGATCGCTGAGCGTTGTGCGGGCTTGGCCAGCGCCAGCGGTGACCGGATCAAGGCGCAGCTTGGCAATCGGGCCGCGCCAGCTCGGCAGGGCCGCCAGATCGAGCCGGTACAGGTGCGGCTGGCCATCGCCGATGAGCGGCCAGCTGATCGACTGCGCCTCGGTTGCGCCGCCGCCGGGGGGAATCCAGTAGAACTGCGCGTGCTGATCGGCGAGGCTGGTAGTCAGCGTCACCTCCAGCGTGCGCCAGTCGCCAGCGTCGAGGCGCAGCGGCGGGCTGACGAAATGCGGATCAGCGCCGGGGATAAAGCTCCAGCCGCCATCCCAGCGCGTCGCGTCGATGAAGTTGGGCAGCCAGCCGAGCGTCCAGTCGCGCCAGTGCCAGGCGGGCTGCTGCGCGGGCAGCGGCGACAGCAGGGCGTACTGGGCCTCGCCGAGCGTGCGGCTAACGTGCGGATCGAAGGGCCGCCAGCAGTCGCGCACCGCCGCCTGATCAAGGTGATAGCGCTCCAGCAGCTCAGCTGGCGGATCAAGCACCGCTGCGTTGATCCACACGTGATAGCCAGCGCCGATGGCATCGCTGATCGCGGCCTGAAACGTGGGGCAGGCCCGCGCCCAGTTGCCGGTGTCGAGGCTCAGCGGCAGCACGTTGGGATGCGCAAACTCAAAGCGCAGGTACAGCTCCTGCAGGCCGTTGGGCACGATGTAGAGATCGTCGGGCGCGCCGGCGGCGGCTAGCGCTGTGACCACGCGGCGATCCGCATCGGTGGCCGGATCGCCGCTCGTCTTGATCAGCCAGCCATTGCGCAGCAGCAGCGTGAGCACGAGCGCGGCCGTGGCCCACTCGGCCCAGCGGCGCTGCGGGCGGGGCAGCGTGGCCAGGCTCAGCACCAGCAGCAGCGTCAACGGCGGCAGGCTGGCGATCCAAAACTCAATGTTGTCGGCCTCCCACCAGGTGAAAAACACACCGTAGACCAGCAGCCAGAGCAAGGCCAGCAGCGTAGGGGCCTGCCAGCGCCGCCACAGCGCCTGCGCGCGCCACAGCAGCAGCAGCAGGCTGAGGATGATCACACCTGCGCCGATGCCTGGCGACCATGTTTCGCTCCAGCCGTGCAGCATATCCGTCACGGTCTTGGCCGAGAGCGGGCCGCCCCAGAAGCCGGTCGCAGCGTACTCGAACAGCCAGCCGCGCACGGCGGCCCAGGAGCGGAAGCCGCTCCAGCCGAACATCACCAGCGCATAGATGCCGCCGACCAGTGCGGCGGCCATCAGGGCATACAGGCCCAGGCCGCGCCAGCGCTCACGCCACGAGGTGGCGGCAGGCCAGGCCGCCAGCCACCAGCCCGCCAGCACCACCGCCGCCCAGAGCACATTGGTCTGATGAAACAGCATCGCGCCAGCGTGGAGCAGGCCCAGCCAGGCCCAGCCAGCGCGCCACGTCGGCCGCTCCAGCAGCCGCAAGAGCACCAGCAGCGCGGCGATCAGAAACAGCGTCGCCAGGGTGTAGACCTCGACCTCGACGGCGTAGCGCCACCAGGCGAACGCCGTGCCGAGCAGCCCTGCGCCAAGCAGCGCCAGCGTCCAGCGGCCGCTCAGCCGCCGCAGGCCCAGCAGCCACAGCAGCACGCCGAGCGCCCCGGCCACAGCGTTGACAATTTGCAGCGGCAGCAGCGCCGGACCAGCGTAGCCCAGCCAGCGCGCCACGTGCAGCGCCGCCGAGCCAAGCGGGCCATACAAAATATGGTGCGGATGAAACGTTTCGAGGAGCGGCTTGGTCTGCACGGCGGCGGCGTAGGAGTACGCATCGAAGGTGTGCACGCCGGTGAGCGTCGCCAGATACACCAGCAGCACGCCGAATCCTACCGCCATCCCTGCCAGCCAGGGCCGTTGTTTGATGCGCAGCATCCATTCCACCTCTAAAAACCATACACGCGACCTGCAAAGGCCGCGTGTATGCTACCACGACTCGCGCCGTGCTCCGTGCGCCGAGCTACGGCTAGCGCAGCACCAGCGGCAGATAGAGCGTATTGCGCACATCGAAGAACACGAAGTCGCGCGTCTCGATGGCCCCCTCGCTGAGCGCGACAACGACGCTGCGATCAGCATAGCCGTCGATGTGCGCCGTCACCGTGTAGGTGCCCGTAGCCAGCGTGGCCGAGTAGACGCCTGAGCTATCGACCGGCAGGGTCAGCCCGCCTGGCGTGATCATCACCGTGGCCGTAAGCGCAGGCGCGCCGTTGAGCAGCACCGTTCCATTCAGCGTACCCTGGCCCGCCTGCGTCACAAAGGCGAAGTCCTGCGTGTTGGTCACGTTGCCCGAGACAAACACAGTCGCGCTCTGCGGGGCAAAGCCAGCGAGGCTGGCGGTCACGGTGTAGGCTCCCTCGTCGAGGGTGATCGAGTAGACGCCTGAGCTATCAACAACCGGCGTAAAGCTGCCCGGCTCAATCTGAATCGTGGCCGTCGGCGCGGCGCTGCCATCGAGCGTGACCATGCCGGTGAGCACGCCCTGGGTTGTCCCGCCAAAGGCGAAGTCCTGCGTCACCACCCGGCCGCCGATTGTTACGACAGCGCTCTGCGGGGCGAAGCCAGCCACACTGGCGGTGACCGTGTAGGTGCCGCTCGGCAGCGTGGTCGAGTAGGCACCAGTCGCAGCGACGTTGACATCGAGCACCACGTCGCCGTCGGTTACGCTCAGCGTCGCCGTGACCGGGGCGGCGCTATCAACGGTGATCGTGCCATTCAGCGAGGTCGAGATCGCGGCCAGCGCGTTGACCTTGCCATAGCCCCAGGTGTTGTTGGGCACCTCGGTGCCCGGCACGCCGCCGCAGGTCTGGCTCGGCTGCTGGGTAGGCGTGGCCGTCTCCTGCAGGATGCGCCGCGTCAGCCCAACCTGGCCGCGCAGCTCGGGGCGCGCCGACCACACCAGCGCCACCACGCCGGCCACGTGCGGCGCGGCCATCGAGGTGCCGCTAAGCGACGTGTAGGAGCTGTCGCCGCCATTGGAGACCGAGCGCGTGCTCACGCCAGGCGCGGCGATATTCGGCCCCAGCCGCGTCTGGCCGTTGTAGGTGATCGGGCCACGGCTGCTGAAGCTGGCAATTGAGCCGGTGGTCGGGCTGTAGGCGGCCACCGAGAACGACTCTGGATAGATCGCTGGCGGATCGAGCACCGTCTCACACGAGGAGCCATTGTTGCCTGCCGAGGACACAAACATAATGCCCGCGTTGGTGACGTTGATAATCGACGGCTGAATGTCGTCGAGCGTCGAGCCAGAGCAGCCCTCGGAGGGCGGGCAGCCCCAGGAGTTGTTGATCACATCGGGGGCCTTGCTCGGGTCGCCGTCCTGCACGGTGCCGCTGATCGGGTAGGGCGCGAGCATCCAGTCGATGCAGTCGACGTAGGTTGCGATGGTGCCGTTGCCAGCGTCCATGTTGCGGCAGGCGATCCACTTGGCCTCAGGGGCCACGCCGATCTGGTTGGAGCCGCCGTCGTCGCCAACCATCGTGCCGACGGTGTGCGAGCCGTGGGTGTTATCATCGCACGGCGCGGTCAGCCGCGTGGAGCCGCATGGATTGCCAGCGCCGGGGTTGGCCACACCGTCGTGCCAGTTGTAGTTGTGATCGGCGCTAGCGCCATTCCAGCCGCGATAGTGCTCCTTGAGCGCGCTGTGGGTCCAGCGCACGCCGGTGTCCTCGCCGGCCACGACGATGCCCTGGCCGCGGTAGCCCAAGGCCCAGACATCTGGCGCGTTCACGGCGCTAACGCCCGCCTCTACCCCGCTCAGGGCCAGTGGCGCGCGGCTGGCCTGCGGCTGATCCAGGCGCTGCTGCGGCATGTCGCTGGCCACCTCGGCCACCTCTGGGCGCTTGAGCAGCTCGCTCAGCGTCGCCGCGTCGATCTCGGCGCTGATGGCGTTGACCGAGATAAAGCCCCGGCCGGTGATGCCGCGCTGATCCAGCCACTTGAGCAGCGCCGGCTGGTCGCGCTGCGCCTGCGCCCGCAGCGCCGCCACCACCGCCGCACCTTTGGCCTGCTTCGAGGGCAGATGGCGTGCAAAGCTCGTGTCGGCCTGGTTGCGCAGCACAATAAAGGCTGGCACGCGCGCCTGCTGGCGCAGCAGCTGCGTCAGCTGCGGGTCAACGGCGGCCGCTGTTACGGTCGCGGAAGCATCATTCGAGGCATATGGCAGCGTCAGCGTGAGCACAAGCGCCACAAGCGCCGCCAAGCGTCCAAACCAGAGCATGCTGTTCTCCTTAAGATCAATGTGGGTCATCGGTTCGTGTTATCTAAATGAGCGCAGCCCTGGAGGTTTGGGCCGTGCCAACATTCCATTGTCGCTGTCTAGCCGGGCGCAGCCCTGGGGGCTGGGGGACCACCCAAAAACTCGTCCGTGACTGCCAAGCGCTCGCACAGCGCCCCAACGAATTGATCACGCGCTGCGGCCGGGCGCAGCCCTGGGGGCTGGGGGACCACCCCAAAACTCGTCCGTGACTGCCAAGCGCTCGCACAGCGCCCCAACGAATTGATCACGCGCTGCGGCCGGGCGCAGCCCTGGGGGCTTGGGGATCGCGCCCCACAAATTCATCCACAACTGCCGCGCACTGGCACAGCGCCCTAACAAATTGATCTCGCGCTGCGGCCGGGCGCAGCCCTGGGGGCTTGGGGAGCACCCCAAAATTCCATTTTTATCTTCACACGTGCTGGCTGGCCGCAGCGTCCACATCTGAGGCCACCAGTATACCAGAACAAGCGTGGTACAATTTCCGGCACGGAGGACCATCAATGGAAGAATTTTTACGGCGCGCCGCCGCCGATCTACATATCGACTGCGTCTCAACCGGCGTCAACACCTGGCAGCTGAGCATTCCCAACACGCTCGGCCGCGTCTTTGGCAGCGAGACCATCCAGGTCACCACCGACAAGCAGCTCGCCGCCCTCGACCCGCAGCTCCAGCTGCTCTCGCCCAACTCGTCGCTCACCATGCTGCTCGCCGAGCAGCTGCGCACCCGCGGGCGGCCCACGCACCGCGCCCAGCTCCAGTGGACCGCCGACGCCGAGCATCTGCTGGCCCAGGCCGCCGAGCACAAGCTGATCAGCGGCGTCGATCTCACCGTCGGCCAGCCCGAGCAGCGCCTGCTCATGCGCATCGTCTACCGCGTGCGCTTCGAGCGCGAGGTGATCGAGGAGGCCATGCTCGCCTGCTGTGTCGACTTTGTCACCGGCCACGTCTGGCCCGCAATCACCGATATCTCCCCCCTGCGCGAGCTGCTCGCGCCGCTCCCGCCAACCAACCTCAGCGATGAGCACGTCAGCGTGGCGCTGATGCAGGCGCGCCGCTGGCTGGAGCTGGAGCTGTACCCAAAGCGCGTGATCCACGAGGCCGAGCTGGCTCAGCTGCTCGCCGTGGAGAAGGCGCGCATCAACGCCTTCTACGACGCGCTCAGCGAGGACTCCGGCCTGGCCCTCGGTGCCCGCGCCGAGGACAACACCGCCACCACGCTGGAGGAGGAGCGCAAGCGCCTGCTCGAGGAGCAGGAGTATCGCTACGCCCTCTCGCTCGCCGCCGAGACGGTCAGCGTGGCCACGCTGCTGGCTGAGGTGACGCCGATCGGCACCGCCAGCCAGCCACACCTGCTGGAGCACTGCCTGCTGTTCGCCCCGGCGCTGCAGCCCGCTCGCTGCGCGATGTGCGGCCGCCGCGCCCCGCTCGCGCTCGTGCGCCAGCAGCTCGTCTGCGCTGTCTGCGCGCAGATCTAGGTCTTATGTCCAATTGACAGCGCTGCACGCCAGCACTACAATACACAAACAGCTCATACGACGTTGAACAGGAAGAGTACGCGCACACCAGCGCCAGAGAACGCGGGCCAGCGGCTGGAAGCCCGCCTCGCTATGGATGCGCCGAACGTGGCCTGTGAGTCGCTCGCCCGACCTGCCCAGGTGGCAGCTTAAGGCCAGCCGGGAGCGCCCGTTAGCGCGCAAGTTGAGTGGCGTCGGCCCAGGCAGGGCCGCGCAATCAAGGTGGTACCACGGGAGTTCAGCTTCTCGTCCTTGGCCGGACGAGGGGTTTTTTTTGGTCTTTTTTTCTCAGCGTGGAGGTTTGTATGTTATCACCGCAGGAACAGCTCAAGGCAGCGCTCGCCGCCGCCGACCTCAGCCAGCCCTACGATGCCCAGGCCATCGAGAAACATCTGTACGCCTGGTGGGAGCAGAGCGGCTTTTTCCAGCCCAACACCGACGGCGACCGCGACCCGTTCGTCATCGCCATCCCGCCGCCCAACGTCACCGGCGTGCTGCACACCGGCCACGGCCTCACCAACACCATCGAGGACATTCTCGTGCGCTGGCACCGCATGCTCGGCGATCCAACCCTCTGGGTTCCTGGCACCGATCACGCCGGCATCGCCACCCAGAACGTCGTCGAGAAGCAGCTCGCCCGCGAGAACAAGACACGCCACGATCTCGGCCGCGATGACTTCGTCGATATGGTCTGGGAGTGGAAGGATCGCTCGCACGCCACCATCACCAACCAGCTGCGCCGCCTCGGCTCCTCCACCGACTGGAGCCGCGAGCGCTTTACGCTCGACGCGGGCCTGTCGCGCGCGGTGCTCACAGCCTTCAAGCGTCTCTATGACGCGGGCCTGATCTACCGCGGCACGTACTTGGTCAACTGGTGCCCGCGCTGTATGTCGGCCATCTCCGACCTTGAGGTCGTCTATCGCGACGAGCCAGAGCAGGGCAGCCTGTGGCACATCCGCTATAAGATCGCCCGCGATGAGCACGATGCCGACTGGCGCATCGGCGCAGATGATCGCTTCATCACCATCGCCACCACGCGGCCAGAGACGCTGCTCGCCGACACGGCCATCGCCGTCCACCCCGACGACGAGCGCTATCGCGATCTCGTCGGCCAGACAGCGCTGCTGCCCGCCCTCGGCCGCCGCATTCCGATCATCGCCGATGAGTACGTCGAGCGCGAGTTCGGCACCGGCGCGCTCAAGATCACGCCAGGCCACGACCCGAACGACTACGAGGTCGGCCAGCGCCATAATCTGCCGATCATCAGCGTGCTCACGCCTACCGCCACCATCAGCGCCGAGGGCGGCCAGTACGCCGGCATGGATCGCTTCGCCGCCCGCAAGCAGCTCGTCGCCGACCTGACCGCAGCCGGCAATCTCGTTGATACGAAGCCGCACCTGATGAAGATCGGGCGCTGCGAGCGCTGCGACACCATCGTCGAGCCGCTGATCAGCACTCAGTGGTTCGTCAAGGCCACCGAGCTGGCCGAGCCAGCCATCGCCGCCGTCCGCGAGGGCCGCACTAAGATTGTGCCCGAGCGCTTCGAGAAGGTCTACTTCCACTGGATGGAGAACATCCGCGACTGGTGCATCAGCCGCCAGCTCTGGTGGGGCCATCGCATCCCGGTGTGGTACGGCCCCGACGGCACCATGTTCGTGGAGCTGAGCGCCGAAGAGGCCGCGCAGTCCGCCGCCAAGCACTACGGCCAGCCAACCGAGCTGAAGCAGGACGAGGACGTCCTCGACACCTGGTTCTCCTCCGGCCTGTGGCCCTTCAGCATCCTTGGCTGGCCCGACGCGACCGAGGACTATACGCGCTTCTATCCCACCAGTGTGCTCGAGACCGGCTACGACATTTTGTTTTTCTGGGTCGCGCGCATGATGATGCTCGGCATCTATCTGACCGGCAAGGAGCCGTTTCATACGGTCTACCTGCACGGCCTCGTCCGCGACGAGCACGGCCGCAAGATGTCCAAGTCGCTGGGCAATCAGGTCGACCCGCTCGACCTGATCGACCAGTACGGCACCGACGCGGTGCGCTTCACCTTCGCCACCTCGTCCACGCCCGGCCTGGACTTCTCGCTCCAGCCGACGCGGCTTGAGGCGGCGCGCGCCTTCGCCAACAAGCTCTGGAACGCCACGCGCTTTGTCATTAGCAAGCTCGGCGATCTGCCACGCACCAGCGCCAGCTGTGTCACCGGCACCTGCCTGCGCGACTTCAACTACACCACTGCCGACCGCTGGATTATGTCGCGCTATCAGCAGCTCATCAGCGATGTTGGGCGCTTGATGGAGGGCTACAATCTCGGCGAAGCTGGTCGCCAGATCCAGATGTTCTTCTGGGACGACTTCGCCGACTGGTACATCGAGGCCGCCAAGGTTCAGCTCGACAGCGCCGATGAGCAGCGCCAGCTTCTCACCCGCGAGACGCTGTACACCGTGCTTGAGGGCACGCTGCGCCTGCTGCACCCGTTCATGCCCTACGTCACCGAGATCGCCTGGCAGCAGCTCCAGGGCGAGCAGAAGCCCGCGCCGGCGCTCATGCTCATGCCCTATCCGCAGGCCGACGCGGCCGCCAGCGATGAGCGCGCCGAGCGTGAGTGGACGCTCATTCAAAATATCATCCGCGGCATCCGCAATGCGCGCAACGAGGCCGGTGTCGATGCCGCCCGCTGGATCAGCGCCCAGATCGCCGCTGGCGATAGCGCGGCCAACCTCAGCGAGAACGCCGCGATCATCAGCCGCCTGGCTCGCGTTGGCAGCGACGACCTGCTGATCGCCGCCGAGCTGCCCGAGCGGCCCACGCAGGCCACCACGCTGGTCATCGCCCCGGTCGAGGTGGTGCTGCCGCTGGCAGGCATGGTCGATCTAGCCGCCGAGCGCGAGCGCCTGCAGAAGGAGCTAGAGCGCGTCGAGGCCGACATCCAGCGTCGCCAGGGCAAGCTCAGCAACGAGCAGTTCGTGAGCAAGGCCCCCGAGAACGTGGTCCAGAAGGAGCGCGACGCGCTCATAGCCCAAGAGACCGCCGCCGCCACACTCCGCGAGCGCCTCGCCGCCCTCCAGTAGCCGCTTGTGCCCAGCGGGAGCCAGCCCCTGCGTTGGCTCCCGCTCCAGCTCCCTGCGTCGGCACTCGCCACACGCTGCCCCCAGCGCAGCGTAATGCTTTACAGTGTGGCTGTCGCACGATGGCTTGCCGCTAGCCCTAAGCCGCCAACGCACGACATCCGCGCTGTTCGCGCCACGCAGCGCACGCCACCTAGCCATACGGCGTCGGCGTAAGCTGGTCCGACCGCGATGACCCTTGACGGGTACCCGCGCCGCCACAGCAGCAGCGAGCGTGCATGCACGGCCTGGCCCTGTCGGCTGAGCCGCTGTGGCCCACCGCACACGCAGCATGCATCAAAAAAACGGCCATTTGCAATGCTGATGCAGGGCTTTACTGGAAGCCGTTCCGGCTCACCACCTGCGCAGCATGCATCAAAAAACGGTCATTTGCAATGCTGATGCAGGGCTTTACTGGAAACCGTTCCAGCTCAGCCGTCAGGGTCGGCGCTGGTAGTAGTCCAGCCGTTCACCGGTGGGGCGCAGTCCACCCAAGGTTTAGACCTTGAGTGGACTGCGGGTGGCGAATGTCCACACGCCATGGGGCGCACAGCCGCCGCCCGCCAAGGCGCACCACAGCCTGCCACAACGCATAGCCGAGGCGCAAAACAGACCGAAAAGCCCGTTGCCGCTGCCCACTGTGATGGCGTAAGCTGGTCCGACCGCGACAACCCTTAACGGGTACCCGCGCCGCCACAGCAGCAGCGAGCGTGCATGCACGGCCTGGCCCTGTCGGCTGAGCCGCAGCAACACACCAACAACGATTCTTTTCAAAAAAGCACTGCGCACAGCTGCCAGCGGCTGTGCGGCGACACAACGGGCCACACTGCACAGCGTGCCCGCACCATGCGCCGATCCCAGCTGAATAAAGGCGGCCAGCTGGCACAGCTGGATGCTGCAGCACCGCCGCACGAAGTGCGCTACAATGCAGCGCTGATCAACTGTATACCACATGAGGGAATGTATGAGCGACGTTCTTGCTATTACGCTGCTGCGCCACGGCCGCTCGCTGGCCGATGACGAGGGCGTGCACGAGGGGCGCTACGACGCGCCACTGACCGAGCGTGGCCGTGCGCAAGTGCAGGCGCGCGCCGCCGACTGGCAGGCCAAAGGGCTGCGCTTCGACCAAGTGATCGCCAGCCCGCTGCGCCGCGCCGCCGAGACGGCCCAGATCGTCGCCGCCGCCCTGGCAGCACCGCTGACCACCGACGCGGACTGGCAGGAGCGCCACTGTGGCGCAATCACCGGTATGCCTTTTGCCGAGGCCAAGCGCCTGTATCCCAAGCCAGCGCTGCGCAACACCTACACGCCCTACACCGAGAGCGGCGAGAGCGACTGGGAGCTGTATGTGCGCGCAGCACAGGCGCTGGAGCGGGTGGTGCGCCGCGGGCCAGGCCGCTATCTGGTGGTGGCCCACGGCGGCATTCTTAACGCCGCCATGCACAGCATCTTTGGCATCACGCCGCCAATCAACCAGCATGGCTGCTTCGTGGCCTTCGCCGACACCGGCTATGTGCACCTTACCTACCGTCCAGCGCTGCACCAGTGGGTGCTACGCGAGCTTGGCGGCGCAGTCAACGCCTAATCCGTCCAGAGTCGCAGGCCAATCGGCGCAGCGACGGACGCACGGAGCGCCGCTCTCGGCTACGCTAAAGCCACAATCTCGTGTGGAGGAAGCCTTGTGAGCACCAATCTCGATCTGTTTAGCTACCGCAGCACCAAGGACGGCAAAATCCTCATCGACTGGAACGGCCGCACTGTGCTGATTCTCAAGGGCGCGAAGGCCCAAGCGCTCCAAGCGCGCCTCGACAACGCCGACGACCTTGAGGAGCAGCTGCTGCTAGCCAAAATCACCGGCAACTTTAAGCACGGCAACGAGCGCGTCGCCAAGCAGCGCAGCCGACGCTAAGCGCGACGGCTGACACAGCACCTAACGCTACAACGCGCGCCTGAGCCGTCCTGGCCCAGGCGCGCGTTCATTGTCTTACGCTGGCCGCCGACATTCAGATGCGGCCGTCGTTCGTGAGTCGCAGATGCAGAAGTGCACGCTCGCTGTGCGGCTCAGCCCGTGAGCCAGCGCAGCCACCTTCAGCGCTCGCTGATCATCCCCAGCAGCTTGTCGTAGATCGCAGCGTGCGCAGCGAAGAGCGGATGTCGCGACTGCTCGCCACGGCCCATCAGCGGCCAGTCAAGCTGATCGCCGCTCACGGTGCCAAAGCGCCCGCCGGCCCGCTCTAGCACCGGCACCGCGCCTGCGATATCCCACAGATTGGAGCGCCCGAGCACCGCGCCGGTTGCGCCGCCGCGCGCCACATAGCAGATGTTGGCGGCGGTGCTGCCAAGCGAGCGTGTCTTGCCAGGAAACTTGATCGCATAGCGGCGGTGGGCGTTCGAGGGCACCGCCATCCAGGCTTGGCTATCGAACGGCTCGTCGATCTCGGCGCTGATGACTTGGCCGTTGAGGGTGGCGGGACCGTCTAGCCCGACAAGGTAGCACTCATCAGTGACTGGCAGAAACACACAGCCGGCGCGCGGGTAGCCATCGACCACCAGGCCAATCGAGACACACCAGACCGGCAGCCGCTTGACAAACGAGCCGGTGCCATCGATTGGATCAAGCACCCACACACGCTGATCGGAGCGCACGGCCCCGCCGCCCTCCTCGCCCATGATCGCATCGTCAGGATAGGCCGTGCGGATCATGCGGCGTAGCTCACGCTCAACCGTCTCGTCAACATCGGTCACCCACGAGTGATCGGCCTTGCGGCGCGGCGGCGCAGCGTGCGCATCGTTAAACTGCTGTAAGGCCCAAGCGCCTGTCTCGCGCGCCCACTGTTCCATATATTGCGCTTCGTTCATTCATCGTCCTCAGGGATGTCGGCGGCGCTGATCAGGCGCACCGCATTGACCGCAGGGTCAACGCGCAGGTCGCCTAGCTCAGGGAAGGCCACCAACAATAATTCTCGTCCATCGCGCACCCGTGTCTTCTTCACCACGCCCTCGCCATATGGCACACAGAAGACTCTGTCGCCAGGGTGAAAGCGGCTCTCAACCTCGGCCTCCGGCTCTGGGAGAGGACGGGGCGCTTGCGCTCGGCGCGGCTGTGTGCGGCGCAGCTCGGCCTCGCGCTGTTCGCGCAAACGACGCGCTTTCTCCAGCAGCGCTGCTGGATCACTCGATGCCTCAAAGGTCGGCTCAGCTGGTTCATCCACCGGTGCACGCCGCGGCGGCGCGCCTGCATCGCGGCGGGCGGTGCTGTCGCTGCGGCGCGCTGGCTCGCCGGTGTCGCGGCGCTCCCACGGCGGTGGTTCGCCTGTGTCGCGGCGGGCGGTGCTGTCGCTGCGGCGCGCTGGCTCGCCGGTGTCGCGGCGGCTCGGCGGCGGCTCGGCGGCGTCGCGACGGGCGGTGCTGTCGCTGCGGCGCGCTGGCTCGCCGGTGTCGCGGCGGGCCTGCTGAGGCGTGGAGCGCTCGGCCGGACCACGGGTATCAGCACTTGCTGGGCCAGGCGCTGGGCCACCGCGTTTTGAGCGCTTCTTGCTCGCTTGATTTGACTTGCCACGGCGCTGCGGCTCGGTACTGCTTGGCTCCGTGGGCGCGCTGCGCCAGGCAGCGTCGCGGTTGTCTGGTGGGCTAGATGCCGCCGCGCTACGCTGCTGCTGGTCGGCTGGGCGCGCTGGCGCAGCGCGCTGCGGCTCTGCGGGCGCTGGTCGCTGGCTATGCGGCAGATCGAGCCGCTGCTGATCAGGCGACGCAGGACTACGTGGCAGATCGCGGCGGCCCTGGGCCGGATGCGGCTCAGCCGGTGGAGCGCTGGCTGGTGCTTCGGCGCGGCGCTGAGAGCGCTCTTGGTACGGCGGGCGCTCGTATGGCGGCGGCTCGCGCTTCGGCGGCAGCACAGTTGGTCCGCTCGACGGCGACTCGACCGGTGCGCTATCGCGCTGGCGCTCGGCGTTTGTGGGCTTCGGCACAGGACGGGGCGCTGCGCTCGACTGCGGCTTAGGCACTGGCCGCAGCGGCTGCTCGGCGCTGGCAGGGCGCGCCACCGAGCGGTTTGAGCGGCGGCGGCTCGTCGTCGCCGGGCGCTTGGTCGGCGCAGGCGGTGGCTCATCGCGGCGCACACGGCGCTGCGGTGGCGTCGGCGGCGGCAGCGCCGGTGGCTGCGACTCCAGGCGCATCGGCTGGGCCGGGCGACCCTGGACTTTTTCGGCAGGCGGGACGGGGGCCACCGGCGGCGGCGGCAGCTCGCGCTCGATTGGGCGGCGCTGCGGACGCTGGCGCACACGGCCAAAGCGCCGCCGCTCGGCAACTTCGGAGGCCGAGGGCACCATGGATGAGCGCGTGCGCCGCTCGCTCGGGCGCTGAACCGGCGCAGCGCTGGTCTTGGGCGTGGCCAGCGGCATGAGAATTGTATCGGCCCATGCGCGCTCGGCCTGCACCACACCGCGCCAAAGTGGATCGTCCTGCACGGCCTGCGCCGCCAGCTCGGCCAGATGCAGCAGGGCCTCGAACTGCATGTACAGCTCATCGACCAGCCCGCGGCCGCCTGGCTGGGCCTCGACTATGTAGAGCACGCCATCGGACACACACGGCACGACATCAACCTCCGAGCAGCGCACCAGCAGTGGCAGCACCTCGGCCAGGGTCTCGCCTAGCTCCGGCGGAGCTTGCGGCGCGGCGATCCACACCGCTGGCGCGCTCCACTGCACGCGCAGCGGCGGGTCGAAGGGCATGCGCCGCAGCGTGCCGTCGCCCTGGATAGCCAGCCGCGCCACGATCTCCTCGCGCACCACCACGCGGCCAACGCCGAGCATATAGTCGGCGCGCCCGCCATCGAGCGAGCGCTCGGCCAGCTGCTCGCGGACCGTCACCTCGGTGCGGCGGACGGCGCGGGTGCGGCGCTGCGCATTGAGGTGCAGCACCACAGTCATATCGTCGGCCCAGCGCTCGACGTAGCCACCAAGCATGCCCGCGCCCGGATAGAAGCGGCGCTCGGCGCTGGCGGCGTCGATAGCGGCCAGCCGCTGCTCGCGCTCATCCTCGACCTCCACCACGCTGCCGCTGGCGCTGGCCGGATGCAGCGCGCTGTAGCTGTCGCGCTCGCCGCCGGGCGCGGCGACTGGCTGCCACTCGGCCTGCGATCCAGGCAGCGCCGCCAGCAAGCCTTTGCGCTCCAGGCGCTCGACGAGCGACTCGACCTCCCAGGACTGAATCTCGGCCCAGGTCAGCGGCGACTCCTCCGCAGCGCAGCGCAGGTGGGCGCTATCGACGTAGGTGTTGGCCTGCGCCACGGGCAGCGGCAGCGCCAGATTTGGCGTCACCAGCGCTGGCTGGGCACAGGCTGTCTGCGCAGCGACCGATTGATCAGTGACCACCACCACGGCGCGGTAGCCGCTCGCCGCCAGCAGCGGCAAGGTTGCGCCAGCGATCGCGCCAACCAGCACCAGCGTGTGGGCCGGTGTGCCCGCCTGCGGAGCCAGCGCCACGCCGTGCGGTGCCGCGCGCTGCGCCACCACCGCTCGCTCCAGCGGCGCGCGCGCGCCAACATGCACCGTCAGGCCGGTTGCCCGCAGCGCCAGCGCCACATCGAGCGCCATCTGGATTGGATCGGCACCACCACGCCAGAGCGACCATGTCAGCGGCACGCGGCTCGTGTTGACGGCCACTATCGGCGGCAGCGCATCGACCAGCGTCGCCAACGTGCTCTCGACCTCGGCGAGCGGCGCGACGCTGAGGAAGAGCTGTGGTGGCCGCGCCAGCGGTCGCAGCCGCGCCACCCGCCGCAGCAGCCAGCGAATATGCCCCAGCGGCGCGCCAGGAGCCATGTCAAGCGCCGGCAGCACAACGCCCTGTAGCTCGGACCAGAGCCGCGCCCAGGCGCGATTGTGCAGCCGCAGCACGCGCTGGTGCAGCGTCTCTGGCGTCATCAGCACCAGCTTGGGCAGCTTGCGCGGCGGGCGGGTTGTGGCCGCAACCACTAGGTGCGGCAGCGCGCCACCAAGCAGGGCATCGATTGCGCGCACTGTGGCGGCCAGATCGTCGAGCGCTTGCTGGTGCGGAGCCAGCACCAGCAGCACGCCGTTTAGCTCGCGCACCTGCTCGGCCACCAGCAGCAGCAGCGCCGCCGGTCCAAGTGGTGGCGGGGCGATCAGCGCAATGCCGCCGCCACGCCGGGCGGTGGCCAGCGCCTCGGCCTGCCAGGCCAGCCCAATATCGCCAAGCAGCGCACGCCAAGCCACCGCTAGCTCAGGGTCCAGCGGCGTGCTCTGGGGCGCAGCGTCGGGCAGCGTCAGCTCGCCCATCTGAATCAGCGGCGACTGGGCCGAAGTCGCCAGACGCTGGCCAATCTGCTGCAGCAGGTCGCCCAGCGGTGTCTTTGCATTATTGGCGTGATCGTTCATTGGCACTGTGGTTGACTAGATTTGCGTACTGCTATTGTAGCAGGCTTCGGTGATTCACGCCGCACAGATCCGCTAGTCTACAAGCCTGTATCCATGGCGACAAGCAGCGCGCTCCTGCTTAAGTCCCGCTCCTCAACTGGCTATCCAGCGGCTATAATCCATGTGTTTGAGCTACGAGGAGCCATCTATGCCTTCATTGTCCTTGCGCACACTCTGTCTCGGTCTGCTGCTGCTCCTAGGTGCCTGTGGCGACTCCGCCGCCAGCACCGCGCCAATTGTTATCGACACCACCGCGACATCGTGCAGCGTCGCTCCCAGCGGCCAGCGCATCTATGTCGAGGGTGCACGCGCCCAGTTCTACGATCTGCAGGCACAGCAGTGGCTGCCAGTCATTCCTGCACCACCACGCTTTGTCAGCTCTGCTGCTATGGGCCATGTCTGGCTCAACAACGATCAGCTGTTCACGGTGATGGCTGTCAGCACCATCGACACCGACCTACCCATCGCCGATGGCTGGCTCGCCGACCTACAGCAGGGCAGCGCCACCGATATCGACGACCTCAGCCCAGCCGAGCGGAAAACCCTGCTCGCTGCGGCATCCCGCCAGCTGCGCCAGCAAACTATGGCGCGTGTGACCAAGGCCGCCGATCAAGCGCCCAACGCGGCCTACACCATCGCAACCGACTCAGGCATCGCCATCATCACCACCAGCGGCACGCCTGTGGCCAGGTTCAGCGCACCCGCCCGAACCTGTGAGAACCCCTGGAGCCACGCGAGCACTGGTATCTACATTCACGAGATCAACGGCAGCCAAGGTGGCCGCATCCGCTTCTTGCAGGTGCCCCAGCCTTAAAAAAGTACGCACGCCGCGCCACGAACTGTGGCACGGCGCGCGATCTGCGCGGCCGGAAGGCTATTGCAGCCAGTCGATCAGAAACAGCTCCATCCCTGGCCCGGTGGTTTGGGCCACCACGCCGCTCCACGAGCGGTCAACCTTGCCTGCCAGCAGCTTGGTGGGGCCGCAGAGGCGCGCACAGTTGAAGTTGGCAGCCAAGGCCGTGCTGTCCGGCGACCAGGTGTAGCCGCCCATGAAGTAGGCTGTGCCAAGGCTTTCAGCGCTGGTCGACAGCACCGTCTGCGGATTCTGGTCGGCTGCGTCGGCCACCACCAGCGCTGTTGGCGGCTGCGCGCCAGGGATGCTGCTCTGCGCCGCCTGGCTGATGTAGGCCAGCCATCGGCCGTCCGGCGACCAGCGCGGCGCGCGATCGGAGCCTGCGCCAGTCGTCGCTTGGCGCAGCTGCTTGGTCGCGAGGTTGTACAGGTACACGTCATCGTTGCCGTGGTGGGTCTGCACCAGCGCGATCTGCGTACCGTCCGGCGACCACTGCGGCGTCATGCCGTAGTCGACGATCTGACGGCGGTTTGTGCCGTCGCGGTTGACGATGTACACGCCCTGGTCGCTGTAGTTGCTCTGGTAGACCAGCTGCGCCGCATCTGGCGCAAACTGGGCGTTCGAGGGCATGCGGCTCGGCTCGCCGTCGGCCACCTGGGTGAGGCTGCCCTGCTGCACATCGTACACAAACACGCCGCGGTGGTTCTCCTGCCCCGAGATGTAGGCGATGTAGCGTCCGTCGCGCGACCAGTCGTTCGGCACGGTGGCGTTGTCGGCGGTGATCAGCGTGCGCACGCCGCTGCTCAGGTTGATCAGACACAGACCGTAGCTGCTGCCGCAGGCCGTGCGCTGCACAAGCTTGGTGCCGTCAGGGCTAAGCAGTAGGTTCGGGTTGTCGGAGCCAAACAGCGCCGTGATGCCGGAGCCGTTGGCACGCAGCGCGTAGAGGCTCGACGCCTGCTGCACCACAATCTGGCCGCTCAGCTGGCTGTTGGGCAGCAGGGCAAACGGCGCATACACTTGCTTGCCCAGCAGGCCCAGCAGCACCTTGAACGCGTCGGCCTCCTGCGGGTGCCACTCGAAGCGCGCCCGCTCGAACCACTGCGTCAGCACCGTGTCGCCCTCGGCGTTGGTCTCAATGTGCGGCTCGCTCAGCGGCAGCCCAAACAGCGCCAGACTCTCGGCGTAGGATGGCCCCGCCTTGCCGTCGAACTCTAGCCCGTGCTGCTCCCAGTAGGTCTTGAAGCCTAGCCCAGCGGCTTGATCACAGACGGTGTGGCGCGTCTCGGCAAACCAGAGGCAGCCGCTCTGCGCGCCGTCGGCCTGCGGGAAAGAGCGCCAGTTGATGCCGGTCTGGCGCAGCGCCTCGTCGCCCAGGCGGCCGAGCAGCACATCGTAGGGCGCGCTGTTCTCGGGGTGCAGCTCAAAGCGATTGCGCTCGAACCACTGCGTCAGGTAGGTCGCACCAGTATCAGGGTTAACCTCAGCACGGGCGGGCGAGATCGGGTAGCCAAAGACCGGCAGGCCGCCGTTCTGCTGCCAGTACTCGCGAAACCGGCCCTCGATGCAGTCGCTCACCGCATCAAAACAGAGGCGATTGGATACCAGTGCCGCCGCCGGGCGGGCGCTCGGCAGCAGCCAACCCATGCTCAGCACGCTAAGCACAATCACGATCCAACGATGAAAACGCATACAGTTCTCCTGAAATATTCAATCTGATATGGCGTGAGTATAGCGGGCTGCGCCGCGCTTGTGGCGTATGCCAAGCTGAGATTTGATCAGCGCCAGCCTGAACATTCTGAGACGGCGCAGCTGTAAAGTTTTTTGATGATCAGCGCTGTGGTTAAGCGCCCGTTGTTCAGAGTTGGAGTCGGCGCTGTTGCTGGAGCGCCACTGCTCCGCCCAGCACCAAGCAAGCCCAGCGTCAGCCCCGCGCCGACGGCTGGCCCAGCCACCTAAGCCAACCATCGGCACTGTTACTACCACCGACTACGAGCATACCGGCGAGGGCGGGATCGGGGCGACGCTGCTCCAGCGGACACAGCACGGGCGCGGGCACTGAGTGCCCGCGCCCGTGCTGCTGATGCGATTGAGTAGGCAATACTGCGTCTGGAGAGTGCAGCGGCTACGGCATTCAGCCCAACACCGTAAAGCGGCTGAGCAACGATCAACGCCAACACTGATCGTAGCGTAGCCAGGCGTCGGCGTGCACACCCGCCCCTGATGACCAGCGCCGCGCTTGCGCTGATTACGCCGGAGGTCATGGGGGGACGTTTGGGGCAATGTGAGGAAGTGCTACCACAGCCTTGGACGGCTGCGGTAGGCGGCAAAAGGGCAGCGCGGAGCGGCGGGAATGGGCGAAGCGGGTGCGGGTATGCTCAGCCAGCGCAGCGGCAATGGGGAGCTGACGGATGGCGCTGCGGAGCATTGAGTGTCACAGCGATGCGTTCGAGCAGCGTTTCTAAAATGAAGGGCTTGCGGATGATCTCAAAATCCTCGTAGTCCTTCCAAAGGTTCGCATCTGGCGCGCCAATCAGGTCAGTGGTGCAGAGCATAACCTTGAGCGTCTTGGCGCAGGCCTGCGGCTCCAGCTGGTGCAGCAGCGCTTGGCCAGGATGCTGCGTGGAGAGCCGAATGTCGAGCAGCACAAGCTGCGGGCTAACAATGTCGATCAACTCCTGAGCTGGGAGACCCTGCGGTGTAGCGTAGGCCGCATAGCCCGCCTCCTGCAAAATCTCGCGCATACAGTCGCGAACAGCGTAATCATCATCAACTATCACGATAGATGGTGATGGCATAGGGATTCCCTTCCCCGCACCGCGCTGCTGCCCATTATCGCCGCCATACAGGCGGACAGTGGGGCAGTTGCCAGACCGCTCCACGAGTGGCAATGCGCAGCAGCGCAGCGTTCGCTCTGGCTCGAATGGACGCCATTGTCCAGCGGGAAGCCAAAACGGCTTGATACACAGCACCTTAATCGTAATTAATTACTGCGAGCGTGTGTAGCAGGGAAAAGCGCAGCTTAAGTCAGGAAAAGCCCGACAATGCCAAGCAGCATGTCAGGATAGCATGAACCAGCCCACCTGAGCGGCATAGCGCACCAGCTCCACGCGACTGCGCAGGGACAGCTTATCCATCGCGCGGGTCTTGTAGGTCTCAACCGTCTTGACGCTCACATCGAGCTGGGCGGCGACCTCTTTGTTGGTGTAGCCCTGCGCAATCAACTGAATCACCTCGTACTCACGATCGCTCAGCCCATCCTGGCCAACGGCGCTCAGCGGCTCCTCGGCGGCAGGCGAAGGAAGATAGGCGGCGAGGGCGGCATCGAGGTACAAGCCGCCGGTGACGACCGTACGAATCGCCTGGATCAACGTCTCGGCAGCCGAGCGCTTTAGCACATAGCCAACAGCGCCAACGCGCAGCAGCTCGTGTAGATAGCCGCTGTCCTCGTAGGCGCTCAGCGCCAGCACTTTGATCTGCGGGTAGCGACTGACAATCGTTGCGGCAATCTGCATGCCATTGAGATCAGGCAGCGCAATATCGATGATCACCACATCGGGCTGACATTCGTCAGCTAGGGCAATGGCCTCGCTGCCGGTGCCCGCCTCACCAACCACAACGATATCCGGCTGGGATTCGATGAGGGTTCGCAACCCCGTTCGCACCACAGCGTGGTCATCGACTAGAAGCAGGCGCAGCGTCATAAGGGCACTCTCCTTTCCAAAGAGCAACTGAAAATTTTGCAGCCTGCATGTCACCTGTGCCTGTCCGTGGAAGGCGGCACAAGCTGCTGGAGGCGCGCCACAGGTTGATCAGCGCCGCAGGTCGTGTGGTGTAGACGCGAAGGTTGCTGCAGGTACAAGGCAGAGTCCATGGATCTTAGCTAGCAGCGCGGTCTCAGATAGAGGTCTGCGTTGTCCAGGGTGTTTATCGAGTAGGCTAGCGGGGGATGGCGGCTGCCCGTCCACGATCCATGTTTCACTGCTTGATCATTAATGTATCACAACCTGTGCCAATATATCGTAGAGCGCTACAACGCCCTGATGCCAAACGCGCAGCGCTTCAGCCACAGCTCAGCCGCGCAAGGGGAAAATTGCAGCAGCAGCGCGACGTTTCCGGTATAATAATTTCTTATGAGCAACTTTAACTGGACCCTTGAGCATACCAACCATGGCGCGCGGGCCGGCACGCTGAACACACCGCACGGCGCGATCACAACACCTGTGTTCATGCCTGTCGGCACCCAGGCCACGGTCAAAACACTCGACCCGCTGGAGGTCGCCGCCATGGGCGCGCAGATCATTCTGGCCAACACCTATCACCTGTACCTGCGGCCAGGCGCAGAGCTGCTGGCCGAGCTAGGCGGGCTACACCGCTTCATGCAGTGGGATAAGCCGATCCTGACCGACTCCGGCGGCTTTCAGGTGTTCAGCCTTGGCCCCAACAGCAAGATCGACGAGGACGGCGTGACGTTCAAGTCGCACCTCGATGGCTCGCGCCACCGCTTCACGCCGGAGAGCGCCATCGCCATCCAAGAGCAGCTTGGCGCGGACATCATCATGGCCTTTGATGAGTGCGCGCCGCAGCCCTCGACCGCTGCGTATACCCGTGCGGCCATGGAGCGCACCCACCGCTGGCTCGAGCGCTGCATCGCCGCCAAGCGCCGCGACGACCAGGCACTGTTTGGGATTGTGCAGGGCGGCGTTGAGGCCGACCTGCGCCGCGAGAGCGCCCGCTTTGTCGGCGGCCAGCCGGTCACCGGCGTCGCCATTGGCGGCCTCAGCGTCGGCGAGCCAAAGGAGCAGATGTACGGCATGCTCGATGTGACCACGCCGCTGCTGCCCAGCGACCGCCCGCGCTACCTGATGGGCGTTGGGTCGCCGGAGGACCTGATCGAGGGCGTGGCGCGCGGCGTCGATATGTTCGACTGTGTGCTGCCAACGCGCCTTGGCCGCAACGGCTCGCTGTTCGTGCCCGCAGGGCGCATCAACATCACCAACGCCGCGTTCGCCCGCGCCGACGAGCCGATCGATGCCACCTGCGACTGCACCACCTGCCAGCGCTTCAGCCGCGCCTATCTGCGCCATCTGTTCCGCACCGGCGAGATTCTGGGGCTACGCCTGGCGACCATCCACAACGTGCGCTTTTTGATCCGCCTGATGGAGCAGGCCCGCGCGGCGATCTTGGCCGACCGCTATCAATCATTTATGGATGACTTCCTGAGCCGCTTCCAGACCATCCCGCACGCCGTGCGCGAGGCCAGCCGGGCGGCGCGCGAGGCATCGCTACGCCAGCAAGGACCCAATGGCAACCGCTCATGATCCGCGCCTAGAGCGCAACTATAGCCAGCTAGCCTGGGGCGTGCTCCTGGGCGCATTCCTGGGATTCTGCCTGCTGACAGCGCTCTCGTGCTACTGGGTGCTGCGCATTCGCACCTTTGCGGTCAGCCAGCCCGAGCAGCCGGCCGAGCTGGTATCCTTTGTGCGCGGCGTCGATATCTACCGCCGCGATCTGGTGCAGCCAGAGCAGCCGCTGCCGCCAAGCACGATTCTGTATGAGGGCGACAGCGTGATGGTCGCAGAGAGCGTCGCGCCAGGCGTCGCAGCCACGGTGCGCCTCTTCGATGGCAGCACGATTGATCTCTGGCCTGGCACACAGCTCACGCTCGATGAGGTGCAGACCACGCGCTTCAACAAGCGCAACCAGCGTATCACGCTGCGTGTGAGCAAGGGGCTGGCGGCCATTCACCTTGCGCCGCCGGCGATCCAGCTCTACAGCGATGTCGAGTACACATTGCTGGTCGAGGTGCCTGGCCAGCCGCTGGCGCAGGCGGCGCTGACGCTTGGCGGCACCTATCGCGTGCGCGTGCTGGCAAACGCTGCGCCGACCACCACCGCCAGCGAGCGCGCCGAGCTAGCGCCCAAAGAGACGCAGATCGAGTTCGTCACCGCCAGCGGGGCACTCCAGCTGCTCTACGGGCAGAGCGAGGCCACGCTCAAGGCGGGCGAGAAAATCCATACCCAGGGCGATCTCCTAAGCAGCATCAGCCCAACGAGCTGGCAGTTTATCCGCGACAGCCAGTTTGGCCAGTTTACGCAGGAGCAGTACAACAATACCGCCGTGCAGTCGCTGGACAGCAACGCGATTCAGTCGGACACCTGGTTTGTCTCTGGCGAGCCATATGGCCCCGGCGCAATCGCCGACGGCTTCTTCTCCATCGTCAGCGGCTGCCTGGAGCGCCGCGATGGCATCGACCCGAGCAGCTGCCTCCAGCCGCTGGAGCATGTCGCGCAGTTCCGCCGTGGCCCGCCGCCGCCGGAGCATCTGACCAGCTTCAAAACCGCGATCACCCAGACGATTGATCTCGACGTGACGCCCTACGACCAGCTTGATCTGACCTTCGTTGGCCGCATTGTCGAGCAAAAGATCAACCGCGCTGGCATGATCGGCGAGGAGTGCACGCTGGGCGTCGAGCTGCGCTTCCTCGATAGCACCAACAGCCACGCCACACACACGCTGTGCTTCTATGCGCGCGACGAGGATGGCCCGCCGGGCACCGGCACGGTCTCCGATAAAGCGTACATCACCTCGATCAAGCTGGAGATGGGCCGCTGGACTCCACAGTCCATCGACCTGAAACAGCTTGTGCCGCAGATGCGCCGCCTTGAGTCGATCGAGATCTACGGCAACGGCCACGACTATCAGTCCGAGATCGCCACCGTGCGTCTGCTGGGAGAGTAGCGGTGCTAACGACCGGCGTGGACCTGATCGAGATCGCGCGCATCGAGCATGCCATCGGCCGCTGGGGCCAGCGCTTCACCCAGCGCGTCTGGACGGCGCGCGAGCTGGCCGAATGCCACGGCCGCGCCGAGTCGCTGGCGGTGCGCTGGGCGGCCAAGGAGGCGGCGGCCAAGGCGCTGGGCGTGGGCCTGCGCGGCCTCGGCGCGGCCTCTGCTGGTGTGGCCTGGACCGAGATCGAGGTGCGGCGGGCTGCCAGCGGGCGGCCGGAGCTGTGGCTGCACGGCGCGGCGCAGGCGCAGGCGCAGGCGCTAGGCTACCGCGAGTGGTCGCTGAGCCTGTCGCACAGCGGCGGCATGGCGATTGCGTTGGTGGTCGGGCTGGGCTAAAACAGTGCAGGCCCCCGCTCCGGCTGTGGAGCGGGGGCCTGCGGCTTTAAGCTACTGCAGCGTCCAGCTGGTGCTGGCGGCCTCGGCCTGGATGGCGCTCTGGAACGGCTCGGCGCGGATGATGACGCGCTGGTCGAAGGCGTTGGGGCCGGCAGGCGGCCAGCAGGTGATCAGCGTGACCACCTCGCTGCCAGTGGGGTGCATGTACTCGGCATTCTTGATGCGCTGCTCATCGGGCACGCCGACCTCCTGCACGCGCAGGTTCTCGCGCACGACGTAGAGGTACTCTTGGCCGCCGGAGTAGAGCAGCACCTGGTCGCCTGGCTCCAGCTTGATCAGATCGGCGAACACAGGGCCAGCGCCGCCGACGTGGCCGGCCAGCACAATGTTATCGCCCTCGCCGGGGTTGGCGCTGCCCTGATGGTGGCCGACAGCAAACTTCGCCACCTGCCACACGGCCACATCGTCCTGCATCGACCAGCCAACCTCAACAACCTTGCTGTCAACATTGATCTTTGGAATCACCAGCCGCGAGACGGCGGAGTGATTGGTGGTCGTGCCGGGGCCAGCGAGGGGCGCGGTGCTGGCGACGTTCAAGTTGGGCGCGATAAACGCCTCGGGAGCCGAGGCGGGCACCGTCTCCACGACGGCGGCCACCGGCAGCGGCAGGGTGCTATCGCCACGCGAGGCGGCGCGCAGATAGGCCTCATCGGCATAGACGCCGCCGACGTAGAGCAGCAGATACAGGCCGGCGAACATCAGCAGGTTGCCAAGCGTCCACGACCAGCGGCGCGGTTGAATTGTCTGCGAATTGGACATGCGTAAACTCTGCTCGCTCGTACTAGATGAATCTCTACCAACCACTACGCAGGGCACAGGCTGCTTGGATGGCTAGGCAGGCGTGGGCAGCGTGACGCCCAGCTCCTCTAGGCGCGGGCGCAGCAGCTGCAGGGCGTTCATCAGCTCCAGGCGTTGGCGCAGATACTCGGTGTCGAGCTGCTGGCGCTTGATGACATTTTCCACATCGACAACGTCGTACTTGCCCTGCTCCTCACCACGGCTGAGGAGCAACTTGTGCGCCACCACGTCCTCGGGCGATACCAGCAGCACGCGCGAGCCAAGCAGCGGCTTGCGCTGGCAATGGGCGATCATCGGCGCATCGAGCAGCAGCGGATAGGTGACGCCGCCCTGGCGCACCGACAGATCATCGAACAGCTTGATTCCGCGCCAGAGAATGCGCCCGCCATCGAACTGCACGGCCTTCTGGCCCTGCTGCAGCAACGTTGCAACCTGATTGAGCGTACCCTGCGGCACTAAAATATCGATATCGTTGATCGGGCGGCGATTGCCATAGAGGTGCGCCGCCGCGCCAGCGAAAACTCCCCAGTTCAAGTGCGCGCCATCGAGCAGTTTTTGAACTACCGCTAGGTTTCCTGCAATCAGTGACATAAAACGTGCCTCACTTTATCAATCACCCAGGGGCGATGATGCTAAGAAGAAGGTGCAGTGAACGCCGGGCGTTGGATGGAATCGAATATCTATGCAGCCCACCAGCCGTCGGAGCGGCGCTGCTCAGGGCGTGGTAAACGCTTGGCGGCGGCCCGACCACTCGGTGTGCTGTAGCTGCATGTCGTAGAACTGAACCCAGACGGTGTGCCGACCATGGCGCAGGTAGGGTTCGATCTTCGTGCGCGTCTCGGCGCTTAGGATGCTCAAAAAGCGTGCGCCGGCATCACGCCAGTGCGAGCCAGTGGCCTGAAAGCCCAGCGTGCGATAGCAGCGCACCGCGCGCTCGTTGAGGGCCGCGACATCAAGCACCATGGTGCGAAAGCGCATCGGGCCGAAGAAGGCGTCGAGAAAACATGCCAGCGCCTCGGTGCCATAGCCCTGGCTCACGTAGGGCGAGCCGATGGTGATGCCCAACCGCGCCGACGCTTTTTTATGATCGATATCGCGCAGCGTCAGCCGACCGATCAGCAGCTGCTCGTGGGTCTCGATGGCAAACGTGCGCCGGATATCCGGCGACCAGTTGCGCTGGCCTGCGGTTACACGATCGGGCAGGTTCCAAACCACACTGAGCGGATCGTCAAAAGGTGGCCAACGATCCATACTATAATAATCTTGCCGCTGCCAGCGGCGAATGTTGAGTCGGGCGCTTTTTAGAAGGAGTTCATCGCGTGCCATCATTCTGGGTTTTCCGCCTTGTGAATGTTGCGCTCAATTATATCACGAGCCGACGCTGCAACGGGCTAGTACTTCTGGCTCTGCTGCTCTGCGCCTGTGCGCCGACGCAGCCGACCGCTACGCCGATTTTGGTGCCCACGCCGCAGCTAACGCCAACCACCGTGATTGCGCAGCCAAGCGCCGCGCCGCGCGCGTCAGCTACGGCCACAACAGCTGTAGCAACGTCCGTACCGCCCACACCGGTCGCCCCCGAGCGGCTGGTCGAGCGCAGCGCCAACGGCCCGATCGAGCACTTTGGGCCACCTGCGCCCTCAGGCCGCTGGCTCATCGGCGAGCACGCCGACGCCACCTTCGGCGTCTACGATGTCGTTGGACCGCGCCCAAGCCTGCCAACACTGATCGCCGGGCAGCCGCTGGCCTGGTCCAACGATGGGGCGCTTGTGCTGTACACGCCAGCGCTCAGCCCCACGCTGCTGGCGGCGCTTGAGCCAAGCACCGCGCTCACGGCAACCGTGCTCACATCGCAGCGCGGCGCGATCACGGGCCTGGCCTGGCTCAAAACTCAGATCATCTATGCCGCACAGGCGGATGATCGGCTCCAGCTGGTCGAGCTCACCGGGCAGCAAGAGCGGGTGGTTGGACAGCTGATGCAGCAGCAGCTGCTGCCTGGCGGGATGCAGGCTGATCGCAATTTGCAGTGGGTGGCCCTGCTCACTGAAGATGTTGTGTCAGGCACCTTGCAGCTGTCCATTTTCACACCGACCACCGGCGATCTCCAGCGCATCGACAGCGGCCCTGGCGGCCCCGTCGCTGGCGTGCAGTGGTCCGACACTGGGCAGCTCGCCTATGATCTGGGGGCGGGCCTGCGCCTGTACGACCCAGCGACGGGCCTGATCACGCAGTCCGGCATCGACGCACAGCCGCTGGCCTGGCCGTCAGCGGGCCTGCTCGCCCGCCAGCCCGACGACACGCTGGTGCGCTGGCGCAACGATGGCCGCCTCCAGTCGTTCGACACTGGAAGCGGCCAGGTGCAGGTGCGCGACGCACAGAGCGCCGGGCTAGGCAAGCTACTTTTCTTGATCAATGGTGAGGTGTGGCGGAGCACACTGCCGTAGCGCACGCCGCGCCCACACACAGCCGTGCAGGCGCAGCGCGCAGCAGCATCCTAACGCTTGGCGGGCGGGTCGCCCAGGCCATTGTTTTTGATCACCTCGCTGTACCACAGCGCACTCTGCTTGGGCACGCGCTCCAGCGTCGCATAGTCAACATAGATAATGCCCCAGCGCTGATTGTAGCCCTCGGCCCACTCAAAGTTATCCATGAATGACCATACATAGTAGCCCTGGAGATTCACGCCGTCGCTGATGGCGCGCTGCGCGGCCGCAAAGTGATCGTAGAGGAAGCGGACGCGGCGCTGGTCGTCGACCTGGTGGTCGGCGTTCAGCTCGTCGTCGAAGGGCGCGCCGTTCTCGGTGATGTAGAGCGGCAGGTCGCCGTAGTCGCGCTTGATGCGCGTCAGCATATCGTACATGCCCTGGGCGTACATCGGCTGCCAGCTGGCGGCGGAGTACTCGTGCGGGGCCTGCGCAATCTGCGGGCCAGGGGCCACGTAGATCGGATTGTAGTAGTTGATCCCCAGAATATCCAGCGGCTGGTTGATCGTGGCGAGATCGCCGGGCTGAATTGCAGCCTTCAGGCCCAGGTCGCCGATGTGCTCCAGCATGTCCGCCGGATAGTAGCCATGGATCATGGGATCAAGGTAGAGCCGATTTTCTAGGCCGTCCTGAATCACCGCCGCCGCCTGCGCCGCTGGCGTGTCGTCGATCGGATAGACCGGCGAGACGTTCATCGCCGCGCCAATCTTGCCATCGCTGATGTTGGCGGCGCGGAATGCCTGCACCGCCAGCCCGTGGCCCAGCAGCATATGGTGCAGCGCTGTGTAGGCGCGCGTTCGATCCTGCACCCCTGGCGCATGGATGCCCAGGATGTAGCCAACATCGACGACCGTCTTTGGCTCGTTGAGCGTGAGCCACAGCTTGACCTGATCGCCAAGCGCACGGTAGACCGTATCGGCGTACTCGGCGAAACGCTGCGCGGTGTCGCGGCTTTCCCAGCCGCCGAGGTCCTGCAGCGCCTGCGGCAGGTCCCAGTGGAACAGCGTGGCCATCGGCTGGATGTCGCGCTTGAGCATGGCCTCGACCAGCCGCTTATAGAAGTCGATGCCCTGCTGGTTGACCGCGCCAGCGCCGGTGGGCACGATGCGCGGCCAGGCGATCGAGAAGCGGTAGGTCTGCACACCGAGCTGCTGCATCAGGTCGAAGTCTTGCTCAAAGCGATGGTAGTGGTCGTCGGCCACATCGCCCGTATCGCCGTTGAGCACGCGGCCGGGCGTGTGGCTAAAGCGATCCCAGACCGACTCGCCGCGGCCGTCGACGTTCGCCGCGCCCTCGATCTGATACGCCGAGGTGGCCACGCCCCACAGGAAGCCTTTGGGAAAAACGACCTGGAGCGCGCGCTGTTGATCGGCCGCCTTGGTTGGCGGTGAGGTCGGCTGCACATCTGTCGGCGCAGCGGTCGATAGCACATCCGTCGTCGTCGCCATGCACGCTAGCAGCAGCTGGCTTGTGGCGGCAACGCCTGCGGTTAGCCCGGCCATACGCACAAAATCACGCCGTGTGAGCAGTTGAAACATAGTTTTGCCCCTATTCCTATAACGCTGACGCACTGCTCCCCTGCCCTTGCCTAGCCGCTCGACACCACTGCGCCCCTGCACTGAGTGATCGGCGACACGCTTGATCAACTTGGGACCGGTTCCAAGTTTTCAACAACGATGGCTTAAACCTTGCACATCTCTTCGCCCTTGCGATGCAGCATGGGGAGCGCTCTAAATATACCACAGCATCGAAATAATTGAAAGCGTTTACAATCACATCAGCAACAAAACCTGCGCTCAACGCCAGCAGGCGGCGCTGAGCGCAGGCAAGGCTAGGGCTTCAGGACAACCTTCGTGCAATCGACGCGGTGCTTGAACAGCTCATAGGCGCGCGGAGCCTCCGCGAGGGGGAAGTGGTGCGAGATCACAAAGGTGGGGTCGATATCGCCGCGCTGGATGCGCTCCAGCAGCGGCTGCAAGTAGCGGTGCACGTGCGTCTGGCCCATGCGCATGGTCAGCCCTTTGCCAAAGGCGGCCCCAAACGGCACTTTATCGAGCATGCCGCCATACACGCCAGGCACCGACACCGTGCCACCCTTGCGGCAGGCCTGGATGGCCTCGCGCAGCACGTGCGGGCGGTCGGTCTCCAAGAAGGTCGCCGCCTTGACGCGATCCATCAGCGCATCCACACTTGCGCCATGCGCCTCTAGGCCCACAGCGTCGATGCACACATCGGGACCGCGGCCGCCGGTCAGCTCCTTGAGCGTCTCGATGACCTCCTGCTCGTCAAAGTTGATCGTCTCGGCCTGGCTGTGCCGCCGCGCTAGCTCCAGCCGGTCGGGGATGCGATCAATCGAGATCACGCGCTCGGCACCAAGCAGGCGCGCGCTGGCCAGGGCAAACTGGCCCACCGGCCCAGCGCCCCACACAGCCACCACATCGCCTGGCTTGATGTTGCCGTTCTCCGCCGCCATATAGCCTGTCGGGAAAATGTCGGTCAGGAACAGCACCTGCTCATCGCGCAGGTCGGAGGGGATTTTAAGCGCGCCAACGTCGGCGTAGGGCACGCGCACGTACTCGGCCTGGCCGCCAGCGTAGCCGCCAAGCATATGCGAGTAGCCGAAGATGCCAGCGGGCGCGTAGCCATACAGCGCCTCGGCGATGTGCGCGTTCGGATTGGAGTTATCGCACAGCGACCACAGCTCGGACTGACAGAAAAAGCAGTTGCCGCAGGCGATCGGAAACGGGATCACCACACGGTCGCCGATGCTTAAGTTGGTCACCGCCTTGCCTAGCTCCACCACCTCGCCCATAAACTCGTGGCCGAGGATGTCGCCAGCCTCCATCGTGGGAATGTAGCCGTCGTACAGGTGCAGGTCCGAGCCGCAGATCGCTGTCGAGGTCACTTTGATGATGATATCGCGCGGGTTGAGAATCTGCGGATCGGGGACGTGCTCAACGCGCACATCGTCTTTGCCATGCCAACACACAGCCTTCATATGATGCTCCTTCTCTAAAATAGATTGCTATCACCGTGCCCTGGTGCTACTTGGAGGGCTTAAGCGCGCCGGCGACTTTATCCAGCAGCGTGCGCTCGCCGTGGGGCTGATTCTCAATCGTTGGAATCTCACCGGCCTCCATCAGCGCCTTGAAGCGGCGCAGGTCCTCGCGCACCTGCTGGTCGGGGGCCGCGCCAAACAGCTTGGCCACCAGATCGCCGACCTTGCCCGCTGGCGGCTCGTAGCTCAGCTCAACCTGCACCACCGTGCCGCGGTCGCCAGGCGCGGCATAGAAGCGCACGCTGCCCCAGTTGTTCACCTGCGCCTTGGGCAGCGCGCGCCAGGCGATCAGCTCATTGGGCGTATCAGCGGTGATCTCGGCGTCCCACTCGACCGACTGGCCCAGCGGAGCCTTGGCCATCCAGTGCGAGCGGCGCTCGTCCAGCGTGCGCACCGCCTCCAGATAGTGCATAAAGCGCGGCAGATTCTCGAAGCTGCGCCAAAAGGCGTACAGCTTGTCGGCAGGCTGAGCAATTGTCACCTGGCGCTTAACTGTCACTGGCTCACTCATCGACAGACCTCCTTCACATAGTTCAGCTGCGGCCACACGCGTGTGGCGGCTGGCTACACTCTCTAGCAAGAGGCGTTCCGGTTATACTATCCTGCATACTGATGAGGAGAGCGAGCACACGCATGTTGGAGACTCAAGGAGAGCTGATGACTGAACTCAGCCGCGATATTCGCGCGGTGATCGAGCGCTACTGGAGCGCCTTCTTCGGCTGGGAGCACGCCGACTGGGCGCAGCCGACCTGCGCGCTGCTGCCCCACGCCGCGCTGGGCAGCTACCAGGGCCTTGTGGTGTTCGAGCGGCCGCCGGTGCGCATTATCTCTGCGCCGCCAGCGTGGCTCGCGCCGCTGCAAGGACACACAGCCGTGCTGGCGCAGACGCCGCTGAAGCTGCTCGCCAGCGTGCTCAGCGCCGCCGGTCTGCCGCTTGGTCAGCGGATTGGCCCCGCCTGGATTGGCTACACCACCACGCCGCCAGCGCAGCCAGCCCACCCGCCAGCGCGCCTGCTGCACGACAAGGATGCGCCGCTCATCGACCTGCTGCGCAGCGACTGCGCGCCGCTCGAATGGGAGCACGGCGGCAGCGAGCTAGGCGTCGAGCCACTGGCCGGGGCCTTTCTCGGCGAGGCGCTGATCGCGCTCAGCGGCTACAGCGTCTGGGGCGACAGCATCGCCCACATCAGTGTCATCAGCCACCCAGACTACCGCGGCCTTGGCGGTGGCCGCGCGGCGGTGGCGCTGCTCACGGCGGCCGCCCTGCAGCGGGACTTGATCGCTCAGTACCGCACGCTCACAACCAACCATACATCGCTGCGCATCGCCCGGCGGCTGGGCTTCGTCGAGTACGCGCACACGCTGGCCTACCGCCTTCAGCCTGAGCAAACATAGACGGGAAAGCAACACCATGGAGCTAAAGATTGTCCACGGCGACCTGCTGGAGCAGCCAGTCGAAGCCATCGTCAACGCCTGGAACCAGAATATCCTGCCTAGCTGGCTGCTGCGGCCGCACGGTGTCTCCGGGGCGATCAAGCGCCGCGCCGGGCCTGCGCCGTTCCGCGCGCTGCGCCGCTATGGTCGGCTCACGTCAGGTCAAGCGGTCTGGACAAGTGCCGGGCGGCTGAGCTATCGCGGCATCATCCATGTGGCGACCATCAGCCCATGGGGCCGCGCGCAGGCTGCAATGCTGCCAGTGGCTTGCGCCAACATCATCGCCTGTGCCAAGCAGCACGCCGTGGCCAGCCTGGCGCTCCCGCTGCTCGGCACCGGCAGCGGTGGCCTGGATCGCGCCACCGTCCGCGAGCTGCTGATCACAGCGCTACAGCAGCAGCAGTATGCTGGGCAGGTGCTGCTCGTCGAGTATGCTGATTAGGTTGGTATTTTTTATGTCAATCAAAAAACTTCAAGCTACCGTTTTTTGATGATGAATCGTTCGTGGTTAAGCGCCACAGCTCAGCCGCTAGAGTCAGGCGGTGTGTCGAGCGCTCGTTAATGCCATGGCAGCTCCGCAGCGCGGTCGGACCAGCTCACGCCGCAGCCAGACGGCAGCCACGCGGACGCAGCCCGCCAACCATGCGCCAGAGCGCTTAACGCACTGCTGAAGCCAGCGCACCGCTGCGAGAGGCACGGCCAACCAGGCCTCGCGCAATCAGCGGGCGGGACGCTGCATGCATAGCGCTCGCGGCACCGCCGCCCAGCCCACTGCGCGCAGCATCAACCAACGCACTGCTGAAACCAGCGCACCGCTGCGGTCGGCGCGGCCAACCAGGCCTCGCGCAATCACCGGGCGGGACGCCGCACACCGCGCGCTCGCGGCACCGCCGCCCAGCCCACTGCGCGCAGCATCAACCAACGCACTGCTGAAGCC
>JABXJS010000095.1 GCA_013538855.1 Herpetosiphonaceae bacterium
ACGGTTCCTTTCTTGGTTGGCACCACAAAGGATACCGCACGATTCGGCCGCCACACCGTTTACCCTGGCCCCAGGGAGTCCTGTGATCTACTGAGAATCAGTGGAAGATAGACAGAGCTGCGCGTGGCGATGGTGTAGACCGCTCCTGTAAACGATCCGTTGCCTACGCCGTCGCCGCCAAGCGGAATGGCCGCGCTGACGCTGAGGATCGTGTCGTTATCGACAAGGTTGAGGCCAAGCGTGCCGTTGCCGGTACCAACGCTGGCCGTCACCGTCCAGACCGCGCCGGAGCCGCTGACGGCGCTGATGCTGGCGTTGCTGAGGCCGCTGGTGGCTAGCATGAAGTCGCTCGCAGCGACGTTGGCGACCGCCTCGGAGAAGGTCACGCTGAAGGTGACGGTCGGGGCGTTAGTGGGGCTAGGATCGGCGCGCACAATGCTGAGCACGGCGGGAATGCTCGGATCAAAGGTAACGCTGCTGGTGGCGCTGTCCTGGTTGGTGTTGCCCAGCGCATCGGTGGCCACGTTGGCGGGCACGCTGAGCACCACGCTGCCTGGCCCGCGCATGCCGCTGACAGTGACCGTGTAGCTTGCTCCGGAGCCACTGATGCTGGCGAGCAGCGTGCCAGGCGCAGTGCTGGCGCTCAGGTCGACATCGCTGACCAGATCGCCAAAGTCAGAGACGGGCTTGCTGAAGGTCACGCTGAAGCTGATCGGCGCGGTGCTGGCTGGATCGGCCTGGGCGCTGGCCTGCGCGACGCTGACCTGCAACGGCGCGCTGTCGATGCTCCAGCTGTAGCTCGGCGGCGTAGAGTCCGCTGTGCCAAATCCATCAATTGCCCGCACCTTGAAGGTGTGGCTGCCGTCGAGCAGGTTGGTGTAGGTGATCGGACTTGTACATGCGCTGAAGGCCGCACCATCAATCTGACACTCGAATGCAGCGACTGTCGTGTCTGCGCTAGCATACCCGGCGAACGCGAACGTTGCAGTTGGGCTGGCGGTGAGCGCTGCGGGCATAGCCGTTATGATGGTCGCAGGTGCCTGCGCATCAACGACGAAGGTAATTGGGGGTGAGAAGGCGCTGTTGTTGGTCGCCGCGTCACTGGCCATGGCTTTCACTGTGTGCTGGCCATAGGGCAGTGCGACTGACGGGATGAGACTCCACTCGCCAGCGCCGTTCGCCGTTACTGTTCCCCACGGCTGCTCATCCATGAACACGTGGACGCTTGACTGTGGCTCGGCGCTGCCGCTGATCAGCTGATAGGTCGTGGTTGTTACCGCGTTATGGACTGGCGTGGTGATGATCGGCGGTGCTGGCGGTGCCGTATCGATGCGCCATGTGGCTGTGTCTGGTGATTGATCGACATTGCCAGCACGGTCGTAGGCCCGCACCCAGAAGGTGTGGCTGCCGTCGAGCAGGTTGGTATAGGTTATTGGGTGGGTGCAGGCGACGAATGGGTCTGCATCGAGCTTGCACTCGTAGCCTGCCGTGCCGCTGCCATCCTTATCTATGCCTGCAAACTCAAAGGTTATGCTGGAGCTATTGCTAAGCGGCGGAACATAGTGGGTGATAACTGTGTCTGGGGCCAGTGTATCGATGGTGTACAGGACAGCGTTGGATAGAGCACTCGTGTTGCCGGCGCTGTCGGTGGCCCGTGCGGTGAGCATGCGTGTGCCGTCGCCATGGTAGCCATACGCGATGCTCCAGTTGCCGGCGATATCGGCGGTTGTGGTGATTTCGACTGGATACTTGACGGTTACATAGACTGTTATTGCCGCCGTTGGCTCAGCGGTGCCGCTGATAATCGTAACAGGTGTGTTGGTCAATGAGCCGTCGACTGGTGCGAGGATAACCGGTGGAGCTGGCGGTGTTGTGTCACCATGGATGCGCTCAGCATGCCCTGGCTTGCGGCTGTCTGCTGTGCTCGCGCGGCTGCCTGCGGCGCTGACAGTGACAGCGCGCTGGCGATACGCTGCAAATGTGGTGTGGCTAGGTAGGACGCTCAGCAGTCCGACTGCCACGATCATTAAAAGGTACAGCCGTTTGATCCGGTGGGCATCATGGTCCATGAACTTCTCCTAATACATGCTGGAACATTGTCGGTCAGAATCAAAATCACCTGTGCTCATGTGCTGAAGTGACACACGAGAAAGGTGGTTTGAAGCTGCTCTCCACTAGCAGGCGCTAGCATACCAGGTATTATTGAGTCATGGAATAGTGAGTTTTTGCTCGTTGCGGCTAAATCTACTACGGGCGGGATGGCAGCGCGCTATCCCGCCCGTAGCGGCTCGCCCTGCGCACGCTAGCACAAAATCAATCGACATTGGCGACCGCCTCGGAGAAGGTCACGCTGAAGGTGACGGTGGGGGCGTTAGTGGGGCTAGGGTCGGCGCGCACAATGCTGAGCACGCTGGGGATGCTCGGATCGAAGGTCACGCTAAAGCTGATCGGCGCAGTGGTGGCTGGATCGGCCTGGCCGCTGGCCTGCGCGACGCTGACCTGCACCAGCGCGCTGTCGATGCTCCATCTGTAGCGGGCTGGTGTGGCATCTGTATTGCCTGCTCCATCAAGCGCTCGCACCTCGCAGGTGTGGCTGCCATCGCCCAGGCTGGTCAGCACCAGTGGACTGGCACATGGACTGAAGCCCGAACCATCAAGCTGGCACGCAAATCCTGCTATGCCTGTCGTCACGCCGCCGCTGATGACATCGGTGGCCGTAAACTCAAACGTCGCTGTGATGCTGTTGGTGAGCGTCGGCAGCGTGCTGGTGATGCTTGTATTCGGCGCGGTGGTGTCGATAATAAAGGTGATGCTGTTGGAGTCGACGCTGGTGTTGTTGGCGCTGTCAGTCGCGGTGGCCTTGGCGGTGTGCGCGCCATCGCTGGGCGGTGCTGCAGGCGTAAAGCTCCAGCTGCCGGAGCCATCGGCGGTGGTGGTGCCGCTGCTGACGCCGTCGAGATAGACGGTGACGGTGAGATTGGTGGTGGCGGTGCCAGTAACGGCGGGCTGGCTGGTGTTGGTGATCGCGCCGTTGGCAGGCGTGCTGACGACCGGCGCAGGCGACGGCAGCGTGTCCACCGCCCACGAGTAGCTGGTCGGCGGGAACGTACATTATTTGCCGCATCGACGGCGCGCACATTGAACGTATGTGAGCCATCGCCAAGGCTGGTATAGCTGGCTGGGCTGGTGCACGTGCTGTAGGAGCCTAAGTCTAGCGCGCACTGATACTCCACAATGCCAGCGCTGGTGCCGCCGCTCGTTGGATCGCTGCCGGAGAACGCGAACGCTGCGTTAGTATAGTCTTTATCGTCGTGGATTGGAATAGTGTATCGAGGATGTATGTGCAGCTACATGTTATCGGCGCACACCGTCAGCAAACAGACATGGCTCGGCTGTGTCACTGTTGGCGTCTGCGCTAGTTCGTGCTTGATCTGCGCAATGCCCCGCTCGTAGAGTTGATCGGGGATGGTGATCAGCTGCGAGCAGGTGGCGCGCGCTTGGGCGGTGTGCAGCATATCGGCTAGGCGCTCTTGGATCTGCAGCTGCGTGCGTTCTAAACGCACATTGCTTAGGCCCGCCTCGATCAGTGCGGTGCTCAGCTCTTCCGGCGACCAGAAGTCCTCCAGATCAGCCTCTAACGCAGCGGGAAAATAGCGATAGTAGATCCAGTCGTGCATCTCGTGCGGACAGATGTTGCTGTAGACAAAGCGGCCTTGCGCCCGTAGCATGCGCGCCACTGCCTGTATGAGCGCTGGTTTGTTCTGCACGTGGTGAAACGAGAACTGACAGGTGATATAGTCGAAGCTGGCAACGCCAAACGGCGGCGCACTACTGTCTCCCTGCACCCAGGCGATGGCCTGCGACTTTGCCTGGGCTTGCCGTAGCATGCCCATAAAGCGATCCATGCCCACAAAGGTGAAAGTTGGAAACTGCGCTTGGTTGGCGATCAACTGGCTGCCGGTGCCGCAGCCTAGGTCGAGCACATCGAGCGGTCGCTGCGGCTGGCGCTCCGCCACAAAGCGCACAAGCTCTGGATCGACCTGCTTCTGACGGTAGGGGTGCTGATCGTAGGTGTGGGCGATCTGATCATAGTCAACCCGTGGCTGTACAGATGACATAGACTTTCTCCTATGTGTCCTACTTAGCTCCTGAGCGGCTCTCCGGCCCCGATATGCCAGTGCAGATGCTTGGAGTCTTGATATGTGCCCAGGTTTGTTACCACATGGCAGCCGCCATGGTTCGCTACAACCTCGGCGGCAACCTGTTGCACGACAGCGAGCAGCTCCTGCAGCAGCGTGGTGTCGCTGCTGATGTCAAGCAGCGATGCGATGTGTTGCTTGGGGATGACGACGATGTGCACCGGCCAGTGCGGACGGGTGTGCTGGAACGCGAGCACACCCGCCGTCTCATGCACTGTGACGACAGCGGTGCGCCCGCTGAGCACCTGATCACAGTAGAAGTCTGTGCCCGCATATGCCGCGCTCGGCTTGCTCGGCTCTGGTGGCGACTGAAACTCCTGCCGTGGGCCATCTGCTGTCATGTGCTCCTGATACTGGCCGCTGGTGTAGTGTGCAATAACGGCGCGCCAGAAGCGCTGGGCGGGCTGATTATGTGGCTCTTGCCCGACAATCCAGGTGCCCGGAAAGCGCGCAAACAGTGCCTGCGCGACCATGCTCCCTAGCCCCTGCCGTCGATACTTGCGCAGGATGAAAAACTCGGCCATTGCATGGTGTGCCGCGCCATCAGCATGCTGCTCTAGCCTGCGCACCAGCGCAAAGCCCGCGATTTGCTGCCGATAGTGCACGATAAACGCAAAGCGACCTGGCTCGGTCCAGTAGTTATCGAGGTAGTCGTAGCCAAAGTGGCCGTGCTGGCTGATGTCGGCACCGTTGAACTGGCTGTAGTCGTGCTGGCATAGCTCTAGCAGCTGGCGCAGCACGGGCTTGGTGTCGATTGTCGCTGGCCGTAGCTCTAGCGCGCTAGCTGGCGGCATACGCTGCTCCTATCTTTTAACCTAAAGCGGCTGATTGTAGATGCGCTGGTAGAGACGGCGCACGGCGGCCCGCTGCTCTGGCCCGCTGGAGGCATAGTGCTCCATGCCCGGCGAGGCGTTGATCTCGATGATGCTGTAGTCTGCGCTCGGATCAGCGAGATCGGCGCAGGCGATGTCAACGCCACAGAACTCTAGCCCCATTGCGGCGGTTAGTTCGCTGCATAGGTCGCGCCAGCGCGGATGCAGCTGTGCGGTGTAGTCCTCTGCCTCGCCGCCAAGCGAGAGGTTCGAGGCATCGTGGACTTGATACACCTCAGCTGGTGCGAGCACGCTCGCCAGCGTCAGATTGTGCCGCGCCAGGCGCTGGCCGATGCGCGGGTCTTCAAGCTTGATCACGGTGCTGCGCCCGATTGCGCTGAAGTGCGCCTGCTTTGACTCCAGCAGCTGGCCAATGCTCGCTACGCCATCGCCGCTGACGGCCAGCGGTCGCCGCAGGTAGCAGGCCACAACCTCGTCGCGCAGCACAACGACGCGGTAGTCGGGATAGGGCACCGCCGCCTCGGCTAGAAACAGCCGCCGCTCGGTGCGCTGGAATAGCTCGACCGCTGCTGCCACGGCATCTGGCCCGTCGCAGCGCGTCACGCCCTCGCCCTGCGACGAGTCGTTGGGCTTGAGGTAGCACGGGTAGCCCAGCTGGCCCTCAATGTAGTCGTAGAGCGACTCGATAAACGCATAGTCGCTGAAGCCGTGCCGCCCAAGGTTGCGGTCGATGCGCGCGATATACTGCGGCAGCAGAAACACCTGGCCCACCGGCGTCGCATAGCCTAGCGCCTGCATAAAAAACTTGGCGTAGCCCTTGTCGGTGGCGATGCTGGTCGCGCCGTTGTTGTTCAGGCCCACCCGCGCATCGCGAATCATGCGCACGGTGCCGTTGGTGTAGCGCAGTCGCCCAGCATAGCCGTAGCGCGGCTCGATCAGCAGCTCGGCCACGTTGGGCAGCTCGCCCTGCGCGTACAGATCAAGCAGTAGCCGCGTGGTGAACGGGTAGTGCGCCTTGCTCGGCGGCGCATCAGGCCGGATCGCTGAAGTTAACGTGCTCATAGATGTCCTGCAGCGCTAGGCTGCAACTAAGTGGTGCAAGTTGAATTGTGTGCTCAAGGCCGTGGAATTCTATCAGCAGCCAGCGCTGATGCGGCTGGCGTATATGCAGCTCCACATAGGCCCGGTTTTGCGCCACGACAACATACGCCTGTAGCGTATCAATCGTGCGATACTGCTCAAATTTCCCCCCCGCGATCATCGTGCTCAGTCCTTGGTGCTAGCACCTCAATCAGCACGCATAGGTTGATAATCGGATCAGGTCGGTCAGCGCTTAGCTCGATTGCGCCGCAGACAATCGAAAGATCAGGATAGGTATAGAGGCCCGTCTGCTCAATGTTTAAGCACATGGCGCTTCTAGGGTGATGAACTGCTCTGATTGTGCGCTCATGGTACGTTCCTTATTGATCCCATTGCTGCACGGCGTCATATCAACTACAATTAAGCAATCGACAACAGTCACCCGCATAGGAAGGGGCCGAGTATGCTTCAGTTTATGACTGATGATCAGACGCCAGTATTTTACTACGACAGCGGCGGCGATAAGCCACCGGTGGTATTTATTCATGGATGGACCAGCTCAAGCCGCGATTGGCGTGGCATCATGGGGCGCTTGGTTAAGCAGTATCGCTGCATTGCCATTAATCTGCGCGGCCATGGTAAAACACCAGCCAAGCCGCCGCTGACGATCTCGCGGCTAGCACAGGACGTGCATCAGCTCATCCAGCACCTTGAGCTGAAGCAGCCAACGCTCGTCGGCTGGTCAATGGGTGGGCTGACAACGTTCGAGTATCTGCATCAGTTTGGCTACGCCCATCTCAATAGTGTGGTGCTTGTTGATCAAACACCACGGATGCGCACCGATGAGACTTGGGAGCTAGGCTTGTTCGGCGAGTATACGCACGTGCAGGTCTCCGAGATCAAAGACCTGCTGTCGAGCCAGAAGAATCGCGTCATTCGCCAGTTCTCCAAAGAGATTCTGCACCCTAAGCGCCACACGCTGCGCTTTCTGAGCTGGATGGTGGCTCCCTATCGCGGCAAATACAACGTCGAGGCGCTGATCGCACTCTCCGATGATATGGCCGACTGCGACTATCGCGAGCTTGTTCCCACAATCAATCTGCCTGTGCTGCTCTGCTATGGTGCGGCAAGCTGGCTCTATCCAGGTGCAGTTGGCGAGTACCTGCACGAGCACCTGCCTCAGGCGCAGCTGGTGAAGTTCAGTAAATCTGGCCACTGCCCGCCAATCGAGGAGCCGCGCAAGTTTGTGCGCACGCTGCGAACATTTCTCGACCAACAGCACGTCAGCAGTTCGGTTGTAGCATCCGTGGACACGCAGGAGCAGTCAGCCTAGCTATTAACGAATTTCCAACTGTTATTAATTATGCATTAAGATAGCTCGGCTACAATCAATCTATATCAATTTGATTGTTTGCAGAAAGGCAGGCTATCTTCATGCACAATCGTTGGCGACGGATCTTCGCTCCTCTGGCGGTCTTGGTGTTGATGGTGCCTCTGTTCATGGGCGTGCGCTCGGCTGAGGCGCGCTCATGGCCAACGCTGCGCCAGGGCGACAGCGGCGAGAATGTCTGCACCCTCCAGGCTATGCTCATCCAGCGCGGCTATACCGTTAGTTGGAACTGCTCCTTTGACTCGACCACCGACTCGAAAGTTAAGAGCTTCCAGAGCGCTAATGGCCTCACCGCCGATGGCATCGTCGGCACCAACACCTGGGAAGCCCTGACCGTCGTTACGCGCAAAGGCGACAACAACATTGTTGTGAAGGCCCTGCAGCGCCAGCTCAACCGCTATGGCAATAGCCTGTCTGTTGATGGTATTTTCGGCTCTGGCACCGAGAGCGCTGTCAAGAGCTTCCAGTCCTCGCGCGGCCTCTATGCCGATGGCATCGTCGGCAAGGACACCTGGGCGGCCCTGATGACCGGCTCCGGCGGCGGCTCCGGCGGCTCCGACAGCGATCTGCTCAGCGATAGCACTGCCCGCTCGATGGTCAACAACGCTGGCATCTCGGTTGTCTCCAGCGGCAGCTGCTCCAATCGCTACGTCTCAACCTGCACCTCGCTTGAGCAGGTCCGCCGTGGCACCATCAACGGCATCATCGCCTTCAAGCAGACCTCCGGCTGCTCGTTCAACATCACCGGCGGCACCGAGACCGGCCACTCCGGCGGCACCTACAGCCACTGGAACGGCTATAAGCTCGATATCAGCCGCGTCTCGTGCGTGACCAACTATATCCACGGCCACTATACCTTCATCGGCAACCGTGGCGACGGTGCCCCGCAGTACCGCGATGGCAACGGCGATGTCTACGCCGACGAGTACTGGGCCAACCACTGGGACATCACCTTCTACTAGATCGATATATCACAGGTCTGGCGTGCGGCCACTCCTCTCTGGAGTGGCCGCTTTTGCTTTAGAAATGCTACGCCGTGGTCTGCGCCTGCATCTGCTGTTGCCATGTCTAGCTGTGCTCGCCCGCTGCCACTTGCTGCGTGGTTGCGCCCCCGCTCGCTGATGGCCTGCGCCGCTTTTTTTGCTTTAGAAATGCTACGCCGTGGTCTGCGCCCGCATCTGCTGTTGCCATGTCTAGCTGTGCTCGCCCGCTGCCTCTTGCTGCGTGGTTGCGCCCCCGCTCGCTGATGCTTGAGCGCCGCCTGCTGCTAGCGATCTGCTAGGAATCTGCTAGCCGCTGTGGCGCTGTTTTCGCTATGCTGGAGCTATTGATTCACCCCTTCCACGAAAGCAGGCTGCTCATGCAAAGCTACCAGTTTGACTACGTTGTTTCCGGGCATGTATCGATTCATCGGCGGCTGATCATCGGGCTATGTTGGATCTGGGCTGTGCTGAGCACGTGGCTTGGCTGGCTGCTGATCTCGTTTATGCCCGCTGTGATCGCGTGGGTTAACCAGCCTCCACAGGTTCATGGCAGCGTGTGGTCGGCCCTCGACGCGGCTAGACCGCTGTTTGGGCTGCTCATGCTGGCTGTGCCGCTTGTGGCGCTCGCCCACGCGCTGCGCACGCATATGCAGCTGCTCGCAATGCCAACGCTACCACATCAGCGTGCGGCCCGGCGCGCACTGCTGCTGCTAATCGTGGGCGGCACGCTGATGGGTCTGCTGCTTGGCATCGTGCAGGTCTCCGCCAGCCTCGCCGCTGCTCCGTCATCAGCGCCGCTCCCGTGCGGCTGTCTGCTGCTGCTGCTCCCGCTCGGCTTGGGACGCCAGCGCTTCAGTCGTGCTGGACACAGCGCACGCAGCAGCGGTATGCAGTAAAAGCACTAGAGTTCATTGTGTCAGTACAAGGAGCAAGCGCATGGATGGACTTCAATCAACCTATCGTGTTCCGCGCTCTGTTTGCTTCAACAAACGCACTATCGTCGGCGCGCTGCTGGCGGCCGGGCTAACTGTGGTGCTGGGCTTTTACGAGTTTGTGTGCATGTTAACCTAAGCATATAATTTGAAATGCGCTGTTCTGTGATCCCAGCTCAGGTGCTCCCAGCCAGTGGCGGCTGGTCTGGGACGCAGCCACTGGCCGCGGCAGGGTGTCACTTGCCATTGCTCGACACATACATATCAGGAGGCTGTGCTATGCGTAAGTTTGAATGTGCGTGCTCGCTGCTGCTGCTTGCCTGTGCGGTGGCAGGACTCTACGGCATGCTTCACAATCAAATCTCGTACACTGTTGCGCCAGAGTACTTTACGCAGTTCAAGTTTGATCAATTTGGTATACCTGCAAGCCTGCGCAATCGCTTAGGCGCGAGCATCGTTGGCTGGCGTGCTGCATGGTGGATGGGGCTGCTGATTGGGATGGTGCTGGTGCCGTTTGGTCTGCTCATCCCTGGCTGGCAGCAGTATCTGCGCACCATGCTGCAAACATTTTTTGTCGTTGCGCTCACAACATTGACGGTTGGGCTAGGTGCGCTAGCCTATGCCTATGCGACCTTTACTCCGGCCAATATCGGCCCGTATTCGGCGCGCATCACGCAGCCGCTGGCCTTTGCCCGCGCTGGTCATATGCACAACTTTAGCTATATTGGCGGCTTGATCGGCATCGTTGTTGGGGTGGTGTTTGTGCTGGTGCAGCGCTGGCGCATAGGCCGCCGTGCAGCACCGCCCATGCCGCTAATCCAGTAGGTTGCACTGCTGCTCTGTGCTGTCATGTGCCAGATACACGCAACCCCGTGAGCACGATTGCCCACGGGGTTGTGTCTGCTCGGTCTATAGCGCTTGGCTGCACTAGGCCACAGCGGCGGTCTTCTCAGTGCGCGAGCGGCGCTTCTTCTTGGTCGGCTCGGCGCTCGGCGGTGCGGCGCGGCCCTGCTGCTCGAAGATATCGCGCAGGAAGCTGCCCGTGTGTGAGATCGGCGATGCGGCGATCTCTTCCGGCGTGCCTGCCGCGATGATCTGCCCGCCGCCTGCGCCGCCCTCTGGCCCGAGATCGATCACCCAGTCGGCGGTCTTGATCACGTCGAGGTTATGCTCGATCACCAGCACGGTGTTGCCAGCATCGACGAGGCGGTGCAGCACCTTGAGCAGGTTCTGCACGTCGGCGAAGTGCAGGCCCGTGGTTGGCTCATCGAGGATGTAGATTGTGCGGCCGGTGGCGACGCGCGCCAGTTCCTTCGCCAGCTTCACGCGCTGCGCCTCGCCGCCGGACAGCGTCGTCGCTGGCTGGCCGAGCTTGATATAGTTCAGGCCCACGTCGTGCAGCGTCTGCAGGATGCGCTTGATGCGGCGGTGGTTCTCAAAGAACTCGAGCGCTGTCTCTACGTCCATGTCGAGCACGTCAGCGATCGTCTTGCCCTTGTAGCGCACCTGCAGCGTCTCGCGGTTGTAGCGCTTGCCCTTGCACTCGTCGCAGCGCACCCACACGTCGGCCAGAAAGTGCATCTCGATCTTCTGCTCGCCGTTGCCCTGGCAGGCCTCGCAGCGCCCGCCCTTGACGTTGAACGAGAAGCGCCCAGGCGCGTAGCCGCGCAGCTTGGCGTCCGGCGTCGAGGCGAACACGTCGCGAATCAGGTCAAACAGCTTGACATAGGTGGCCGGATTGGAGCGCGGCGTGCGGCCGATTGGCTGCTGGTCGATGTCGATCACCTTATCTAGGTGCTCCAGACCAAGCAGCGCTTTGTACTTGCCCTGACGTAGCTGCGCCCGGTTGAGTTGGTTGGCCAGCGCTGGATATAGCGTCTCGGTGATCAGCGACGACTTGCCCGAGCCGGACACGCCCGTCACCGCCACTAGCCCGCCCAGCGGCACGTCGATATCGACCGCGCGCAGGTTGTTGGTGGTCACGCCCTGCAGGCTGATGCTGCCTGTGGCTGCACGGCGCTGCTGCGGCACGTCGATCTTGAGCCGTCCGCTCAGATATGCGCCGGTCAGCGAGCCATTGCGCGCCACCTCGCTTGGCGTGCCGGCGGCCACAACCTGACCGCCGTTGATGCCAGCGGCCGGGCCGAAGTCGATCAGCCAGTCGGCGGCCAGCATCGTGTCCTCGTCGTGCTCGACGACGATCACCGTGTTGCCCAGGTCGCGCAGCTTGGTCAGCGTGTCGATCAGCTTGCGGTTGTCGCGCTGGTGCAGGCCAATCGATGGCTCGTCGAGAATATACATCACGCCCATCAGGCCCGCGCCGATCTGCGAGGCTAGGCGGATGCGCTGCGCCTCGCCGCCAGACAGCGACGGCGCCGCTCGATCCAGCGTCAGGTAGTGCAGGCCCACGTTGAGCAGAAAGCCCAGGCGCTCGCGAATCTCCTTGAGCACCTCGCCAGCAATTTCGAGATCGCGCTCGCCAAGCGGCGCAGGCAGCTCGGCGGGCATCTCGGCGCGCGCGGCCGGGTCAAGCTCCTGCTGGCCCACCCAGTAGGCGTCGGTGTTCGACAGCGCGCAGGCCCAGGCGTAGGCCCCCGACACTGTCAGCGCACACACCTCGCGGATCGAGGACTCGCCGACGGTGACGGCCAGGCTCTCTGGGCGCAGCTTTGCGCCGTTGCACGAGTGGCAGGGCTGATCGCTGAGCCACTGGCTGTAGTACTCGCGCATGTTCTCGGCGGAGGTCTGCTCGAAGCGGCGCATAATCTCGGACGCCAGGCCCTCCCAGCGCCGCCAGTACTCGCCCTTGGACTGGCCCTCGCTCCACACGAAGCGCACCTTGTCCTTGCCGGAGCCATAGAGCAGGATCTGCTTGATCTTCTCGGGCAGCTTGCGCCATGGCGTGTCGAGGTCGAACCCGTAGTGCTTGGCGATCTGGGCGAGGGCGCGGTAGCCCCAGCTCGTGTTCTTCTTGCGCAGCTCGCCCCAGTAGGTCACTGCGCCCTCGTGCAGCGTCAGATCGGGGTTGGGCACAAGCAGGTTCGGGTCCACGTCGAGCCGCGTGCCAAGGCCGGCGCAGTCCGGGCATGCGCCCTGCGGCGCGTTGAACGAGAACATCTGCGGCGTTAGCTCCAGAAAGGAGATGCCGCAGTTGACGCAGGCGTAGTCCTCGCTCAGCACGATCTCCTGCGGGGCGCTCGGCTGGGCGGGCGCGTCGTCGCCTGGCGCGGCGGGCGCGGCCTCGGCCTGCGGGCGGTCGACGATGGCGATCACCAGCGTGCCGCCGGAGACGCGCAGCGCCGTCTCGATGCTGTCGGTCAGGCGCGTGCGAAAGCTCTCGTCGGCGTCGGCCGGGCGCACAAGCCGGTCGACGATGATCTCGATGGTGTGCTTGACCTTCTTGTTGAGGCGAATGTCGTCCTGCAGGTCGCGGATTTCGCCATCGACGCGCACGCGGCTGAAGCCCTCGGCGCGCGCATCGTCAAACACATCTTTGTACTCGCCCTTGCGCGCTGAGACCACCGGGGCCAGCACCATGAAGCGCGTATCGACCGCTAGCTCAAGCACGCGGTCCACCATCTGCTCGGCTGTCTGCGAGCCGATCAGGCGGCCGCACTGGTGGCAGTGGGGCACGCCGATGCGCGCATACAGCACGCGCAGGTAGTCGTAGATCTCGGTGACAGTGCCAACGGTGGAGCGCGGGTTCTTCGAGGCTGACTTCTGTTCGATGGCGATGGCTGGCGAGAGACCGCCGATAAAATCGACCTTGGGCTTTTCGAGCTGGCCTAGAAACTGCCGGGCGTAGGACGAGAGCGACTCAACATAGCGCCGCTGCCCCTCGGCGTACAGCGTGTCGAACGCTAGCGATGACTTGCCCGAGCCAGATACGCCTGTGAGCACCACGAGCTTGTCGCGCGGCATCTCAACGTCGATGTTCTTCAGGTTGTGCTCGCGTGCGCCTTTGATAACGATTGTATCCTTTGCCATGTGCGCCTCGATGTATTTTCAGCTACGGTGATCAAAAAAAGACCCCGGACCTGCGTTGACAGTGCGATCAGCGGGGATTGTATGCGAACAGACGTTTTATTATACCATGAGTCGCGCTGATTCATGGCGCTCATGCATCAACATTCTGTTAAATCTGCGCTGTGTTCGTAGTCCGCACCACCGCCGTTACCTGCGCTCGCCACGCTCGGCTGTGGCGGGAATCACCCGCAGTTTGTTGCGCGCCAACGGTGAACGGTTGTCTGGCACCAGCGCCGACACCACCCAAAGGGTGCCCGGCAACTGAGCTGCAGCAGCGTACCACGGACGAGTCATCTTTTAATGAATCAACCTAAGCAACCCATCTCGTGGCGGTGGCGCTGCGCAAACCCTGGCCGCATGGCTGTACCAGGGCGGTCGTAGTACGCATGTTCCTTGACGCTGATTCACAACGTTGCTATAATGCAAGTGCCTGTTTACGCAGCGTTCCCCCAAGCCCATCCTCTGGCAAAGTCGGTCAACAACGAACCCAACCTGTATGATTTTGCCAGCACCAGATTCTCTTGAAATGGGCCGAGAGCGTTTAGCAGGAACGAAGATCGAACCACGGTGGACGCACACCGTTGCCCGTTCCGCATCGATCACGCTGAACTCCACCGCATCCCGATCCTCGGCCACCAGCGGTCCTCTTTCCGATGGTCTATTCCCGCTCAACAGGGCGGCGATGGTAGGAGGCTCACATCATGACAACGCCCTCTGCAGGTTCTCAGCTTTTTGCGCTGATCGATCAAATGCAAGATCGGCAGCAGTTTCAAAATTTGAACTGGTCAGGTACCTTCGAAGAGTACCTCGATATTGTGACGCGCAACCCCAAAGTGGCCCGCACCGCCTTCCAGCGCGTCTACGAGATGATCATGTCCTATGGCACCGAAGAGTTCATCGACGCCAAAAAGAAGCTGATCCGCTATAACTTCTTCACCGACACCACCTTCGACGAGCAAGATGCTATTTTTGGCCTCGAGATTCCGCTCATGCGGCTCGTCAGCTTCTTCAAGGCGGCGGCGCAGGGCTACGGCACCGAGAAGCGCGTGCTGCTGCTGCACGGCCCCGTCGGCTCCTCCAAGTCCACCATCGCCCGCCGCCTCAAGCGCGGCCTCGAGCGCTACTCGCGCTCCGATGAGGGCGCGATCTATACCTTCGACTCGTACCTCGGCGACCTGGAGGACATCGAGAGCGGCCGCGTCAAAGATAGCGACTGGGAAGCCTGCCCGATGCACGAGGAGCCGCTGCACCTCATCCCCATCGAGCTGCGCGAGAAGTTCGTCTCCCAGTTCAACGCCGACCGCCCGCTCGAGGAGCATATCCACATCCGCGGCGATCTCGACCCGGCCTGCCGCTTCAACTACCGCGAGTTGATGCGCCGCTACGACGGCGACTGGACCAAGGTCATCAAGCACGTGCGCGTGCGCCGCTTTGTCTTCTCCGAGGCCGATCGCGTCGGCATCGGCACCTTCCAGCCCAAGGACGAGAAAAACCAGGATAGCACCGAGCTGACCGGCGATATCAACTATCGCAAGATCGCCATCTATGGCTCCGATAGCGACCCGCGCGCCTTTAGCTTCGATGGCGAGTTCAACATCGCCAACCGCGGCATCATCGAGTTTGTCGAAATCCTCAAGCTCGACACCGCCTTCCTCTATGACCTGCTCGGCGCGTCCCAGGAGCACCGCATTAAGTCCAAGAAGTTCGCCCAGACCGATATCGACGAGGTCATCCTCGGCCACAGCGTCGCCGGCGACACGCCCATTCCCTATCGCCTCAATGGCCTGCCTGGCTGGGCCACGCTCGAGCAGCTCTACTCGCGCTTTGCCGATCAGCCCGCCAACCTTGAGGTGCTGGCCTTCGACTTCGAGCAGGCCCGCGCCCAGTGGACGCCGGTCAAGAGCCTCATTCGCCATCGCTTCAGCGGCGAGTTGCTCACCACCGCCCAGAAGTGGGGCCGCGTCGAGACAACGCCCAACCACTCGATCTACGACCGCACCGGCCGCACTTTCTTCCCCGAGGAGCAGCGCGAGGTTGCCGCCGTGCGCTGGCTCGACGACGCCTGGTTCTTCGCCCCCGACGGCGTGCCGCTGGTCGATCTCGCCGCCGAGGTGCCCGGCTTCGAGCCTGCCGGAGCCATCCAGACGCTCTACGATCCGGTCAAGGACGCGGCGGCGCTCAGCGATCTGCTTAGCATTATGACGCGCTATGTCGTCGAGGGCCTGCGCATCTCGCCCGCCTTCGATACGCTCAACCAGCGCCTCTGCGGGGCCAGCGAGCGCCATCTGCCGAACTTCTTGTTCCGCCTGCCCCACGACTACCTGCGCCAGACGTTCGACACCATGCTCCAGGCCGCCGAGATGCTGCAGCCCGAGGGCGGCGCGCAGTCCTTCTGGCGCTACATCACCACCTCGGCGCTGCTCGCCGCGCAGCTTGGCACCATCGCCACCATCCTTGGCTATGACTACTATGTCACCGCCGGCGATCAGCAGCACGCCGTCACCATCGGCAAGGGCTTGATCCCCGCCGCCTTCGCCAGCGAGCGCGCCCTGCTCGCCCGCGCCGTCAGCGACGAGTGGGTCTACGACATCGAGTGCGTCGGCATCCATAACTTCGTCTGCGGCGTCGGCAACGTGGTGTGCCACAACACCAACGAGCCGGAGTTCCGCAAGCTCGAAAGCAACGAGTTCATGGAGGCGCTGAAGGACCGCACCGTGCGCATCGACGTGCCCTACATCACCCGCCTGCGCGACGAGATCCAGATCTACGAGAAGGACTTCAACCAGCAGCGCGTGCGCATCCACATCGCCCCGCACACCATCGAGGTCGCGGCCATGTGGGCCATCCTCACCCGCCTCGAAGACCCCAAGCGCCACAACCTGACGCTCCTGCAGAAGCTCAAGCTCTACAACGGCAAGACGCTGCCCGGCTTCACCGAGGATAACATCAAGGAGCTGCGCAAAGAGGCCCGCCGCGAGGGCATGGACGGCATCTCGCCGCGCTATGTCCAAGATAAGATCAGCAACGCCCTCGTCAACTACCAGGAGGACGGCGGCATCAACCCGTTTATGGTCCTCAACGAGCTGGAGAGCGGCCTCAAAAATCACTCGCTGATCACCAGCGAGGACGACCGCCGCCGCTACCGCGAGCTGATCGCCATCGTCAAAGAGGAGTACGCCGACATCGTCAAGAACGAGGTCCAGCGCGCTATCTCCGCCGACGAGGAGGCCATCAAACGCCTCTGCGCCAACTACATCGACAACATCAAGGCCTACACTCAGCGCGAGAAGGTGCGCAATAAGTTCACCGGGGCCTACGAGGAGCCGGACGAGCGGCTGATGCGCTCAATCGAGGAGAAGATCGACATCCCCGAGAGCCGCAAGGACGACTTCCGCCGCGAGATCATGAACTACATCGGCGCGCTCGCCGTCGAGGGCAAAACCTTCGACTATCGCACCAACGAGCGCCTGCACAAGGCCCTGGAGCTGAAGCTGTTCGAGGATCAGAAGGACAGCATCAAGCTCACCAGCCTCGTCTCCAGCGTCGTCGATCAGGACACGCAGGCCAAGATCGACGTGGTCAAGGCCCGCCTCATCCGCGACTTCGGCTACGACGATCAGAGCGCCACCGACGTGCTCAACTTCGTCGCCAGCATCTTCGCCCGCGGCGACGCCCAGCAGCGCTCCTAGCGCCAACTCCGCACCGTTTGCCAGCGGCGATCCTCTCAGCAGGGTCGCCGCTGTGTGTTCCCCCGCCTCCGCTTGCCAGCGTGCCGCAATGTAATTAATGATAAAGAATCGTCTGTGGTTAACCGCCCGTGGTTCAGTTGATAGACTCGGCGCTGGTGCCGTCTCGCCCGCTCACCGTTGGCCCTAACCAAGCTGCGGGTGGCGCGCCGCACGCCCAGCGCCGCCCAGCGAGTTGTTCCAAACCTTTCGTCACTGCGCGGTCTTGACCCTGCTGCTCTCGCTCCACGCCTGTCGTCGACAGGTTGGCTGCCTCATCCACGGCGACGGCTGCGCATGCTCTGTCGCGTGTTTGCTGGCTGTCGTATTGCCGCTCCAAGTGCAACAGCGTGCTAAAGCCCCGCTAGGAAACTGCTAAACATACACCCCTAGCACCTGCTATCATCTGAAGTGAATGGATCTAGATGCAGACCATGCTCAGCAGGCAAGCAAGGCGTGTCCCGCCCCAGCTACTTTGAACCGGTGTCGTCTGTCTATTTGCCTGTCACTATACGGTGAAAACGGAGGATCCAGTGAGCATACTACGAGTACACCATTGGCTGTGGTTGGCTGTGCTGTTTGGCCTGGTCGCCTGCACCAACTATCGCGCAGGCACACCGGTTAGTTTTACAGAGATTGTGCCAGACCATGGCGGTGCCGATCCCTCAGAGCCACGTTACACGAATGAGGAACCAGCCTTGTTTGTGCTGCATCCCACTGAGCGAGCACAGATTGCAGCGTTCATCCCAAAATCAGTGGAGCGCGAGCAGTTTTTGCAGGCACAGCTCGATGACAGCGTGATCATTGCCGCCTTTCAAGGCATGAAGCGCAACTCTATTGCCGGAATTGCGATTCGGGCGATCTATCAAGATGGCGCTGATTTGTATGTGCATACCTTTTTCCGTGTGCCGCAGCCCAACGAGTTGTCGGCCGCATATATGGGCTTGTCGGCCTACTCAATAGTGCGCGTTGATCTGGCCGACCTGAACCCAGTGCCGCCGCTGCTGACGGTGCACCTCATCGACGAGGTCACGCAGGACGAGGTGCTCCAGCAGACCATTGAGTTGACTACGACGCCGTAGAAAGCGTAAGGTGCGCAACCCATGAGCATACTACGAGTACACCATTGGCTGTGGTTGGCTGTGCTGTTTGGCCTGGTCGCCTGCACCAACTATCGCGTAGGCACACCGATTAGTTTTACAGAAATTGTGCCAGATCGTTTAACTTCCGATCCGCTCCTGCCACACTACACAGATGAAAATCCTGCCCTATTTGTGCTGCATCCTAACGAGCGGGTGCAGATTGCAGCATTCATTCCAACGCCAGCAGAGCGGGAGCAGTTTTTGCAGGCACAGCTCGATGACAGCGTGATCATTGCCGCCTTTCAAGGAATTAAAGGGAATTCAATTGCCGGAATTGAGATTCGGGCGATCTATCAAGATGGCGCTGATTTGTATGTGCATGCCTTCTTTCGGGTTCCGCACCCAAATGAATTGGCGGCTCAATATATGGGGCTATCCGCCTACTCAATAGTGCGCGTTGATCTGGCCGACCTGAACCCTGTGCCGCCGCTGCTGACGGTGCACCTCATCGACGAGGTCACGCAGGACGAGGTGCTCCAGCAGACCATTGAGCTGACTACGACGCCGTAGGGTGGTGTCGTGCCATGGGTGCACCACCGCTGAGCCAGCCAGCGCATAGCGGCGATCTCGCGTGTTGCGCAGTCACAAAAAGCGCCCCTGCTTGAAACAGGGGCGCTGACACCGCTGCAAGGGGCGGCGCTACCCGCCGATCGCATCCTCTTCTTCTTCTTGCTCCTCCAGCGGCACGCGGATGATCACCTGCGTGCCCTCGCCCGCCGCCGAGCGAATCTCGCACGAGCCGCCAACCAGAGTGGCGCGCTCGCCCATATTCAGCAGCCCAAACGAGCCACGATCATCGTAGGAGGCTTGAATGCGGTTGATGTCAAAGCCGACGCCGCTATCGCGCACCACCGCCACCAGCATCTGGCGCTGGGTATCTTGGTGCAGCTCGATCCAGACCATCGAGGCTTTGGCGTGCTTGCGGGCGTTGTTGACCGCCTCCTGGATGATCATAAACGTTGCGGCGGCCGTCTGCGGCTTGAGCTTGCCGGTGAAGTTGCCCGAGGCGAAGCGCACCTGCATGCCCGAGGGATCGCGGAACTTGCTGGCGTACTCGTGCAGCGTCGCCACCAGACCCTGCGTCTCCAGTCCCAGCGGGCGCAGCTCGAACAGCAGCGTGCGCAGGTCCTGATACGTCTTGCGCACCAGCGAGGCCAGGACATTCAGCTCGTCCTCGACGCGCTCGGGCATGGATTGGAGCAGCTTCTTGATGAACTCGATGTTCATCGAGATGGCGGCCACCGACTGGGTCGGCCCGTCGTGCAGATCGCGATTGATCTGGTGGCGCACCTCTTCCTCTTTGCGGATGAGGCGGTCGCGCTCTTCCTTTAATTTAAGATACAGGCTGGCGTTCTCGATGGCGATGGCGGCCTGGCCGGCGAGCGTGGACAGCACGCGCATATCCTGGTCGGTGAACGAGCCGTTGCGCTTGTTGACCACCTGCAGCACGCCGACGGTCTTATCGCGGGTGCGCAGCGGCACAGTGATAATGTTGCGGGTGGTGAACTCAAGGTCTTGATCGACGCGCCGATAGAAGCGCGGATCGTTCTGTGGGTTTTCGACGATCAGGCCCTCGCCGTGCTTGACGACCCAGCCGGCGAAGCCTTGGTCGATGGGCATGCGGTACGAGCGCAGCTCCTGGCTGTGGTTGCTGGAGGGAGCCTCGAAGTACAGCTCCTGGCGCACCTCATCGACGAGCAGCAGCGAGCCGCCCTCGGCATCGAGGATGTGCGAGATGCGCTCGACAACCGTGCGCAGGACGCTGCGCAGATCGATGTCGCTGCTGATCGCCTGCCCAACCTGATAGACCAAGTTCATCTCTTCCAGCTCGCGGCGGGTGGAGTGCAGCAGAGCCACGCGATCTGCCGAGCCGCCGACGACGCCGACCAGCAGCAGCGCCAGCTCGCCCTCGTTTTCCGGCGAGACCTGATCGGCGGGGACGATCAAGTGCAGCAGGCCAACCTGTTCCTCACCAGAGCGCAGCGTAAGCTCCACCAGGGCATCGTGCTCATCGATGCCGTACACGCCCAAGTCCTGCTCGCTGACGGCGTCGCGCTGAAAGACCGAGCGGGTCTGCTCGATCATCTCGCGGGCCTCGGCCGAGGGCTGCCCCTGCTCCAGCATGAGCGGACGCCGGAACGGGTCGATGTACAGCACAGCGCCAGCGCTGGCTGGCCAGAATTCGATCAGATGCGCCAAGAACGACTGCAGCAGATCCTTGGGGTTCTGGTAGGCAGTATCGGTAAGCAGGCGGCTGAACGCCTGCCAGCGCTGGGCATCTAGGGTGATGGTAGGCATAGTGGCCTCCTTGAAGCGGTGTGTATACTGTCAATCTACTTCACGTTCAGGCTTCCGTCAAGACAATAACGACATATGGGCAAGCTGCCTAAGTGCTGGCTGCTGGAGCGGTCGGTTAAAATATTGGAAGCGTTTTCAACAGTAGGGCAGGTTGCACAAAAGGTGACATTGTGGGATTGTTAACATAGTTTGACAATCGGGCCGTCGTCACGTATACTTCATCTGTGCATTTTCGCACGAAGTCTCAACGACAGTAAGGATTCAAACTTATTGCCCACTGGCGTGCGATAAACACACGCAGCCAGGCGCGGCTAGACGAGGAGGAAACCCCTTGTCCACCACACGCAAGTTAACGTTTGCGGCGCTGGCTGTTATGGTAGTTGGCGCAGTTCTGCGATTTGCCCTCCCGGACTACTTCAAGGTTGGCAAGCCGCTGGTCTCGGTGAAGGCCGAGGAACTTTTCACCATTGGTTCGTATCGTTTTACGAACTCGCTGCTGCTGACGCTGATTGTCACGCTAGTGCTGATCATCGTCTCGCTGATCGCCACGCGCAAGCTGCGCAGCGGCGACGAGCAGGCGCTGCGCCAGCCGCGCGGTCTGCAAAACTTCATGGAAATGTCGGTCGAGGCCATCTATAACCTGATGGCTGGCGGCAGCCCGAAGTATGTGCGCCGCTTCTTCTCCATCGTAGCCACGATCTTCCTGCTCGTGCTGCTCTCGAACTGGTTCGGTCTGATCCCAGGTGTTGGCTCGATCGGCATCTGCTACGCTGGCCACGAGGGTGCCGAGGAGCATGTTGAGGGTGCGGCGAGCGGCCTGAACCTGGTTGCCGCAAACACGCAGCCGCTCAGCGATGCGCCGGTGTTGGCGGCGGAAGAGCCAGGCGGTGAAGAGGCGAATGCTACCTTCAGCAACAACTGCCCAGCTGGCACGGCCTTCCATCCCTTCCTGCGCTCTGGCAGCGCCGACCTCAACCTGACGCTGGCGCTGGCCTTGATCTCGTTCGTTGTGACCGAGTTCTGGGGCTTCAGCCGCCTTGGCTTCGGCTATCTCAAGAAATTCTTCAACTTCAAGGGTGGTGCAATCGGCTTCTTCGTGGGCCTGATCGAGCTTATCTCTGAGTTTGCGCGCATCATCTCCTTTACCTTCCGGTTGTTCGGCAACATCTTTGCTGGCGAAGTGGTGCTGCTAGTGATGGCGTTCCTCTTCCCATTTGTGCTGTCGCTTCCGTTCTACGGACTGGAAGTGTTTGTCGGTTTCATTCAGGCCTTCGTGTTTGCAATGCTAACGATGGCCTTCATTGACCTAGCCGCAGAGTCGCATGACGATCACGGCGAGCATGCAGAGCATGCACACTAATCGATAATCTTTGTAGCCGTATTTTGACTACATTTGGAGGAACACGCAATGACGGATACAGGCCTTCGCCTTCTGGCCGCGGCTTTCGCAATTGGTTTCGGTGCAATCGGCCCAGGTATTGGTATTGGTATTCTTGTGGCCGGCGCACTGCAGGCAATCGCTCGCAACCCCGAGACAGAAGGTACTGTCCGCACAAACATGTTCGTCGGTATTGCTCTCGCTGAAGGTCTCGCGATCTTGGCACTGGTTATCTCGCTGCTGATCGGCTTCGAGGTTATCTAACGCCTGCGGGCACGATTGTTAGGCAATGATGGCGCTCGGGCAGCCGAGCGCCATTCCCACACGGGGGATACACATGGAAAAACTTGGTATTGATCTGCCTCTGTTGCTGTCACAGATCGTCAACTTCAGCCTGCTCGCGATCATCCTGAACGCGGTGCTCTACAAGCCGGTGCTCAACGCCCTGCAGGCGCGCACCGAGCGCATCCGCGAGAGCCTGGAGAACGCCGAGAAGGTCAAGCAGCAGCTGGCCAGCGCCCAGAGCGACTACGACGCCAAGATGGCCGAGGCCCGCCGCGAGGCGCAGAACATCCTGGCCCAAGCCCAGGAGCGCGCCCGCGTGCAAGAGCAAGAGCTGGTCGTCGAAGCGCGCGCCAAAATCGAGCGCTTGGAAGAAGAAGCCCGCAATAAAGTCGAGCAGGAGCGCCAGCAGGTGCTGCGCAGCCTGCAGGGCGAGCTGGCGAACCTGGTCACGCAGACCGCCAGCAGCGTCATTGGCCGTGAGCTGCAGGGCAAAGGCCACGACGAGCTGATCAAGAAGTCTATTGATCAACTGGGGAGGCTGAACTAATGAGCAGCCGCGAACCCGCAAGCTACGCTCGCGCTGTCTACGAGTCACTGCTGGCAGCGCTCAAGGCGGAAGGCCGTGAAGATTTGCTGGCCGAAGTGGTGGACGAGCTGACCCATATGGTGCGGGCCGGTGGCCCAGCTAGCGCCTCTGTGACCAGCGCCATACAGCTGAGCGCCGAGCAGCGTTCGACAATCGAACAGGAGCTGCGGGCTCGCTATGGGGCCTCGCTCGATGTGAGCTACTCGGTCAATCCCGAGGTGCTAGGCGGCCTCTTGATTCGCGTGGGCGATAAGGTGCTCGATACAACTGTGCGCCAGCGCCTCAACGCGGTTCAACGCAACATGATGGCTGGCTAATTCACGGTATGCCCACGCTGCGGCTGGCCCACCCTGCCGCCGCAGCTTCCATACTACAAAGAGGTAAATCATGGCTGTTACTGCTGAAGATATTATTAGTCGGTTGCAAGCCAGCATCTCCCGTCCTGTTGATGTCGAGACTGCCGCAGTCAATGTCGGCACCGTGCTCAGCGTCGGCGACGGCGTGGCCCGCGTCAGCGGCCTGCGCGACGTTATGGCCTCGGAGTTGCTGGAGTTTCCAACCAGCCGAACTGGTGAGCAGGTGATGGGCATCGCCCTCAACCTCGAAGACGATAACGTCGCTGCGATCATCCTTGGCGACTACCTCGATATCCAAGAAGGTGATATCGTCCGCTCAACCGGTCGTATTATTGAAGTTCCTGTCGGCCAGAGCCTGATCGGCCGCGTGGTGGACCCGCTGGGCCGCCCCGTCGATGGCAAAGGCCCCATCGATAGCTCAAAAACGCGCCAGATCGAGCGCATCGCCCCCGGCGTGATTACGCGCCAGGCGGTGAACCAGCCGGTCGCTACCGGTATCTTGGCTATTGATGCCCTGATCCCGATTGGCCGCGGCCAGCGCGAGTTGATCATCGGCGACCGCCAGACCGGTAAGACGGCGGTGGCGCTCGACACGATCATCAACCAAAAGGGCCAGGGCATGGTCTGCGTCTATGTCGCCATCGGCCAGAAGCGCTCGAAGGTGGCCCAGACGATCAATGTGCTCGAGCAGTATGGCGCGATGGACTACACCATCGTCGTCAGCGCCTCCGCCTCTGAGTCCGCTGCTATGCAGTACATCGCCCCCTACTCGGGCACCGCGATGGCCGAAGAGGTGATGGAGGCCGGCGTGATGGTCGACGGCCAAGAGGTGCGCGACGCCCTGATCATTTTCGATGATCTCTCCAAGCACGCTGTGGCCTACCGCCAGGTGTCGCTGCTGCTACGCCGCCCGCCTGGCCGCGAGGCGTATCCCGGCGACGTGTTCTATCTGCACTCGCGCCTGCTGGAGCGCGCCGCTCGCCTCAGCGCGGACTTCGGCGGTGGCTCGATTACCGCGCTGCCGATCATCGAGACCCAGGCCAACGACGTGTCGGCCTACATCCCAACCAACGTGATTTCGATCACCGATGGCCAGATCTTCCTTGAGTCCGACCTGTTCTACGCAGGTCAGCGCCCGGCGCTCAACGTCGGTCTCTCCGTGAGCCGCGTGGGCACCTCCGCTATGACCAAGGCGATGAAGACGGTGGCCGGTAAGCTGAAGCTCGACCTCGCGCAGTTCCGCGAGCTGGCGGCATTCGCAATGTTTGCCTCGGATCTCGATCCGGCGACTAAAGCACAGCTCGAGCGCGGTCAGCGCCTCTCGGAGCTGCTGAAGCAGCCGCAGTACTCGCCAATTGCGCTGGCTGATCAGGTTACGATTCTGTGGGCCGCCAACAACGGCTACTTGACCGATGTTCCCGTCTCACGCATCAACGACTTCCGCCGCGACTTCTGGCAGTTCCTGCACTCAACGCACCCCGAGATCAACCGCACCATCGCGAGCGAGAAGGTGCTCTCCAACGATACCGAGGCCAAGTTGAAGGCAGCAATCGAAGAGTTCAAACAAACGGCGAACTACACGGAGTAACAGCGAGTCCCCGCTGCTGACCTGGCTCTGCTGGCGTCGGCAGCGGGATTCTCACAGAGGACGTCATGGCTTCAGCACGTGAAATTCGACGCCGCATCAGAAGCGTCAAAAATACTGGCAAGATCACCAAGGCGATGGAGCTGGTCTCGGCATCCAAGATGCGCCGCGCCCAGCGCAATGTGCTTGCCACTCGCCCCTATGCGGACCGCCTGTATGACGTGATGGGCGAACTGACAGTGCGCTCGCTGGGCGGCAGCTCGGATCATCCGCTGCTGCAGGCCCACTCGTCGATTCGCCACGTTGCTCTGATCGTGGTCACGCCTGACCGCGGCTTGTGCGGTGCGCTCAACTCGAACGTTATTCGCGCTGCCTCGCGCTTCATCCTTGAACAACGTGAGCAGGGCCGCTCGGTCGATGTGCTCGCGGTTGGCAAGAAGGGCCGCGACTTTATGTACCGCACCGATCAGTCGGTGGCCGCCGAGATCATCGGTCTGGGCGATGCGCCGCCGCTGGTCGATGTGCTGCCCATCGCAACCGAGGCGATCAAAGGCTATATCCCCAATGAGCAGGGCGCGCATCGCTACGATGAGGTCTATCTGCTCTATACCGAGTTTGTCAACACGCTGGTGCAGCGCCCGAAACTGCGGCGCTTCCTGCCAGTTGATCCGCCTGGCGATGCTGGGCAAACTAAGGTCGACTACTCCTATGAGCCAGGCCGCGAGGAGGTGCTCGATCAGCTGCTGCCACGCTTTATCGAGGTGCAGCTGTATCAGGCCATCCTTGAGTCGATCGCCAGCGAGCATTCGGCCCGCATGATTGCAATGCGCAACGCCAACGATAACGCGAAAGAGCTGGTGCGCGACCTGACCTTGACCTATAACAAGGCACGGCAAGCCGCGATCACCAAAGAAATTAGCGAGATCGCCGCTGGCGCAGTCGCACTTGAATAAAGGGCTGAGCATTCTACCATGCGCTCAGCTCCAATTCGGAGGTAGCAACGATGGCTACAGGTAAATTGCTTCAAGTTACCGGCGTGGTGATCGATGCGGAGTTTCCGCCCGAGCACCTGCCCAATATCTATAACGCGCTCGAGATTCCGCTCGGCAACGATCAGCCAGCGCTGGTCTGCGAAGTTCAGCAGCAGCTTGGCGAGAACATCGTTCGCGCTGTGGCGATGTCCACCACCGACGGTCTGCGTCGCGGCATGGATGTGATCGACACCGGCGCGCCAATTACGGTGCCTGTCGGTCCCGCCACCCTTGGCCGTGTGTTCGATGTCCAGGGCCGTCCGATCGACGGCGAGGGCGCGGTCAAGGCCGACGCGACCTATCCAATTCACCGCCCCGCCCCCTCCTTTGAGGAGCAGTCGACCACCGCTCAGGTGTTTGAGACGGGCATCAAGGTTATCGACCTGATCGCTCCCTTCACTAAAGGCGGCAAGACCGGCGTCTTCGGCGGCGCTGGCGTGGGCAAGACGGTTATCATCCAGGAGTTGATCTCCAACATCGCGAAGGAGCAGTCCGGCTACTCGGTGTTCGCCGGCGTCGGCGAGCGCTCACGCGAGGGCAACGATCTCATTCACGAAATGAAAGATGCCCACATCCCTGGCACCGATGACACCGTATTCGATAAGACCGTCATGGTCTTTGGCCAGATGAACGAGCCGCCCGGTGCCCGCCTGCGCGTGGCCCTGACCGCGCTCACCATGGCCGAGTACTTCCGTGATGAGGGCCGCGATATGCTGCTCTTCATCGATAATATCTTCCGCTTCACCCAGGCCGGCTCGGAAGTGTCGGCGCTGCTCGGGCGCATGCCGTCGCAGGTGGGCTACCAGCCAACCCTCGGCACCGAGATGGGTGAGCTGCAAGAGCGCATCACCTCGACCAAGAAGGGTTCGATTACGTCGCTGCAAGCCGTCTATGTGCCCGCCGACGACTACACCGACCCGGCTCCGGCCACTACCTTCGCCCACCTCGACGCGACGATCTCGCTCGAGCGCTCGATCTCCGAGCGCGGCATCTATCCGGCCGTGGACCCGCTGGCCTCGACCAGCCGCATCCTCGATCCGCACGTTGTCGGCGAGGAGCACTACCGCGTGGCCACCGAGGTGCAGCGCACCCTCCAGCGCTACAAAGACCTGCAAGATATCATCGCGATCCTGGGCGTCGAGGAGCTGTCCGACGAAGATAAGCTCACCGTGGGCCGTGCCCGTAAGCTCGAGCGCTTCTTCTCACAGCCGTTCGGTGTGGCTGAGGTGTTCACCGGTCGCCCCGGCAAGTATGTGCCGATCCCCGAGACTGTGCGCGGCTTCGCCATGATCCTGTCGGGCGAGCTTGACCACATCCCGGAGAGCAACTTCTATATGCAGGGCGGGATCGACGACGTGCTGGCGGCCTACGAGGCTTCACGGCAATAACACATCAGGCGGAGTCGGGTTACCTCGACTCCGCCGTTTCATGAGGTTCAGTCATGCCGCTACGCTTGGAAATTGTCACCGCTGAACGGGTGGTGTTCTCCGAAGAAGTCGATATGGTCAGCGCGCCCTCGGCCGATGGCCGCGTCGGCGTCCTGCCGCGCCACGAGCCGATGCTCGCGCTCTTGCTGCCCGGTGAGCTGCACTACGTCAAGAACGGCGTGTCCATGCCGTTTGCGATCAGCGGCGGCTTCATTGAGGTGCTGCCGGATCGCGTCACGATCCTGGCCGATACCGCCGAGCGCGCCGATGAGATCGACGAGGCCCGCGCCGAGGCCGCTCGCCAGCGCGCCGAGGAGCGCATGCGCCAGCGCCACAGCGAAGAGGACTTTATTCGCGCCGAGGCTGAGCTGCGCCGCGCGCTCGTTCGCCTCCAGGTTGCCCGCCTGCGCCGCGAGCGTGGCAGCCGCTAGCGCTAGCGCGTTGGCGAGCTATAAGCAAAGAGCATTGAACCAGCTGTCCTTTGCGGCTTCGGTGTTCTTTGCTCTTTGTCTGGTTTAAGATTGATCGCGGCAGCAGCGCCGCTGCTGCCCATCATGGCCCCACGGCCCTTGTAAGGAATGTAGGTATGGCACGTAAAATCGGCATTGATCTGGGAACAGCAAATGTACTGGTGTATGTAAAAGGCCGCGGTATTGTGCTCTCGGAGCCATCGGTTGTGGCGATCTCAACTCGCACCAATAAGGCGAAGGCAGTTGGTACCGATGCGCTGGCCATGCTGGGCCGCGAGCCGGAGAGCATCGAGGTTATTCGCCCCATGCTCAATGGCGTGATCGCCGACTATAACACCACTAAGGTGATGCTCGATCACTTCATCAATAATAAGAAGTCGCGTGGCTTTGGCAAGCCCGATGTGATGATCTGCATCCCCGCTGGCGTGACCTCTGTCGAGATGCGCGCTGTGCGCCGCGCTGCTAAGGAAGCTGGTGCACGCCGAGCCTACCTCATTCGCGAGCCGCTGGCCGCCGCTATCGGGGCGAACATCCCGGTAGCCCAGCCCTCCGGCAACTTGGTTATCGATATCGGCGGCGGTACCACCGAGGTCGCGGTCATCTCGCTCAACGATATCGTCGTGAGCACCTCCGTGCGCGTCGGCGGCAATAAGTTCGATGAGGCCATCGCCGCCTACATCAAGCGCAAGTACAATATGATGATCGGCGAGCGCACCGCCGAGAGCATCAAGATCGAGATTGGCTCTGCACTGCCGCTCGAGCGCCCGCTCACCATGCAGGTGCGCGGCCGCGATCAGGTCGCTGGCCTGCCTCGCACCATTGAGGTTGACTCCAACGAGATCACCGAGGCAATTCAGGAGCCGCTGGAGGCCATCATCAATGCTGTGCGCGCTGTGCTCGTGGAGACGCCCCCGGAGCTTTCGTCAGATATTATCGATAAGGGTATGGTGATGACCGGCGGTGGCTCAATGCTGCGCCGCATCAACGAGTTGCTTACCGAGGTAACCGGTGTACCATGCTACGTAGCGGATCAGCCCGCGAACTGTGTGGCTATCGGAACGGGCCTTGCTCTGGAGAATCTTGACTCGCTTATCGATAGCCTGTCGAATGATGATGAACATATGAGCTAACTGGGGGCCACGCATGAATAAAGAGCGCGATGATGCGCAGATCGCCGATCAGGTCGAGGAAATTCGCGAATCGGCCGCCGAGAGCATGCCCATGGGCGCACGCGATCGGATGCGCGAGGCAGTCAAGCCAAAAATCAAGGAGGCCGTGGCTCAGCGCGAGGCGATGGTCGATGCGATCACCCGCGAGCCGGTCAAAGGCGCGCCCAGCGATCCATCTGCCGCTGACTCAAGCCGCATCACGATCACCGATGTGCGCCAACACGCCCACGTCAATGCCTACCTTGAGGCAGCCAACGCCAATCTCAAAATTCTTGGCTATACTGAACACGGACGCCGCCACGCTAGCTTGGTCGGCCACATCGCCGCCAATGTGCTGCGCCACCTTGGCTATGGTGCCCGTGAGATTGAGCTCGCTGAGATCGCGGGCTTTTTACATGATATCGGCAATAGCGTCAATCGCGAGCAGCACGGCCAGACCGGCGCGGTCCTGGCCAATCATCTGCTGCTCTCGATGGGCATGCCGATCAACGAGGTCGTAACCGTCATCGGCGCGATCGGCAACCACGAGGAGGAGCGCGGCCACGCTGTCTCAACGGTCGCCGCCGCTGTTATCCTGGCCGATAAGTCCGATGTCCATCGCTCGCGTGTGCAGAACGAGGATCCAACGACCTTCGATATTCACGATCGTGTCAATTATGCTGCAACACGCTCGTTCTTGCGTGTTGAGAATGGCAGCGCGCGTACCATCACCCTTGAGCTAACCATCGATGCCGAGATGGCCTCGGTGATGGACTACTTCGAGATTTTCTTGTCGCGCATGATTATGTGCCGACGCGCTGCCGAGTTCTTAGGCGCGGCCTTTTTGCTGCGCATTAACGATGTCCCTATTCTCTAGGGCTGCGGGCTACTGCTTGCGTTGCCCGCATCTATTACCAATTCACGCTGGCCCCTACCAAGCGTGAGCGGGTTTGGGGCGCAGCCCCAAGCCCCCGGCAGGGTTTCACCCTGCACCTACGATAGGGGATGTTCAAATCTAAAGGGTATAATTTTTCTATACCGTTGTAGTCTCAATGATGAGCTATGCAAGGAGCATCTTGAGTTCTACCTTGAACGTTGTATGTCACAATTCGAGGTAATTGCAGATGACTTCCAAGGAGTCGCAGATGACTGAACAAGTGAAGCTAAATCGGGATGATGAGCTGAAGGCCATCGGCTTGCAGGTTAAGGCCGCACACTGGGATCTCGCGCCTGCCGAGCTGGCCGAGGCCGCCGTGAGCCGCGGCGAGGCGACCTTCGCCGCCAACGGTGCCCTGCGCGCCGCCACTGGCGAGCGCACCGGCCGCTCCGCCGATGATAAGTTCGTGGTCAATAACGCCGCCGCCAACGATGTGAACTGGAATAAGTTCCATCGCCCAATGGACCCGGCGGTGTTTGAGCAGATCAAGTCCAAGGCCCTAAGCTACCTGCGCGATCACGAGGTCTTTGTCCTCGATGCTGTCGCTGGTGCCGATCCCGAGTATGCGCTGCCCATCCGCGTGGTTACGCAGTATGCTTGGCATAACTTGTTCGCCCATCAGCTCTTCCGCCGCCTGTCCGCTGAGGAGGCTGCGAAACAGGTGCCCGCCTGGACCGTCATCGACGTGCCTGGCCTGCACCTCGATCCCGCTGTCGATGGCTCGCGCTCCGATGTGGCCGCGATGATCGACTTCGCCAATCAGCTGGTCTTGATCGTTGGCACCGAGTACGCCGGCGAGATCAAAAAGTCCATCTTTACGGTCATGAATATGATCCTCCCCGCCAAGGGCGTGATGCCGATGCACTGCTCGGCCAACATCGGCGCGGACGGTCACGTGGCCCTCTTCTTCGGTCTCTCCGGCACTGGCAAAACAACCCTCTCCGCCGATCCGTCGCGCACCCTCATCGGCGACGATGAGCACGGCTGGAGCGAGAATGGCGTCTTTAACTTCGAGGGCGGCTGCTACGCGAAATGTATTCGCCTCTCGCGCGAGAATGAGCCAGAGATCTACGATGCAATCCGCTTCGGCTCTGTGCTCGAGAATGTGGTTCTCGATCAGCACTCGCGCCTGCCCGACTACGATGATGGCTCGCTGACTGAAAATACCCGCGTCGCCTACCCGCTGGAGTACATCCCCAACGCCAGCGCGACGGGCATGGGCGGTCAGCCAAGCACCATTATCTTTCTCACCGCCGATGCCTTCGGCGTCCTGCCGCCAATCGCGCGCCTGACGCCCGAGCAGGCGATGTACCACTTCTTGTCTGGCTACACCGCTAAGCTCGCTGGCACCGAGACCGGCGTCGGCTCCGAGCCGCAGGCAACATTTAGCACCTGCTTCGGCGCTCCGTTTATGCCGCTCAATCCAACTGTCTACGCGCAGCTGCTGGGCGAGAAGATGCGCGCTGGCAACGTCCAGGTCTTCTTGGTCAACACCGGCTGGAGCGGCGGCCCCTTCGGCAAAGGCGAGCGCATCAAGCTGCGCTACACGCGCACCATGGTTCACGCCGCCCTCGATGGCAAGCTCAGCGCTGCCGAGACGCGCCACGACGAGCGCTTCAACCTCGATGTGCCCGTCGCAATCGAGGGCGTGCCCAGCGAGCTGCTCAACCCGCGCGCTACCTGGGCCGATGCCGCTGAGTACGACCGCATGGCCGACTCGCTGGCCCAGCGCTTCCATAAGAACTTCGAGCAGTTTGCCGAGCAGGTCGATCCCGAGGTGCGCAGCGCTGGCCCCAACGCCTAGGCTGTGCACACGTAGCGGCTGAAATCTAGTAGAATAAGACCAGACCCTGGCGATTAATGTGGTCTGGTCTTGTTTGTGTTAGGCACCACCCGAGATGCCGCTGGCGCGCGTTTGTGCGCCAGCGTATGCGCGGTGGTGTCTGTGCATATGGTCTTGCGGCGCTGGTGCTGGCAGGCTAGGAGGCTCAATGCATCGTTCTCATCATCGTTGGTTTAGTCCGGTCCTCAGTCGGGATATGGAGCTGCTTGTGTTCGGGCATCAGGGCGCGCCTGTGCTGGTGTTCCCAACGTCGCAGGGTCGCTTTTTTGAGTTCGAGGATCGCGGCATGGTCGAGGTGCTGCGCTATCCACTTGAGCAGGGCTGGCTGCAGCTGATCTGCGTCGATAGCGTCGATGCCGAGAGCTGGTACTGCTCGTGGGCGCATCCCAGCGGGCGCATCCGCCGCCACGATCAGTACGAGCAGTATCTGCTCAGCGAGGTCGTGCCGTTTGTGCGCGCCAACAACGCCAACGACTTCTGGATGTCGCTGGGCTGCTCCTTTGGCGCGTTCCACGCTGTCAATATCGCCCTGCGCCATCCCTGGCTCTTCCGGCGCACCATCGGCCTCAGCGGGCGCTACTCGATGCGCTCGTTTATGGACGGCTACTCCGATGATCTGGTCTACTTCCACACGCCCGCCGACTACGTGCCCAACCTCCACGATCCGGTGCAGATTCTCCAGCTCCAGCACCTCGATATTATTCTCGCTGTTGGGCGCGATGATCCCGCCTACGCCTCCAACGACGCGCTCTCGGCGGCGCTCTGGAGCAAGGACATCGGCAATGCGCTGCGCGTCTGGGACGGCTGGGCGCACGACTGGCCCTACTGGGGCAAGATGCTCTCGATGTATATCAACGGCCACGATTAGTCGATGGCGCAGTCGATCAAGCTGGGCCTGCTCGCCGACATCCACGGCGATGCACAGGGCTTTTTTCGCGCCCTGCGCATCTTTGAGCGCGAGCAGGTTCAGCAGATTCTCTGTGCTGGCGATGTCGTGGACCGTGGCCCAGACGCTGATCGCGTCGTCGCGCTGCTCCAGCGCCTGCAGGTGCCCTGTGTCGCCGGCAACCACGAGCACTCGGTGCTCGCCATGCAGGCGCGCTGGCGGGCCGCCAAGCGCGTCGAGCGCCTGCGCCAGCTTGGCCGCATTGTCTCCGACGATACCGTCGCCTGGATGCAAGCGCTGCCCGCCACCTACCGCACGACGCTGGCCGCTACGCGCATTCTGCTGGCGCACGGCTCGCCCTGGCACGATATCGATACGCTCTGGCCGCATAAAACGGCTTGGTTCGCGCGCCTGCACGCCGAGTTCGCGGCCTCGACCGATGTGATCATCGTCGGCCACACGCATATGCCGATGTGCGTGCGCTACGCCAGCCTGCACATCGTCAACCCCGGCTCGGTCTACGGCGTGACTATGCGTGATAGTCACACCTGCGCCACGCTCACGCTGCCCGCCCGCACGCTGACGGTGTTCGATCTGCATACCGCCGCGCCGATTACCTACGAGCAGGTTGCGCTGCCGACGTGATGACACTGCACCTTGCCGTGCGCATGGCCGCACTTCCTCACGCTGCTGCTACGCAGCGCCACAAACTGTCGCGCTGACGCACCCGCAGATACGCGGCCACACCCGTGAACGGGTGAGCTAGCACCAGCGCAGACTCGCGCTGGATCACGAGCGCTCTACCACTGACGTATCTTTTAACTTAATCAACTGAGCTAGGCAGCGCTGGCGGCGGTGTGGCTGCGGGCGTGGATTTTTGAACAAGAATCGCCGTGGTTAAGCGCTGCAGCGGCGGCGGCACGCGTCGCGCTGCGCCGTCCCGCACGTGCGG
>JABXJS010000096.1 GCA_013538855.1 Herpetosiphonaceae bacterium
CACAGCGCCCACGGCCCGCCTAGCACCGCAGCGCACGACCACGCGCTCCCAGCCGGAAAAGTGCGCACGGCTAGCCATCCCCAAACTGCACACCAGCGCCGACGCGCACCACAGCGGCTGCCTTCAGCCACACCAGCAACTAAAACAACAGCCGCGCACCCTCTGGGGGATGCGCGGCTGTGATTGAGCGGAGCAGTGCGCTAGGCGACGGGGGTCGCGTTCGCCTCGCTCGTATCGGTGTCCATCGAGACCACAAACTCGCCAGAGCGTGAGATGGCCACGTGCTCGGGGCCAAGGCCGATTGGCAGCAGCTTGGACTGCTGAACCGCTCGCTCCAAGGCGCGCTTGTTATCGAAGCCCAGCGCATCGAGCACCGGGTTCGCGACCGAGCGGCCGTGCTTCAGCGGCGTGTAGAGCTGCGTGCGCTCCAGGGCGGCCTTCATGTTCTCTTCATCGGGCAGGATGTAGAGCGCGGGCATATTGAAGCCCTTCAGCACGCGCAGCACCATATCGAGCGTCTCGTAGGGGAAGTACTTCTTGTGGATGTCGACGATGCGCAAGAACATACCGTGGTGGGCGATCTCATCGTTGGCCACAATTTTGAACGCACCGGCAGCGCCGATCTGCTGGCCGCGCTGACGCTCCTCGGCGGTTGCCTGATCGGGCAGGCCATACTCGGCGCGGATGCGCTTGCGTAGCTCATCATAGTTGAAGTAGGTGGCGCGCTCCTGAACCATTGCGTAGACAGCGAGGCCCAGCGGCGTATCGAAGCCGGGGTGGTTCTCGCCCATGGACCAGTGGTGCTCGGCGACCTGGTCGCGGTAGGCCTCCAGCTGCTCCTCGGTGCGTACGCCAGAGTGCAGCAGCACCAGCTCCCACGCCTCGGCGTGTTTGGCCTCTTCAGCGCCCCACTGGAGCTGGAGGTTGCGGCGCTCGCGGCGGCCATGGACGGTGTTAAGCGCATCGAGCACATAGTCGCCGACATAGTCTTCGACGCCGAGGAAGCTCTGGATGAGCGTGACTGTGTCTTCGCTCAGCTTGGGGCCGTACTCGGTCATCTCTTTGAGCGGCAGATCGTCCCAGGGGATCCAGTTGCGCGACTTCACGGCTTTGCGAAAGTACTCGATATAGGCTAGCTTGACCTCTTGCGCGACAGCCCGCTCGCGGGCCTCGCGGGTCCAGGGGCCAGAAACAATCGTTGGGGTTGGGTTTTGAAATGTCGCCACACCCACGCTCCTTCTTTAAACTAACGATTCAAAACTATGCGCGCTGAAGACGCATACCAGTCACAAGTAACAGCGGACCGACGATCAGATAGAGGCTGCCGAAGCTGATCACCGGCGGTACTCCAACCAACGTCAGACCAGCGCTGCCACTCCAGACCAACCAACGACCAACTTTGGGCTTGGGCACCCACACACCAATCAAGGACACTGCCGCGCAGACAACAGCGATACCGCCGATGATAAAAGCGGCAACATTGCCATCGAACCAGGGAAAAATAACCGACATGATGATGACGCTAACTGCCATCAGCGTACTGATCAGCAGCATCGAGCGCCGTTTGCGCGCCTCGCGCTTTGCAGCGCTATGGATCTGACGCAGCCGTTTCCCAAACGTTACTGCTTGGGACGGTAGCCCGATGTGCAGTAATTCCGTATCACCTTGCGGATCAGCAAGCGCATCTTCACGATGACAACGAAGCTCTCGAATAATTGACGCACGCTCTTCAGCACTCAGATCAGCTAATTCGCGTTCTAGCTCAGCAAAGTAGTTTTCACTGAATGGAGCCATCGGATACCACCTTCGATACTGCGGCACTAAAACGATTCCATTGCGCCCGACGTTCGGTCAACACCCGCATTCCTTCGGCTGTGAGTTGATAGTATCTGCGATCTACACCGTCTTCACGACGCTGCCAGAACGCTTCGAGCATGCCCTCTTTCTCTAGCCGATGAAGTGCCGGATACAGCGATCCTTCTTTGAGATCAATCACTTCATCGGTTTGATCTCGGACATGCTTGGCGATCTGATAGCCGTACATTGGGCCTTGCTCTAGCAAGGCCATCAGCATTAGCCCCAAGCTGCCCTTGAGTAGCTCACGCTCAAACATAGACTACCTATTCTTACAAGATACTTTGTAATACGAGGTATAGAATAATGGATTGACCCTTGCTTGTCAAACCTACAGTCTATGCCATAAGCCCAAAAACTTTCTACCATAAATGTAGAAGCAAATTCCTTGCCAGAGCTGAGAATATCGCTTTTCAGTGCCGAGGCCAAGCACATCAGACATGTTCCTGCTGATAGGATCAAACCCAACGCTCACCATAGCGCCAGCACCAACATTGAGCGCGCAGGCCCCCACCGTGAGCTTAATCCTACTGCGGCTTAACCGCAGTCAGCTCAATGTAGTTGTTCCACTCCAGCAGCCCAAACAGGCCATGCAGCGGTGCAAGCACTTTCTGCCGCCGCAGCCAGATTAAGCGCTGCTGCCAACGTGTGCGCCTGGAATGATCCGCAGCATCGTGGCGCTCGGTCCAGTACATCAGGCTGCGCAGCGCCGAGTAGCTGCCATAGTAGCCATGGCGCAGCCGCTCTATGCGCAGGCCAGCGCGCTCCACCAGCACAGCCAGCGGCTGCGGCGTCCAGTGCCACACATGGCGCGGCACATCAAGGTCAAACCAAAATGGTCCAGCCAAGCGTGCTAGCCAGCCGCCGATGTTCGGCACGCCGATGATCAACTGACCACCAGGCTTGAGCAGCCGATAGGCTTGGCGCAGCGTCGCGAGCGGCTGCGGCACATGCTCGAGCACATGCCAGATGCGCACAACGTCGAAGCTCCCCGGCGCATAGTCGACCGTCTCCAAGGTGCCATGCTGAACGGCCAGCCCAGCCGCCTGCGCCGCCTGCGCCGCCTGCAAGCCCGGCTCAACGCCCGCCACCTCCCAGCCAAGCGCCGCCATCTTCATCAGCCATGTGCCGTTGCCGCAGCCCACATCAAGGATGCGGCCATGCGGCCGGTAGGCTGGGGTTGGCCCTGGCCCATACAGTACGCGTGTGCTCAGGCCAACGAGCTTGGGCGCGTATCCGCGCCGATACAGCCAGCGCAGCAGCGGTGAGCGGCGCGGAGTCGGCGGCGCAGCATACGCATAGTATTCAGTGGGATAATAGAGCGCAGGATCGGTGGGCATTGGTGCAGTTGTGTGCGTCGCGCACGTACAGCGCCACACGCTCCAGCGCCCAGGCAGACGATGCATACAGTCGCTCGCATCAAAAACATATGTCCAATGGTGTGCGTCACATACACAGCAGCGCTGTGAAGGGCGACTCTCAGGGGATCTCTGCACACGCGACTCCATTCAAGCAAATCCAAACGTGCCACCGTAGCACGATTGTTGCAGCAGCATAGGATAGCACAACCTTGTGCGAGCATGGGCAGTCGCTACGGCGGCACAGCTGGTTGCTTGTCAAACCTGCGGTTTTCCGCCATGATAGCGGTATATTCAACAAGAGAGGCAACGTTATGACGAACACGGACTGGCTTATTTTATCTTTATTGCTTGGCTTTATCGGCGTGGTAGCAGTGGTGTTCCGTGGTCGACGCTGGTCTGGCGCGCTGGGATGGGCGCTGGTCGCAGGCACATTTATGATTAGCGTGCTCAACAGCCGCCGCACAGTATCTTTGATCTCTAGCTCTATTATTGTGATTGTCGCCGTGTGCGGGATCGTGCTCGTCGCCTACGACTATGTGCGCTTCGAGCGCCCAAAGCGCCGGGGCCGCCGTGAACAACCACGCTCGCTGCTTGATGGGCCGCCGCCAATCCGGCACACTCGTCGTCGATTATGGTGGCGCAACGCCAACCGCCACCGTCAGCCAGAGGAATAGTGTATGTCGATTAAACTAGGTGTGCTTGGGGCCGGGCTTGCTGTTGAGCAGCTGCACTGGCCAGCGCTGCAGCAGCTCAGCACCGAATTCACCATCACCGCCATCTGCGATCAGTCGCTGCAGGCCGCCGAACACATCGCCAAGGTTGTTGGCGGCACGCCGCGCATAACAACCAGCTGGAGCGATCTCCTCAATGATCCACAGGTCGAGGCCGTGCTGGTCTCGCTGCCCATCCATTTAAATGCCGATGCCATCCGCGCCTGTGTGCGCGCTGGCAAGCACGTGCTCTGCGAAAAGCCGCTGGCGGCCAACCTGCCGCAGGCCGAGGCGCTCGTGGCCGAGATGAGCAGCGCGCCGGTGGTGATCGAAATCGCCGAAAACTTCCACTATCGCGACGACTTCAAGCAGGCGCGCCAGTGGATGGATGCCGGGCGCATCGGCCAGGTCGTCGCCATCACCATCCAAGCCCAGTTCTGGTCCGACACCAGCGCCGGGTTCGCCGCAACGCCCTGGCGGCAGGATCACCAGTACCGCGGCGCGGTGATCGCCGATGCTGGCGTGCACCACGCGGCTGCGCTGCGCGAGCTTGGCGGCGAGATCGAACAGCTGCACGCCTTTACCAAAGATGTGCATCCTGTGCTTGCTGGCGCGGACACGATGGTGCTCAACGTGCGCTTTCAGTCCGGCGTGCTCGGCCAGCTCATCTTCGCTGGCGCAGTGCAAGCGCCCGATCCAACCTTCGACAGCATCACCGTGCTTGGCAGCGCGGGCAGCATCACCCTGCGCGAGGGCACCGCGCGCCTGCTGCGGCCTGAGCACGAGCCAGAGACCTACACCGCCCACGATCCAGCCGGCTATGTGGGCGAGTTTCGCAACTTCTATCATGCGATCACGGCGCAACAGCCGGTGGTCGCCAGCCTCGCGGAAACACTGGCTGACTGGCGCGTGATCATGCGTGCGCTGGACTCGGCTGAAGGCCGCGAGGTTGTCCTGCTCTAGCCACGAAAGGAGCGCCTGATGAGCCAACCCCATGATGTAGATACCGAGCAGATCGGCCCGCTGGTGTTTGTGGCCAATCAAAACTATCCCTACCCGTTCAAGACCGACAAGCCGCCGCGCTACTGGATGGAGGAGCAGACCGGCGCGCTCGCCACCGCCGTCGAGACCTACATGAACGGAGATCGCCTGAGCGCCGAGCAGCTTGAGCTGATCAAGCTCTACCTGACCCAGTACATCGAGCGCGTGGTGCTCACCGCCGATGCGCAGCGTCAGCGCCTGCTGAGCCGCATCGCCAAGCTGCGCACCAACAACGACATCGAAACCTTTGCCGACCATGCCTCCGAGTATGGCGCTGAAGTCTTTTAGCAGTGAAAGAGGCCGACCATGCGAGTGATTACGGGAAAAGCCAAGGGTCGCCGCCTCAAAGGCCCACCTGATAAAGGCACGCGCCCCATGCTGGACCGGGTCAAAGAGTCGCTGTTCTCGATCTTGGAGGGCTACAATGCCTTCAGCGGCCCGGTGCTTGACCTTTTCGCCGGCACCGGATCGCTGGGCATCGAGTGTTTATCGCGCGGCGCAACCACCTGCGACTTCGTTGAGGCGCGCAGTGCGGTGGCCGCCGTCATCCGCGAGAATCTGGCGCACACCAAGCTCGACGAGCAGGGCAGCGTGTGGGTGATGCCGGTCGAGCGCTTCATCGCCACGCAGGCGGGCCAGGCAAAGTATGCTATAATCCTGCTCGACCCGCCCTACGCTATGGAGGGTATTCCCGATGTCATCGTTCGGGTTGGCAATGCTAATCTACTGGCCCCCGACGGCATCATCGTTGTTGGGCACTGGCCGCGATTAGTGCTCCCGGAGGTGCTCGGGCCACTTGAATTGCTCAAATTCCGTCGCATTGGCGACTCGTGTTTTTCGATCTACGAACGCTCAGCCGCCACAGTTGGAGCTGAATCGTGACAATAGCAGTCTACCCCGCTAGTTTTGATCCTATCACCAACGGCCATTTGGATGTTGCCCAGCGGGCAGCGCGGCTGTTCGACACGCTCATTTTAGCGGTCGCTGATCGTCCCAACCACAAAACACCACTATTCAGCACCGAGGAGCGCATCGCTATGATGCGCGAGGCCGTGGCGCATCTGCCAAACGTGCGCGTCGACGCCTTTCGCACACTGGCCGTCGAGTATGCCGATCAGCAGCAGGCGACGGTGCTCGTGCGCGGGCTGCGCGCCTCGACCGACTTTGAGCATGAGTTTCAGATGGCGCATATCAACCATCGCCTTGCCGCCGACATCGAGACTGTCTGCCTGATGGCCGATCAACAGTACACCTTCCTCAGCTCAAGCGCGGTCAAAGAGATCGCGGCCTATGGTGGCGATGTTACCAACCTTGTCCCGCCTCATGTGGCCGCTGCCCTGCGCCGCGTGTACGATCAACGGAAGGAGGCGACGCGATGAGCGACGAGTTCTCAGCGGTCGATGCCACAGATGCCGACGAGATCGGGCAAAGCCCCGCCCCGCGCGAGTACGCCGAGGCCGAGTTTGAGCGCCTGATCAACGAGCTAGAGCAGCTGCTCACCGGTGCCAACCGTGTGCCGTTCAGCCGCCGCCTGATGGTCGACGAGGAGCAGATCCTCGACATCATCGACCGCATGCGCGTGGCCGTGCCCGATGAGCTGCGCCAGGCGCGCCAGATCGTGCGCGAGCGCGAGCAGATCATCGACTCCGCGAAGAAAAAGATCGCCCAGTCGCTCTCAGAGCAAGGCATGCTGGAGATTGCGCAGCGCGAGCGCGCCCGCATCGTCGGCGAGGCCGAGGCCGAGGCTACCCGCATCCGCGCCGAGGCCGACGACTACTCACGCCAAGTGCTGCTTGACCTCGAGGAGCGCGTCGGCAAGGCGCTCATGGTCATCCAGAACGGCCTTGAAGAGCTCGGCGTAACTTGACATTCGCAGCAACCCTGCCTATAATTGGCCGTTTGCTAGTCGCAAACGACGATTCTAAATCTTGCTAGAATCGCTGGTGCGTTTTTAACAAACGCCCCGTCACGGGCCTGGCTCCTTCCGGACGGACAATGCCCTTTTGGGAAACCACAGCACCGCTGTGGTGGAGCTGGAGCAAATCATGTCAGAGCTACGGTTCAATGTTGCGCAGCTCCTACAAGAACATGTGGGAGCAATCCGTGTTTTTGAGTTCGATGAACCGCAGTTGGATTTGGGCGACGGTCTGACGATCGAAGCTGTCAGCGGCCAAGGGAAGTTTATCCGCACCAAAAGCGGAGTGCTGGCCCACGTCGAGGCCGACGGCATCATTCAGGTTGAATGTGTGCGCTGCCTCGAATTGTATGCCCAACCAGTCGCGTTAGACTTTGAGGAAGAATTCTACGCGACAGTCCATCCAACCGATGGCACCTTGCTGCCTGATCCAGAGGGCGACGATGTCTTTCGGATCAACAGCAATCACCTGCTCGATATGGGCAGCGCCATCAGGGAGTATGCGCTCTTGGCCCTGCCAATCGCACCAATCTGTCGCGAAACCTGCGCGGGCATTGCTCTCGCGCCCGCCGCTGAGGCGGAGGCATCCGCAGACGACGATCAAGATGTTGATGATCGCCTTGCTGCGCTAAAAAAACTCTTGCACTAATACCGAAAGGAGCATACGTTCATGGGCGCTTTGCCTCGTCGAAAAATCACCCGTCAGCAGCGCGGCTACCGCCGCCAACACCAGGCGCTAACCGCACCGTCGCTCTCGCTGTGCCCGAACTGCGGTGACTACCGCCGCCCACATCGGGTTTGCTTGAACTGCGGCACCTACAAGGGCCGCCAGTATCTCAAAAAGGATACCAGCGAAGAATAGGGCTGTGCATACGCCGAACACCGAAAGGGTTAAGGATGATCATCATCCTTCGCCCTTTCGAGCTTTTAGGGCTATTTTGTGCAGTGCGGCATGAAACAAGGAGGTGGACCAATGCCTTATGCTGCAATTACCGGCTGGGGCCACTACGCGCCAGAGCGCGTTATTCCCAACACCGAGCTGGAGCAGATGGTCGAGACAAACGATGAATGGATTCGCACACGCACCGGCATCCAGCGCCGCCACGTGGTCGCGCCAGGCCAGGCAACATCCGATCTCGCCACTCGCGCCGCGACTGTCGCGCTAGAGCGCGCCGGTCTGCAGGCCGCTGATCTCGATCTCGTCATCGTCGCGACAACGTCGCCCGATCTGCTGCTGCCATCAACCGCCGCGCTCGTGCAGACCAAGCTCGGCGCACACAATGCTGGCGCGATGGATATGAACGCGGCCTGCTGCGGATTTATGTACGCGCTCAGCGCTGCCAGCGCCATGATCAAGGGCGGCGGCGTGCAGCGCATCCTGCTCTGCGGTGCCGAGACGATCTCACCTTATATCAACTGGCAAGATCGCAATACCTGCATCTTGTTCGGCGATGCTGCCGGCGCGGTGGTGCTAGAGGCCAGCGATAAGCCGCATGGCCTGCACGCCTATCGCCTCGGTGCCATCCCCAACACCGCCGAGATGCTGTGGATCAAGGCCGGCGCAACCCTCAACCCGATCACCCATGCCAGCCTTGATCGTCACGAAAACTGTATTCAGATGAACGGCTCCGAGGTGTTCAAACACGCGGTGCGCGCCATGGTCGATGCCTCGCTTGATGTGCTCAAGCAAGTTGACTGCAATCCAGCCGATATCGATCTGCTCATTCCGCATCAGGCCAATCTGCGCATCATCGAGGCCGTGGCCAAGCGCCTTGAGCTGCCGCTCGAGCGCACGGTCATCAACATTCAAGAGTACGGCAACACATCGGCGGCCTCGATTCCGCTGGCGCTGGCGGAGGCCGCCGATGCTGGCCGCCTGCACACCGGCGACAAGGTGCTGCTGGCCGCGTTTGGCGGCGGTCTAACATGGGCCGCAGGATTTTTAACATGGGGTGGACGCTAAAATGACATACGCATGGGTTTTCCCAGGACAGGGCGCGCAGGCTGTTGGCATGGGCGCGGATCTCTACAACGATTTCGATCTGGCGCGCCGCACCTTCGATGAGGCCAACGCCGAGCTGGGCTTTGATCTCGCCCGCCTGTGCTTTGAAGGGCCAGAGGAAACACTGACGGCCACCGAGCATGCGCAGCTGGCCATCCTCACCATGAGCGTGGCCCTGCTGCGGATTGTGCGCGCCGAGGCGCTGCTGCCCGCGCCAAGCCTCGTCGCCGGTCACTCGCTCGGTGAGTATAGCGCCCTCGTCGCTGCCGATGCGCTGACCTTCGCTGATGCGCTGCGCCTTGTCCGTCGCCGCGGCGAGCTGATGGCGCAGGCCAGCGAGGGCACCATGGCGGCAGTGATCGGCCTTGACCTTGAGCCGCTGCAGGCGATCTGCGCCAGTGTCAGCGACCATGGCCCGTGTGTGGTGGCCAATCAGAACGCGCCTGGTCAGCTGGTGATCAGCGGCAGCATCGCTGCGGTGCAGGCAGCAGGCGAGCAAGCGCGCGCCGCCGGAGCCAAGCGCATCATGCCGCTGAAGGTCAGCGCCGCCTTCCACTCGCCGCTGATGCATACAGCCGCCCAGCAGCTAGCGCTCACCATCAATAGCACGCCGATCAGCCCGGCCAGCATCCCGGTCGTTGCCAACACCGACGCCCAGCCGATCAGCAGCCCAGCGGAGCTGCGCCAGGAGCTAGCGGCGCAGGTCGAGGCCCCTGTGCGCTGGATCAGCACCATCGAGACGTGCAGCGCCCATGGCGTGACAAGCATCGTCGAGCTAGGGCCAGGTGCAGTGCTAAGCGGACTCGTCAAGCGCATTGCGCCGAGCATCGAGCGCCGCAGCATCAACACCAGCGCCAGCATCCACGAGCTGCAAACAGCATGAGTCGCACGTTCGGCGGTTTGCCTGTATGATGAAGCGTAGCAATCACATCAACAGGTGAATACAACATGCGCGGATTAGCAGGACAAGTCGCGATTGTCACCGGCGCATCACGGGGCATTGGGCGCGCGATCGCCCTTGAGCTAGCCTCGTGGGACGTGAAGGTGATCGTCAATTACCAACATAACGCAACCCTTGCTGCCGAGGTGGTCGCAGCAATTCAAGCGGCAGGCGGCAGCGCCCAAGCTGTTCAGGCCGATATCACCCAGCCCGCCCAGGTACAGGCGCTGGTTGATACAGCGCTAGCCACCTGGGGCGCAGTGCACATCTTAATCAATAATGCGGGCATCACCCGCGATGCGCTCTTTATGCGCATGAAAGACCACGATTGGGATGCTGTGATCGAGGCCGACCTGACGTCGGCGTTTCTATGTGCGCAGGCGGTGCTCGCACCAATGCGCCAGCAGCGCTATGGCCGCATTGTCAATGTCGCCTCGCTCGCTGGGCTGGCCGGCAATGTGGGCCAAACCAACTATGCCGCCGCCAAGATGGGGCTGATCGGCCTGACCAAAGCCCTAGCGCGCGAGGTTACGGCTGATGGCATTGTGGTCAATGCCGTCGCGCCAGGCTACATCCAGACCGAGATGATCGAGACGCTGCCGCAGTGGCTGCGCACCTGGGCGCTCGATGTTATCCCGCTCAAGCGCTTTGGCACAGTCGAGGAAGTCGCGCCTGCTGTGGCCTTCCTGGCCTCGCCAGCAGCCGCCTATATCATCGGTCACGTCTTGACGATCGATGGCGGGTGGGTGATGCCATGAGCGCACTAACATTTCACAACCAGGTTGCCGTCGTCACCGGCGGCAGCGGCAGCATCGGCCATCTGATCGTGGCGGCGCTGGCCGAGCGCGGCGCAAACGTCGTCGCAGGCTATCATCAGCACGATGTGGTAGTTAACGCGCTCCAGAAAACGTTCAGCGAGCAGGTGCTGCCAGTTCAGGCCGATCTGCGCGAGCCAGACGCAGGCCAGCTGCTAGTTGACACAGCGCTGAGCCGCTGGAATCGCCTCGACATCTTAATCACGGCCCACTCCATGATCGCCAACGCTCCCGTGGCCGAGATGTCGCTCGAGCAGTGGCACGCTGTGCTGCAAGTGATGCTGCGCGGCACCATGGGCATCTGTCGTGCCGCGCTGCGCCCGATGCAGCGCGCGCGCTATGGCCGCATCGTAACCTTGACTGGCTACCAGCCGCTGGCTGGCGCGCTCGATCAGGCCAACTATGCGGCAGCGCTCGGCGGAGTGCTGGGCTTCGGCAAGGCGCTGGCCCGTGAAGTTGCCGCCTGGGGCATCAATATCAACAGCGTGGCACCTGGACTGATCGAGCGTGCGCAGATCGCCGCCTTCGATCCAAGCTATGTGCCGTGGGCCACCAATATTGTGCCGCTGAAGCGCCTGGGCAAGCCCAACGAGGTCGTGCCCACAGTGCTGCTGCTGGCCAGCGAGGCCGCCAGCTACATGACAGGACAGACCATCATGGTTGAGGGGGGCTGGCGCATGGTCTAGCGCTAGCGCAACACTGGCACACCAATGGGCAGCTTGGATACGCCTGATCTGCGCGGCGGGGCAGTGCCCCAAACCAGCGCGCTACTGCTGAGTATCCAACGTGAGTTGTGACAACAACGCATGAATGAGCCAACAGAGAACTAACCCGAGTTTGCTAAAGGAGCACCTATGCAGCTTGATTTGACCGAGCGGGTGGCGCTTGTGACCGGCGCATCCCGCGGGATTGGGCGGGCGATTGCCCTGGCGCTCGCCGCCAGCGGAGCCGCTGTCGTTGTCAACTATCGCGGCAGCGAGTCCGCCGCCAATGACGTGGTCGAGCAGATCACGCAGCAGGGCGGCCGGGCACTGGCCGTGCAGGCAGACATCGCCGATGAAAGCAGCCACGATGCGCTGATCAAGGCGGCCACTGGTAACTTTGGCCGTCTCGATATTCTGGTCAATAATGCTGGCATCACCCGCGATACCTTGCTGCTGCGCATGAAGGCCGATGATATCGACGCCGTCCTCAACACAAACCTGCGCGGCATCATGCTGCTGACCAAAGCCGCCCTCCGGCCAATGACCAAGCAGCGCTGGGGCCGCATCATCAACATGAGTTCGATTATCGGGCTAACGGGCAACGCTGGCCAGGCCAACTATGCGGCGGCCAAGGCCGGACTGCTCGGCTTTACCAAATCGGTGGCGCTGGAGATGGCCTCGCGCAACATCACCGCCAATGCGATCTGCCCCGGCTTCATCGAGACGGATATGACCGCGCACGCCTTCACCGACGAGCTGCGCGCCGCCGCACTCCAGCGTGTGCCGCTCGGGCGCTTTGGCAGCCCAGACGATATCGCCGCCACTACTGTATTCTTAGCTTCTGAAGCAGCGTCGTACATCACCGGCCAGACTCTGGCTGTTGATGGCGGCTGGACGATGTACTGATGTTTCGTAAAGTGTTAATCGCCAACCGCGGCGAAATTGCCGTGCGGATCATTCGCGCCTGCCATGAGCTAGGCATCAAGGCTGTCGCCGCTTACTCCGAGGCGGATCGGGACTCGCTGGCGGTGCGGCTCGCCGACGAAGCGGTGTGCATCGGCCCACCGGCACCAGCGAAATCGTACCTGAACGCACCAGCCCTGATCAGTGCAGCGCTCATCAGCGACTGCGATGCCATTCACCCTGGCTACGGCTTCCTCTCCGAAAACCCCTACTTCGCCGAGAGCTGTCGCGAGTGCGGGATTACCTTCATCGGCCCATCAGCGGACTCGATCAAGCGCATGGGCGACAAAGCGCTGGCCAAACAGGCGATGCGCGAGGCCGGGATTCCGCTTGTGCCTGGCACCGATAGCCCGCTAGCCAGCGTCGATGAGGCCGAGGCCATCGCCCGCGACATTGGCTATCCAGTCCTGCTCAAGGCCGTCGCTGGAGGCGGCGGACGCGGCATGCGCGTGGTGCAAACGCCCGATGAGCTGGCCCGCGCCTACGCCACCGCCCGCGCCGAGGCCGAGGCCGCCTTTGGTCGCGGCGATCTGTACATGGAAAAGTACCTGCCGGTTGTGCGCCACGTTGAGATCCAGGTGCTTGGCGACCAGCACGGCCACGCCATTCACCTTGGCGAGCGCGACTGCTCGCTCCAGCGCCGCCACCAGAAGGTGGTCGAGGAAGGCCCCTCGCCAGCCCTGACCGAGGAGCTGCGGCAGCGCATGGGCGCAACCGCGCTGAAGGGCGTAGCCGAGATCGGCTACTACAACGCAGGCACGATGGAGTTCCTGCTCGACACCGAGGGCAACTACTATTTCATGGAGATGAACACGCGCCTCCAGGTCGAGCACCCAGTCACCGAGTGGCTCACAGGGCTAGATCTGGTGCGCTGGCAGTTGCTGATCGCGGCAGGTGAACGCTTGACGCTCGATCAGAATGCCGTTAAAATACGCGGGCATGCCATCGAGTGCCGTATCAATGCAGAAGATGCGGCACGTGATTTTATGCCATCGGCAGGCACAGTCGATCTGTACTTGCCACCGAGCGGGCCAGGCGTGCGGGTTGATTCACATCTCTACTCAGGCTATCGCACGCCAACCAACTACGACTCAATGTTGGCCAAGATTATCGTCTGGGATGCCGATCGCCAGCGGGCGATCAAGCGCATGACCCGCGCCCTGAGCGAGTGTGTGATCAGCGGTATTACAACAACCTTGCCGTTTCAGCTCGAGCTGATGCAGACGCCTGAGTTTATCAGCGGCAACATCGCAACCCATACCTTAGCCGACATAATGGCTCGAACCTAATTGTGGAGCACGCCGTGACAAATCCATTTGGCAATGTGACCATCGCCCCTGATGTGCTGTCGACCATCGTGTCGCTCACAGCGCAAGATGTAGCCGGAGTAGCCCAGCTTGGGCAAGTGCCAGGCGGTCAGCGGGTTGGCTCATTCTTAGGCAACAGCACCTCCAACGCCGAAGGGGTCGCTATTCGTATTGTTGATGATGCTGTCGTCGCCGACTGCTACATCATCGCCCAGCCCGATAGCAACTTGCTCCAGCTTGGCGCGGCCGTGCAGGCCGCTGTGTCTGAAGCACTGAATGAGATGGTCGGCATGCCGGTTCAGGCCGTTAACGTGTATATTCAAGATGTAGAGCAACATCGTGGGTAGCCTTCGCCACCGTGTGCGGGCAGCGGCCCTCCAGGCGCTGTTCGAGATCGACCAAACCACCCATCCAGTTGACGCCGTGGTCACACGCATAAGCGCCGACGAGATGTTTAATAGCGAAGGCGATGCGTTTTTTCAACGGCTTGTGCGCGGAGCATGGCATAATCGCGAGACAATCGATGGCGTCATTGAGCGGGTAGCTCCCAGCTGGCCCTTGCATCAGATGCCTGGCGTCGATAAAGCCGTGCTGCGCATTGCACTCTTTGAAATTTTACTCGATACGGCCAGCGACAAAGCACCAGTCAAGGCCGTGATCAATGAGGCGGTTGAGCTAGCAAAGCACTACGGTAGCGATAGCTCAAGCCGTTTTGTCAATGGTGTGCTCAGCACTATTGTAAATAAACCTGAGGATTAAGCTTAAATTTAAGGAGCTATCACTTATGGCAGACAACACCATGGAACGCCTGCGCCAACTGGTGGCCGATCAACTCGGCGTAGCAGAAGATCGGATCGTTCCTAGCGCGTCGTTTATTGATGATTTGGAAGCAGACTCGCTCGATCTGGTCGAGCTGATCATGTCGCTCGAGGAAGAGTTCGGTGTCGAGATCTCCGACGAAGAGGCTGAAAAGCTCACCACCGTCGGCGATGCCGAGGCGTTTATCAAAAGCCGCCTCGAAGCTTAGTCGTCACCTTGGTCATGAGTGACGCCTGCCCATGAGCCGCTTGCGCTCGTTGCGGCAGGCGTTTTTTTGGTATAGCTATGACGATCTTTGGAATTGGGCCATTTGAGCTGCTCATTATTGTCGTGATCGCGCTGGTCGTGGTTGGGCCAGAACGCCTGCCTGAGCTGATGTTTCAGCTTGGTCAAGGCGTCAACAAAGTTAAGCAGGTCGTCCTCGATCTGCGCAATCAGGCCCGCGCCGAGCTAGGCGACGACTATCAGTCCCTGGAGCAGTTTAGCCGCCAGATTCGTGACCTCAACCCGCGCCGCCAGATCGAAGAGTTTAGCCGTAGCTTGCTGGACGAGACGCCGCCGCTGACCACGATGCCCGATCCGGCCACGCCAGCGCCACCACCACCTGGCGATATTAGCTCGCTGGCCAGCGCGATGCTCGGCGATGACCTGCTCGATGCCACCGTCGAGGCAACCCTCGCCGCTGAGCTGCCTCCAGCTGAACCCACGCCCGCCGCCATCGAGCCGGAGACAGTCACCACCCGCCAAGAGGAGGCTTCCGATGCTTGAGAACACCACTTCTACGCCACCAGGCACCATGTCGCTGCTCGATCACCTGCGCGAGCTGCGCTCCCGGCTGATCAAAGTCTCTGCGGCGATTATCCTCGGCCTGCTCGTGGGCTTCTACGTGGTGACCAGCACCAGCGTGCTGACGTATATGATCGAGACCTTTGTCGGTGCCCAGGGTGTGCAGATCACCGAGGTGACCGAGGGGTTTACCAGTGTCATCGGGCTGGCGCTCACGTTTGGCATTATTTTAGCAATGCCCGTGATTGTGTACCAGGCACTCGCGTTTATGACACCTGGCCTCACAACAAAAGAAAAGCGCTGGGTGTTTATCGGCCTGCCCTTGGTCATTATCTTCTTTGTCGGCGGTTTAGTGTTCGGCTGGTTTATCACCGCTCCAGCTGCCATCCATTTCTTGGTCGATTTCGGGGCTGGCGTCAGCAGCGATCTGATCGAAAACAAGCCGAAACTTGATGACTTTCTCGGCATCCTCACGCGCCTGCTGCTGCTCAACGGCATTATTTTTGAGCTGCCGATTGTTATGTTTACTCTGGCTAAGCTCAAGGTCATCAACCCGCGCCGCGTCGGGCGCTACCGCCGCTATGTCATTTTGGCCGTGGTCGTGATTGCAGCGATTGTCACGCCAACTGGCGATCCCGCCAATCTTGCGCTCGTCGCTGTGCCAATGTATCTGCTGTTTGAGTTTGGGCTTGTTTTGGGCCGACTCGCCTAGATTGTACTGCTGCGGTGTCCCGGCAGCGCTAGCCTGATGAGTTGTTGCGCTGCCACAGGCGCAGCACCAGCCAGGCCATAAATAGCTGATCAAGCAGCGGCATGTGAATATGGTCCACCATGATTGCCGCTTGACTCCAGACCGACTTCGGCAGGATTTCGCCAGCCACAAGTTGGCGCGTGTAGATCACAAATGCACGTGAAAACCCACCGCGTGGCTGCAGCAGATAGGCGTTCGCCCCCGACTGAACCTCAAAGCGGTTTGATAGCACGCTGGGCTTGTGTGCCCAGGCGTACACAACCCCATTGCTGCTCGCCCGAAAAGGGCCGCTCCACCTGCGCTCGCGATCAAGGCGAAACACCATCTCGCCGAGATAGAGCGTGCTCCACTCCGAAAAATAGCTGTCGCGCTCAAACAGGGCGATCTGCTGCATCGCCGTCATGCCATCAAATGGCTCGACCACGTGCTTACGGCTAAACAGTCCAGCTGGTCGAATAAGTAGGCGCTGCATCTGCACACTCCTTCAAACAGAAATCCTGCATCTAAAACGGATATGGTCGCGTCAAGGTTTCAGCCGGGGCTAGCTGCATTTTTCCGCACTAGAGTGGGCTAAATCTACGCTTTCCACACTTGACATTTTAACAAAAACCGTGCTATAATTAGAACAAATGTTCAATCACAAACGTACGCACGTAAAGCCGAGAACCCGCTGAGGTGAGAGTATGAACAACCGCGAAATTGCCAACATTATGTTCAACATTGCCACGCTGCTTGAGCGGCAGCATAGCAATCCCTACCGCATCCGGCGCTATCGCGAGGTGGCCCAGGCCATCCTGCGGCTGCCGCACGCTCTGGCGGAGCGGGCGCTGGCCGGCGAACCGCTGGGCATCCCCAACCTTGGATCAAGCCTGACGCGTAAGATCACGGTGCTTGCAGCGATTGGCCAGCTCGACTTCTATGACGAGCTCTGTGCCGAGCTGCCGCCAGCCCAGCAGCGGCTGATGAAAGTGCCAGGCATCGGGCCAATCCTGGCCGAGCGCATTGGGCAAGAGCTAGGCGACGCCGATCTGAGCAGCCTGCTGCGCGAAGCCGCCGCCCGCCGCCTGCAGCAAGTCTGGGGCGTGGGACCACAGCGCAGCGCAGCCATCCTGCAGGCGCTCTATCCCGACGAAAGCCCCGAGCCGCCGCCCGCCGCCGCCGCCCAGCAGCCGCCGCGCGGCCGTATCATCAGCACCCAGCCAACGCTGTGGGACTATCGGCCGCCGACCAGCAAAGCGGCCTAGGCGGCGCGAGGGAGATCGCATGACCACGAAACGTTCACAGGCGGCGGGCGGACCACAGCAGCTTGAGCTTGAGGAGTGGCTGGCCGTCCTTGAAGACGCCGACGTGCTTGACGCCCAGCTCGACACCGACACCGACACCGACGACGACGCGCTGCTGGTGCCAGAGGCGCTCAGCGGCGGCTATCGCGTCAAAGCCACATTTGAACCACGTCCCTACCAGGAAGCTGCGCTCAAAGCATGGGCGGCAGCCGATGGGCGGGGCGTGGTTGTGTTGCCCACCGGGGCCGGCAAAACAGTGCTGGCGCTGATGGTGATTGGCCAGCTCAAAGTGCGCACGCTTGTGGTTGTGCCCACAATCGAGCTGCTGTATCAGTGGCGCGACTCGATCATCAATACGCTTGGCGTGGCGGCCAGCCACGTTGGCGTCGTCGGCGATGGTCAGCGCCAGGTGCGCCCAATCACCGTGATCACCTATGCCTCAGCGGCCCAGCCCAACGCGCCCATCGGCGACTTCGGGCTGCTCATCTGCGATGAGGCCCATCACCTGCCCTCGCCAGCCTACAGCACCATCGTGCAGCGCGCACCAGCGGCCTACCGCCTGGGCCTCACCGCCACGCCAGAGCGCTCCGATGGGCTGCATCGCCAGCTCGACACGCTGCTTGGCCCCGAGGTCTATCGGCGCGCACCAGCCGAGCTGGCGGACGACGGCCACATCGCACAGTTCAAAGAGAAGCGCGTCTTCGTCGATCTGCAGCCCGAGGAGCTTGTGCGCTACGATAGCCTGATGACAACCTGGAAGTGGTACCTGGCCGCCAATCGGCATAAGCTGGCCCAAAGCGGCGACTTCTTCGGCGAGCTGATTCGCCGCGCTGGCAACGATCCACGGGCGCGCGAGGCGCTTCAGGCCCATCACCAAGCGCGCATGATCGCGCTGAATGCCGAGCGCAAGCTGAATGAGGTAGCGCGGCTGCTCAACCTCCACCGGCAAGACAAGGTGATCGTCTTCTCGGAGTATAACGCCTTGGTGTACCGCCTGAGCCACACCTTTGCGCTGCCGGCGATCACCTACAAAACCAGCGCCGACGAGCGCAAGGGCATCCTGCAAGCCTTTCGCGATGGCTCGTATTCGAAGCTGGTCACAGGCCGCGTGCTCAACGAGGGCGTCGATGTGCCCGATGCAAATGTAGCGATCGTCGTCAGCGGTTCCTCAACCGCCCGCGAGTATATTCAGCGCCTTGGCCGCGTGCTGCGTAAAAAGCCCAGCGAGGCGCTGCTCTACGAGATTATCACCCGCAACACCACCGAAGTAAAGGCCGCGCGCAAGCGGCGCAAGCAGGCAGCCTAGCCGCTGTGTAGCCCTGGGCGAAGGAGATAGTATGGCGCTGGCGCTTAGTGACTTTAAAAAAACGAGCCGCACGACCGATCTTGGCCGACAGCTCTATCCCTATCAGATGCGCGATGATCGCTACCTAGCGGCTATCGCCTATGCAATCAGCTACTACGAGCAGATGCTTGGCCGACAGCGAGCTGAGTTCGATAGCGCCACATTGCTGGAGTTCTTCGGCGACCCGAAGCTGGCTCGGGGGCTGGTCGCCTGCCTTGGCCGCACCTATCGCTGGCACCAGCTGAGCTTCGGCGAGGTGCTCAGCGCCGAGGTGTGGGCACAGCTCCAGACCTGTAGTCTGCACACGCCCGCCGATCTGCGCGCACAGCTCTATCGCTATATCAATCACTACAACGATGGCTTCCTGCTGCCCGAGGAGCGTGCCGACGCGCTTGCTGCGCTCTGCGCTGATCTGCCAGTTACACCGAGCGAGCTAGAGTACCTGATGCAGCTCGATAGCGAAGAGCGCGCCGTTCTGGTGCGCAGCGGCCCCACGCCAGAGGCCGCCGACATCATCGCGCTATATAACTTTCACTCGCTGGAGACGGCGCTGCGCCACACACGGCTGCTCACCTTGAATTTGAGCGGGCCAGTCTGGCCGCTGCTGCTGTCGATCCGCAATCTAGCCCGGCGCTACAATCTGCACTACGATCTGGTCGAAGGGCCACGCACCCTTTTCGAGCAGCAACTTGTGGTCACGTGGCATGGCAAAAAGGATGCGCTAGGCAGCTGGAGCCGCCATGGGCGACGGCTGGTGCGCGCGCTGCTGCGGCTGCTGGCAGCCCATCCCGACTGCGCCAAAGCTGGCGTAGCCACCGTTAGCATCGTCGGCAAAACCCAAGTGGTGAAGCTCAGCGCCCGCGAGCTGGGCACGCTGGGTGTAGCCAGCCGCGCAGCTGGTCAAGGTCCAGAGGTTTGGGAGAGCGGCCTCGATACGCTGCTCGCCAGCGCCTGGAGCCGCGCCACAAGCAAGCGCACCACCGCCGACTGGCGGCTACGGCGCGATCCAGAGCCGCTCGTGCTGGAGCGCGGCGTGCTCGTGCCGAACTTTATTGCGCTGCGCGGGCCGCAGCGCGTGCCGATCTTTCTCCCGGCCACTGCCGCAGGCATCAGCGCGCTCATCGAGCCGCTTGATGGGAGCGAGGCCGCTGTTGTGGTGGTGCCAAGCGAGGCCGCCGCTGCGTTCGCTGGCCGCCACATCCCACTAGTGCTCTACAACGACACGCCGGATGTAGCGGCGATCGTGGCGACGCTGGAGCAGCACTTCCCAGCCCAGGCAGCGGCCAGCGACCGCTGGAGCCAGCTTGAGGCGCTGCTCGCAGAGCATGGCTTCGTGGCCGAGGATGCGCTGCTAGAGCTGCTTGGCTGCCGCTCGACAGCGGAGATCGCTCCACTGCTGCAGGGCTGGAACAGCGACAGCGTGCAGTTTGTGCCTGGTCTCGGTCTATGCACACACGCGAAGGTGCGCGAGCTTGGCGCGCTGCTTGCCCGCGCAGCCTAAGCGCTGACAGCAGCGCCAAGCAAGCACACCTAGAGCTGGCTTAGCTGACCATCCTGCCATTTGATATTGCCGCGCAGCAGCAGCGATGACGAGCGCAGCTTGTAGGTCAGATCATCAATGAGGTTGCGCATAACGCGGTAGCCAATGCGCGTGTTTTGCTCGCACAGGTCCATAAAGGCATCGCCGGGCAACACCACAAGCGTCGTCGGAGTAGCGCTGACAATCGCCGTGGCGGAGCGGGTGCCGCCGCCGAGGATCGCCATCTCGCCAAACGACTGCCCAGGGTACACGGTCATGATGGTTGACGGATGCAGCTTGCCACCAGCGCCGCGCGTCGGCACCTGGATCTCGACAGCACCATCGTAGACGACATACAGCTCATCGCCCTCGGCATCTTCGCGAAAAATAATGTGGCCTTTTTTGGCCCGGCCCAAGCGACATAGCTCGGCGATCTGCGTCAGCTCAGACTCGTCAAGACCTTGGAAGATATCGACTTTCTGCAGCAAGGGGATAATCAGCGCTTTGTTGGTCATGGCTCGGCCTCCTCAGATGTGGATGGAGTGGCAACGCGCGCCAGCATTGCATCAAGCGCGGCATCGATTGCATCGCGCTGCGCAGGCTCCTCGGCGGGCATATGCATCGGCAGCGCGATAATAAAGCGCGCTCCGCCAGTTGGCGCAGCATCAACCCAAATGCGGCCCTCGTGCAGCGCAATAATTTCACGACACAAGTATAACCCCAACCCTAGCCCCTCGGTGCTAGAGCCAGTGCGCTTGATCCCCGGCACACGGTAGTAGCGCTCAAACAGTCGCTCGCGCTGACTAGGCGGGATGCCTGGCCCTTCGTCATCAAACAACACCTGCACCTCACGCTCGTCGAGCTGCACCCGCACCCATACGCTGGTGTTGACCGGGCTGTAGCGCACGGCATTGGTCAGCAGATTTGTCACCACTTGGCGCAGCCGCAGCGCATCGCCCCAGACCAGCGCAGGTGCAGAGGGCAGCTCTAGATGCACCGTATGCTGCGTCGCCGATGAGCCAACCTGCGTCACAACTGACTCGGCGAGCGCTTTGATATCAACCGACTCGGCCTGCAAAATAAAGCGGCCCGCGTCGATCCGCGAGATATCCAGCAAGTTATCAACGAGCTGCACCAGCACATTCACCTGCTGATTGAGCACCTGAAAACCGCGTAGCTCGCGGCCCTCGGTGCCATTGCGCAGCTCGCGCCGCAGCAAAAGATCACTGTAGCCCTTGATCGCGGCCAGCGGCGAGCGCAGCTCGTGGGCGGCAATCGCCAGAAACTCGTCTTTGGCCTCGTCGAGCCGCCGCTGCGCCGTGATATCCCGAAAGACAACAACAGCGCCGTTCGGCGTCTCGGACTCGCTCACTCCCAGCGTCGATCCGCGCAGCGGTGCGCCGCTGAAGCTCAGGACAAGGTCTTGATCGTTGGCCCCCCGCAGCACCAGCTGATAATCGCGAAACACCTCGCCAGCCAGCGCCCGCGCCAGCGGCATCTGCTCCGGCTCGACAACCTGGCCCTTGAGCGTGCGCGCTTGGTTATCGCGCGAGAGCGCCGGCAGCGAGGCCAGGCCCAGCAGCGCCGCCGCCGCCTCATTGGCCAAGATCAGCTGGCCAGTCTCATCGCAGATAGCCACACCATCGGCAATTGAGGCGATCACGGTGCTGAGGCGCTGCCGCTCGCGCTGGCTCTCCTCATACAGGCGCGTATTGGCGATGGCGATCGCAATCTGACTGCCAACGGAGACAAGCGCTGGCCAATCAAGATTAACGGTCAGCGTCTCCAACGGGCCATAGAGCAGCAGCACGCCCACAATCGTGCCACCGGCGAGCAGCGGCACAGCCGCCCGCCCGATCACATCGCCATTGAACACCTGATCGGAGGCCGAGAGGGCGGGTCGCAGCGACGGCTGGCCGTAGTAGATCACGTCCTCCAGCACCATGGCGGCCTGCGATGAGTTAAACAGCGCCAGCTCATCCGGCGGAACCTGATGCTGCACTGCGAGCATGCCATCGTTTTGACCAGGCGCAACCAGGTAGATCGCGCCGCCGCTGGCCGCAACCACCTCGATCATCACCAGCAGCGTCACCTGGAGCAGATCGGTAAGATCAGAGGCGGTGCTGATCGCCGTCACCACCGAGTCGAGCGCGGCTAGGCGGCGGCGCTGCTTGCGCGCGTCCACCTGCATGCGCACCAAGTTCAGCAAAATACCTAGCTGCTGCGTATAGCGACGCAGCCACTGGAGATCGCTTGAGCGTAGCTGCTGGTCGGCGCACAGCAGCTCCACAACCCCGAGCGGTCGCCCAGAGTCGCTGCTGTAGAGCGGCAGCGCCAGCACACTGAACTCCTCAGGCAGCAGCATACGTAGCCGCGTGTACAGCGCATCGCGACGGCGGCCGAGGGCACCGAACATGGCGCGATACGCCTCGGCATCGGGCAGCATACGCCCAACACTATCGCTGACCACCCGCCCAACCAACGCCTCGCCAGAGCGCACCTGGAGCGCCGAGAGCATGTCGCGATCTTCTTGCGAGAACAGCGCGCCGTCTTTGGCCACACAGGTGAGCACATAGCGATGCGAGGTTGGATTATGCAGCCAGACCACCGCCGTATCGACAGCCAGCGTTGTTTGCAAACCAAGCGTTAGCGCGTCGATCAGTTGAGCAGGATCGCTGATGCGCATAAGCTGGTTAACCAGCTCGGTTAGGCTCAGCAACCGATCGGCCTCAAGCGACCGCTGGAGGCCACGCCCTGGAGGGCGGGGAATTCGGCGCAGGTGCGCAGAGCGTTGGGACATGCTATACCTCAGCCGTGCTTCTCATTCCACTCTAGATTCCAGCGAACCGCGCGGCGCAGGCCCTCAGCAAGCGATACTTGCGGCGTGTAGCCAAGCAGCTGGCGCGCGCGGCCAATATTGGCAACATAGTGGCTCACTTCACCTGGCCGTTTGGAAGGCTCCACATGGATGTTACCCTCGACTTCAAGGGCGGAGGCAATCAACTCGGCCATATGCACCAGCGTGTTGCCTTCGCCATAGGCGAGGTTGAAGGTCTGATTGCACACCGTGCCAGCGACAAGCCGCTCGATGCCACGCACAATGCCATCGACACAATCATCGACATAGGTAAAATCTAAAGTCTTTTCGCGCCCGTAGACCGTGACAGGCAAACCGCGCCGCATTCGATCAATAAACAGCGGAATAACCCGCTCCATGCGCTGCAGATCGTTGTCGTAGCGGCCATAGACATTGGAGAAGCGAAACACCAAGTAGGGCAGCCCATAGCAGCGCGCGTAGGAGTAGATCAGCGCTTCGCCGCTAATTTTCGAGGCCGAGTAGGGACTCTCTGTGTAGACAAAATCCGCCTGTGTCTCTTCGGTGAGGTAGCGATGAATATCGCCGTAGACCTCGCGCGACGAGCTAAAGATCAGCGGCAGCTGCTGCGCGCGACAGTACTCCAGCACATTGTAGGTGAGTGTAATATTTTCGAGGGCGCGGTGCGGATACTCAACAAGCTCGTGCACCTTGGCGTTGGCGGCCAAGTGCACCACAACATCCGGCTGCGGATAGGGCACGCTGCCGATGCCGCCAACAAAGTCCCGATAGGGTGCGCTGAGATCCTGTAGCACATACGGGAACTCATCGGTCCATGTGTTCACCCGCTTGTCAACGCCGAACACTTGATGCCCTTCAGCCAGCAGACGCAGGGCCAGATTGGTGCCAATCTGCCCGCTGGAGCCGGTGATCAAAACAAGCACGTATCGTCTCCTTGGATTGGGATGGTCAGTCGCAGAAATTATAGCATGCACGCCGAGGCAGCTTAGAATCGACGTGCATGGCGTACTTGTTGCTACTTATTCGGCAGCAAGCCTCTGCTCGATCAATGTCTCAATCTCACCTGGCTCAACGTGACGACCGGTTGCCAGTTTTGAGTACACGAGATCACCATCGATGGTCACTTCAAAGCGGCCACCCTTGGAGGGTATGAGCGTTAGGTTGGCAATTTTGTAGGGGAAGCGTTGAAAAAGTGAGTCCGTCAAACTGACGGCACGAGGAGCATAGTTTCACTGCATGCAGAATTCAATCGTGATGTTCACTGTAACCTCCTTTTTACGCTTGGAACCTGTTCAGCGTATAATACCATGAAGAACACAGATCAGCTGTCCAGTACCAGTAGAAGATCAGCAAGCCGTATGCCAATTCCTCACGACTCCAGCAGCAACAATCATGCCCAGTAGATCACAGGACTCCCTGGGGCCAGGGTAAACGGTGTGGCGGCCGAATCGTGCGGTATCCTTTGTGGTGCCAACCAAGAAAGGAACCGTGCGA
>JABXJS010000097.1 GCA_013538855.1 Herpetosiphonaceae bacterium
GTCGAAGCTCTCGGCCTCGATGGTGCTGTAGGCGCTGCGGCTTGGCCCGATCGGCGTGGGCGTGGCTGTCGGCGGCGGCGGTGTGGTCGGCGTGGCCGTCGGCGTGGCGCGCTGGAAAACCAGCCAGTTGACGTTGCCCAGGTCGCCAGCCTGCGCGCTGCTGAACACAACATACAGCGTGTGCTTGCCAGTCGCGCCGCTCACGCTGGCCGTGCGCGTCTCCCACTGCTGCCAGCCGCCGGTTGGGCTAAGCGCCACGCTGCCGATCAGCGGGCCGCTCAGGCTGTCGAGGCGCAGCTGAGCCTGGCCGCTCACGCTGGCCGCCGAGGCGAAGCGCAGCTGCACGGAGGCCGCTTGGCCGCTGCCAAAGTCCACATTGTTGTAGACCAGATAGTCGCCGCTGGCGATCCAGCCGACGTTTTGGCCGCCGCCTGCGTCCTGCGTCGCCTCGACCTGCACGCCCTGCGCGCTGTCGAAGCTCTCGGCCTCGATGGTGCTGTAGGCGTCGCGGCTGCCTGGGTTCGTCGGCGTGGGCGTGGCCGTGGGCGGCGGGCCGCTCTGGCACTGGCTGGCCGACAGCGCCACCAGCGCATGGCCGCTCACTGTGCAGTTGGTGCCGTCGGAGAAGGCGACGCTGCTCTGGGTCGCGCGCGGGTTGTAGATCACGTAGGTTTTTGCGCCGCTCTTGCTGAACACGGCGGCGGTGGCGCTGCTCGCGGTCACGCTGGTGGCAAGGTGGCCAAGCTGGTTCAGCGCGTGAATCCAGGCATAGGTGTGCGCCTTGCTCTCCCCATCCTCCGGCGTGTAGTTTTGGCCGATCGTGCCTAGCGCCGCGCTGGGGTTGGACAGCGCCTGATAGCCCGCCATAATGTCAACCCACTCGTTGACTGGGCCGCCGTTCTCGCTGACGATCTCCTGGTACACGGCGTCGATGTGGCTCGGGTAGCGGCCCAGGTACAGCGAGCCGCCGGTCACCGGCAGCACATTGATGCCGTGGATCATCTCCGGCTGGCCGGAGAACCAGGTCGCGTGCGCCGCGCCGTTGCCCCAGACCATGCCAATGCCCTTGTGGTTGTAGGCGGCGGGGAAGATGTCGTCGTGCACGTCGAACCAGTACTCCTCTAGCGCGCTGGCCTCGGTCAAGTACAGGTACATGCCGAAGTCGCGCAGGCTCTGGTCGCCTGTCACTGCGCCAAACAGCAGCACGCCGGTGTTGAACAGCATCGCCTCCGACGAGGACTCGGCGTCGTTGCCGTTGCCAAAGCCAGCGTGGCCCGAGGCCCACGTGTGGCCCTCGTACACGTCCATCGCGCGCAGGAACGGGAACAGCGCATCGTTGCGCGACCAGCTGTTGGCATCGCGGATCAGCATCTTCACCATGCCGCCCCAGGCGCTATCGTTCACCCAGCTCGGGTCGAAGTTGCCGATGATCGCCGCCGCCAGCACAAAGTAGCCGTTGTGGAAGTGGTGATCGTTCAGCTCGGTGTCCGAGCCAAACGACGACGGGTAGCCCACCAGCGTGTCCCAGGTTGGGTTGTAGACGTAGCGCGTGCCATCGCCGGCGCTCAGCCAGTCCTGCATCTTGGCCTTCATCGCGCCGATCAGCTGGTCGCGGGCGGCGGTGTAGCCGATCTGGTCGGCGATCCAGGCGACCATGCCCACGCGCAGCAGCTGCTTGCCGGAGAAGTATGTGTCGGCGGCGCTAAAGTGGTTCGGCTCGTTGAGCACGCTATCGACGTAGGCGCGCAGCTGGGTGGTGCTGAAGCCGCTGGCCCCGTTGCCCACCACCGGCAGGGTCGGCAGCACGCCGTTGGAGGTGAGCTGCGTGCTGAACGACGCGCCGCGCACCACCTTGAGCGTGCCGCGCGCCGACTGGTACGTGTAGCCGGTGAGCGCGCTGCTGGAGTTGCGCCACTGGTGCGGCAGCAGCGCCATCAGCGTGCCGGTCTGGCTGCCCTCCTTAGGCGTGACGCTGGCCGCGTAGGTGCTGGTCAGCCGCGCCGCGCTCTCGTTGTAGCTCCACTGCACCTGCGTGTCGGTGACAAAGGCGTAGGCGTACTGCTTATAGTCGTTGAGCGTGGCGCTCTGGTTGTTGGGCAAAACCGCCACCGAGAAGTAATCCTTGCCAGCGAGATTCGAGCGCGCGGTGGTGCCAGATACCTGCCAGGTCGCGCCCGACGGCGCAAAGATGCCGTAGTGCGCGCCGTTGACGGTCACGCCCAGCGCGTTGGTGCCCTGGCCCGCCCACACAGTCGGCACGGACTTGAAGGAGATCAGCGCGTCGCCGCCAGTCTTGGTGGCATAGACGAACGGCAGGCCGTGGCCGATGATCGTGCGCAGCGTGGTGCTGCCAGCGGCCCATTTGGCCGTCACCGTCCAGTCGGTCCAGTCATCGGCGGTCAGCGTGGCGTTCTGCAGGCCCACGACGCCGAGCGTCAGCGCCTCGGCCGGGTCGAAGTGGGTGTGAAACTCGGTGTCAAGCGCGAACTGGGTGGCATAGCCCATGTGCAGGCCATCGCCGTAGGCGCGCGCCGCCACCGGGTAGGCGAACAGCGGCTGGCTGTAGGGCACCGAGGTGTCGCGCCGCCACAGCAGCGACGACCACCACTCGTTTGTCGACACCGGCTTGCTGGCGGCGGGGCCGGACACCAGCGGCGTCACCGCTGCGCCAGCGTTGTTGGTGGGCACGCCCAGCCCTGGCGGCACCGGCGTCTCGTAGCTGCCTAGCCCAACGCTCGTGGCCGCCTGCGCCTCATGCGCGGCAGGCAGAATCAATAATTGCACACAGAGAAGACCGATCAAAAGAACACTAAACCAGGCTGCGGGGCGCGAATGCAGGGCGACGTTGGGGGACGTATCAGACAGGCGATACCGTGGCACAACTGGCTCCTTTCGCTACATTGCAAGCGCTTACATTCATTGAAAGCGATTTCAATCATATAAAAATTGTATTAAGAAGTCAATAGGGGCCTGCCTGCGTTGGTCGCTCAGCATCTGCGCATTATTTACGTTTTTGTAAAGCCATGAAACAAACACAATCGCCAGCAAGTGTGCTCTCAGCGTACTATTTTCTCATCCAGCGCTAATGATAGCGTTTTCAACCAGAACATATGCCTACTGAGCTGACAAAGGTGTGTAGGTTATTTTTATGTAAAACTACTTTTTCACAGCGTCCGCTCGCGCCAGCGTGGGCCAGGCCCTGCCAGCGGAACGCCGCCACAGCGCCGTGCCAGCCCAACCCGCTGATGGCCAGCGCCGCTGCGTGCCAACCTCACCCGCTGATGTCCAGCGCTGCCGTTGCCACCCGCACCACGGCACCACGGCACCAACGCCCACAGCCGCCTGCACCCACTTTACGCCCGCACCAGCGCACCACAGCACTACCACCCGCAGACTGCGCCCACTTTACGCCGCCCCAGCACGCCCTAGGATTCCCACCCGCAGCACCACCCAAGGTCGCGACCTTGGGTCCCCGGACTCCACCTGTGAACGCGCGATTAAGCACCAGCGCAGGTGCTCCGCTGAATCACGCCAGCCCAACCACGACGCTTGGGTTCAACAATCGTTCTTGTTTAACCAACTGGAGTTGACGAGGAATAGCAATCTAACCAGCACAGGCGCGGTAGAACGGCGGCGTGTTGCTTCGATCACACCGCCTAAGCGCGACCGGAGAGCGCGGAACATAGCAATTGAGGCCACAGGGGGATGGGAGGTGTTAGAGATCAAGCACCAAGCGCAGCCCGCTCGCAACCTGCGCCATTATTGCAGGCGCAAGATCGCCCACATATTCGGTCAACATCGAGCGATCTAGCGTCACAATTTGGGAGATATTGATAACTGAATCCTTAGCAAGACCGCTCTCACCAGTGCGCACGATGACATTACCTGGAGCTTGGCCAAGCCGCAGATTACTGGTTATGACGACAACAATACACGTCTGAATTCGACTACGATTAAAAGCATCGCTTTGAACAACCAAGACGGGACGGCAATAGCCAAGAGCAGCCCCAGCGGGAGCTGGCAGATCGGCCCACCAGATGCTGCCGCGCTTCATTACCACTCCTCCAGCGGCAGGGATTCGCGCTGTGCATGCAGGAAAGCTGGGTCAAGGTCACTCGCCTCAGCTGCATAGAGTGCATCGAGCTGGGCCGTAATTGCGGCATCGCGATGCTGGACAAGATAATGGCGCAGGGCAGTTGCATACAGCTCACTGCGCGATACGCCACGCTGCTGAGCATACTGCTCGGCCTGCTCAAAGAGATCATCCGGCAATGAAATAGCTGTTTTCATGTCAATCCTCACATAAAAAGTTGGCCTAGCCTCAATCATGCATAGCAGTATAACTAAATTCATACCATAAGCTAGCACCGCTGACAACAACTGTGTACAGCAGCATTTGACAGTCGCCCAGCGGGCTGCTACAGTGAAAGCGGTTTCAACAGCGTGCAGAGGTTTACAATGAGCCTAGACGAGATCGCCAAGAGGGCCAACGTATCGCGGGCCACCGTCTCCCGCGTGCTCAACAACTATCCCCACGTGCGCCCGCACATCCGCGACCGCGTGCTGCAGGCGGTGCAGGAGACCGGCTATATTCCCAACGCCGTGGCGCGCTCGCTCGTCACCAAGCGCACCAATATGATTGGGCTGCTGCTGCCGCAGGACGCCCGCGAGACCTTCGCCGACCCGTTTTTTGCCATCCTCATCCCCAGCATCGCCGAGGCGTGCACCGTCCACCAGCGCTACTTGATGCTCTCGATGGTGACGCTGAACCAAGAGGAGGGCTTCTACCAGAGCGTGCTGCGCGGCGGGCACCTCGATGGCGTGATCGTCGGCGTCAGCATGTTCGACGACCCGATCCTGCCTCAGCTGATCCAGGACGGGCTGCCGCTGGTGCTGCTTGGCCGCCATCCCTACTACCCGCAGGCGCACTGGGTCAACATCGACAATTTGCAGGCCGCCTCGCAGGCAGTCAGCTATCTGGCCGCGCAGGGCCGTCAGCGCATCGCCCTGGTGTCGCTGCCGGCGTCGCTGGTGGCTGGCGCAGATCGCCGCGATGGCTACAAGCGCGCGCTGCTCCAGGCCGGGCTGCCCATCGACCAACGCTTGATCATCGAGACCAACGGCTCGTACCAGGCCGGTCAGGCGGCGATGAGCCAGCTGCTCCAGCTCGATCAGCCGCCGGACGCCGTCTTTGCCGCCAACGACCCGCTGGCCCTCGGCGTGCTCCACGAGCTGCAGAACGCGGGCCTGCGCGCCCCCGATGACGTGGCCGTGGTGGGCTTCGACGACCAGCCTTCCGCCGCCTACGCCAGCCCGCCGCTCACCACCGTGCACCAGCCGATCAACGACCTCGGCTTCAAGACGGTCGAGCTGCTGCTGGAGGCAATCGACGGCCAGTTCTCCGCACCCCAGCACCGCATCCTGCCAACAACGCTTGTGCGCCGCGCCTCGGCCTAGCCCGCAGCGACCACGCACCGTTAAGCCTGCGGCCCCACGCTCGTGATAGAGCGTGGGGCCACTTTTTTAGCGCAATCAAATACTGTGCCAGCTAGCCGCTAGCGCAGCAGCAGCGGCACGTAGAACATAAAGCGCGCTGCTGTCGCCGTCGGCGTGGCGGTAATGCTCACCGTCGGCGTGGGCGTCGCTGGCGTCCCGGTCGGCGTGACGGTAATGCTCACCGTCGGCGTGGGCGTCGCTGGCGTCCCGGTCGGCGTGGCGGTAATGCTCACCGTCGGCGTGGGCGTCACTGGCGTGCCGGTTGCCGTTGGCGATCCGGTTGGCGTCGCCGAGGGCGAGGGCGTGGGCGTCAGCGTCGGCGCGTTGGCCAGCAGGATCGCGCCAAACTGCGCGGCGACCGGCAGGCTCACGCTGCCGCCCTGCACGCTGTAGCTCGCGCCGCTGAGCAGGTCGGTCAGCACCGTACCGTCGGGCAGGCTCACGGGGACGCTGGCGCTCTGCGCGCTGGTGCCGTTGTTGAGCACAACCACGATCGTCTCGCTGGCATCCCAGCGCTGGTAGGCGTAGAGGTGCGCGCTGTCGTCGATCAGCAGCGTCTGCACATCGCCGCGGCGCAGGGCCGCGTGATCGCGGCGCAGGTTGATCAGCTGCTTAAAGTGCGCGTACATCTGCTGGTTGGGCGCGCCGCCCTGGTCGGCCCACGGATAGGTGCGGCGGTTGTCGGGATCGCCGCCGCCGGGCAGCGCCACCTCGTCGCCGTAGTAAACCGACGGCGCGCCAGGCAGCGTCATCTGCAGCAGCGCCAGCAGCTCCAGGCGATTGAGATCGCCGCCGAGCAGGTTGAGCGCGCGCGGCGAGTCGTGCGAGCTGATCAGGTTCATCAGCGCGCGCCACGACGAGGGCGCGAACATGCTGCGAAAGCTGGTGTAGGACTGATCGAAGGCGCTGGGCGCGTTGCCGTTGGCGAAGCCCACACCCCAGTCGCGGAAACAGTAGTTCATGGCCGAGTCCAGCTCGCTGGCGTTGAGGTAGCTCTGGTACAGGCCCCAGTCGCAGCCGCCAGAGACCTCGCCGAGCATCAGCGTCTGACTGGTGCCGTAGGTGGTCTTGACATACGGCCGCAGCGCCTGCCACCACGCGTGCGTGATGTCCTGGGCCACGTCGAAGCGCCAGCCAGCGATGCCGCGATCAAGCCAGTACTGCGCCACCGAGACACCGCCGGGGCTTTGCAGGCTGCCGCCACGGAAGAAGAAATCTTTGACCGCGTCGGTCTCCTGTAGCTCTGGGATGGTCTCGAAGTTATACCAGCCATGCCAGCCCCAGCCGTCGGCGCAGAGATCGCTGCCGCTGCTGCCCGGCGTAAACCAGGGCCGGTAGGGTGAGGCCGCCGCCTCGCACGCGCCTATGTCGCTCCACTGATTCTTGCCGTAGCCGTCGATGTAGCGGCTATCGGAGCCAACGTGGTTGAACACGCCGTCGAGGATCACGCGCAGGCCGTGGGCGTCGGCGGCGGCGATCAGCGCATCGAAGGTCGCCAGCGTGCCGAGCTGCGGGTTGATCGCATAGTAGTCGTTGGTGTCGTAGCCGTGGTTGGACGAGGCGGCGAAAATCGGGTTGAGGTACAGCGTGTTCACGCCCAGGTCATTGAAGTAGCCGCTGTTGATGGTGTCGATGATACCCTGGAGGTCGCCGCCGAAGAAGTCGGTGCCGTAGCTTGGCTGGTCGGGCAGCTCGCCCCACGCGCTGTGCAGGCTGGTGGTGCACGGCCCGCCATTGCAGGTCGTCGGGCCATAGACCTGGTGCGGCTGCGGGTCGTTGGATGGATCGCCGTTGCGGAAGCGGTCGGGGAATATCTGATAGATCACGGCGTCCTGCATCCAGTCGGGCACCGTGTAGTCGGCAGGCGGCGGCGTGAGTGTGCCCAGCCGCCACGAGCGATCAAGCAGCGTGTCGCTCCACGCGCCTGGCCCGCTGTTGCCGCTGGTCGCCAGCACGTGGTAGTAGCCCGCGCGGCTGCCGTCGCGCACGCGAAACTGATACCATTGGTCGATGGCTGTGGCTGGCGCAGGCACGTGCAGCTCCCACAGATCATAGCCGCCTGCGCTGCTCACGACGCTGGCGCTGTACACGTGCGTTGGCGCTGCAAGCGGCGCGCCGGTCTCCCAGACCAGCGCCGCCACGCTGCTGGCGTCGCTGGCGCAGGTGCGCAGGCGCAGCGTGGCGGTCATGCCCAGCTCGATCGCGCCAAGCGGATCGCGGTAGGCGGCCTGGGTGCTGTCGTGAAATATCGCGGCGGTGGTCAGCTGGTCGTCGCCAGGCTGTGCGCCGGAGCAGTCGGCGCTTGGCGTGGCTGTGGCCGTTGGCGTGCTCGTCGGCGTGCTCGTCGGCGTGGCGGTTGCAGGCGTGGTGGTGGGGCTAGGTGTGGGCGTGCTGGTTGGCGTGGCGCTGCCGACGGTGTAGAAGTAGTCGTCGGGATCGTCGTTGAAGCCACGGATATGCTGGCCGAGCGGGTTGATGTACTGGCCGTTGCTGAGCTTGAGCACCGCCGTCGCCGGGCCATCCTGCACAATCACACGGTAGTAGATTGTCGTGCCGGCGCTGTGGGCCGGGATGCTGCCGCGCCAGATCGTGTAGGCGGTGCTGGGCTGGCCGCGAAACGTCGCCGTCACCGTGCCAGCGGCGCTCATCGCCACCGTCGCGGCCGTCGTGCCGTTCCAGTAGCGAATGGAAGCGCTCTGCACATCGCTCTGCGCAGCCAGCGCGCTGATCACCACGCTGGTGCTGGGCGTGATCGAGCCGTCGGACTCGCCCTGCACAAACGGGTACGGCTGCTCTGGCACCAGCTCCAGGCGTGGGTTGACGCTGCTGGCGCTGTGGTAGAGCTGATTCCACAGCACATTGTTGTCGCCGCCGCCGAAGGCTTGGGCGTAGGGCCGCCAGCTGGCCGCGCCTAGCACCAGAATAATCAGCAGCAGTCCGGCTGCACGTCGTCGCATACAGGCTCCTTGTCGTCATGGGTGGTGGGTCGGGATGTCCACATTGTACCTTGATCAAACAAAGTTGCCAACTCAAGCAGCGCCGCCGCGATTGCCTGAACATCGCGGCGGCGCTGCGAACGTTGAGCGACGACAGCCCCGGCTACTGCGGCAGGCTGGCCAGCAGCGCGGCCTGGTTGCGGAACCAGCCGCGCACGTCGTAGTAGATCGTGATGCCGATAATGTCGGAGTGGTCGAACGACTCTTTGACGCCCATGTAGTTCCACGTGCCAACCTGCGGCGTGCCGTTGTAGCGCACGATCTGGTCGCTTGAGCCAAGCGTCGGGCCGTCCATGGAGTTGGTGTTGACCACGCCGTCGTTCTGCCACCAGCTGCTGTCGATGCCCACCTGCGTGTCGCTGCCACGCCGCGTGTACGCGCCCATATACAGCGCGTTGGCCGTCCAGATCGGGTTGATCGTCAGATCAGGCAGGTGATGGCCGGTCAGCCAGCTGCGGTAGGTTTTCTCGGTGGCCCAGGAGAAGTAGTACACATCAGGCTGCGCGTGCACCCAGCTGTTCAGCTCGCGCGCGCCGTCCGGCGAGAGGTCCCAGGCGCTGATGTCGAAGGTGTCCTCCCACAGCGCGCTAGCCCACACGCGATCAGCGTAGTGCGAGAAGGACTCGCCGGGCTGGCGCGTCAGGCCCCACTGATCGAGCTTGAAGTCGTACAGGTCGGCGCTGCCGCTGCCCACCATGGCGGCGATCAACGCGATCATCTGCTGCGCGTAGGGCAGGAAGGTGTTCACGCCCATCACCAGCGTCGTGCCATCGTGCGGCGACGAGATGGTGGTGATGCTGGAGACCCACGACTTGCGCTGGCCGTCGAACAGCGGCGAAAGCTCGCTCGCTGGCGTGGCGGCGATCTCGGCGGCATCGCCGTTCTCGAGCAGCTGCGCCAGCACGCGCACCGTCTGGCCGCCCTGGCTGTGCGCCATCAGATGAATCTTGTTGGTCAGACCAGTTGCCGGATTAACCTGGCCCCACTGCGGGTAGAGGCCCGGATACGTGCGCCCAAACCGCGCATGGCCGTGGCGCGCCGCGTGTGCCGCGCCATAGTCCACCGTGCCGCCGCGCAGCTGTGTGTACAGCTCCACCGCCCGATCCCAGTTGCTGGAGAACGGCCCCACGGCGGCGGTGTAGACCTCGTAGCCTGCGCCGCGCAGGTCGGACTCGATGTCGCGAAAGCCGCCCCAGTACTTGAAGCCGAGCACCTCGTCGCGGCCCCAGCCGCCAAATCCATGAACCAACACGATCGGATAGGTGTTTTGTCGCCCTGTGGATTGGGTCGTCTGAGCGTAGGTCGAAGCGTGCGGGAATAGCGTCATGCCCATCAAAAGGCACAGGAAAACAACCGACAGCCAGCGTCTGTGCACGTCTGCCTCCTTGCAGTTTTGATTATGGTTTGGGAGTGTGTGGGTGTGTTATGTCGTCTGTGGCGCACATTCTAGCAGCCATGACGCAGTTTGTCAAAATGTATTAATAACTGGTCTTACCAGGATACAATCTGGTCAGACCTGTGCACACGCGCTACCAACAGAGGAGTACGCCATAGGCCGCAAAGGCAGCATGGGGAGCTTTTTTTGATGCGATGCCGTGTGCTTCGCCCATGCACGTGGCCGGTGCCAGCGCCTGCTCCGTGCTCGTCCCGCCCGCTCATTGGCCCAGGGCCGCTTGGCAGCGCCGAGCACCCGCGTGCGA
>JABXJS010000098.1 GCA_013538855.1 Herpetosiphonaceae bacterium
CGCACCACAGGCTGCGATGAACAAGAGCGTGCGATTTGGCACCAGCGCCAGACCACAGCGCACCAACGCACGCTTGATCACGCTGCTTAAATCAGAAAAAAGCTCGTTATTAATGTGCAGGTGGCGCGGCGGGCATGCGCCTGCGGCTCAGCATTCCACACGCTGCTTTGCTTCACGCTAGAGCAGTTTCCCCCAACACATCGGTGCGATGGCGTCAGCTGATGCCATCGCACCTGAGCTTTGGCCGCACCACAGGCTGCGATGAACAAGAGCGTGCGATTTGGCACCAGCGCCAGACCACAGCGCACCAACGCACGCTTGATCACGCTGCTTAAATTAAAAAAAGCTCGTTATTAATGTGCAGGTGGCGCGGCGGGCATGCGCCTGCGGCTCAGCATTCCACACGCTGCTTTGCTTCACGCTAGAGCAGTTTTCCCCAACACATCGGTGCGATGGCGTCAGCAGTGGGTTTACACGATCACGGTATGCGTGACGGGACAGGATGGCTCTGCGATGGCAGTGTTGTGCCTCTTAGCCCCACAACAAGCGCTCAAATAAAGAAGCGCAATTCGCGTCAACTTAAGCTACGTTGAGCAATGATCTTGAAATCACTGCTCAATGCCCCAGCGTCTACAAGAGCGAAGTTCCATACTTCAGCAGCTAAACAGTTTCTCCACTCCATTCTTTGGTTTCCGTGACCTAGCGTCTACAGAAGCGAAGTTCCATACTTCAGCAGCTAAACAGTTTCTCCACTCCGTTCTTTGGTTTCCGTATGGTTGTTAGTTATCTTTTAGATTATATACCTAACCTATGGCGTAGATTTTGCTTTTTATTCAGCTCATCTAGTACAATAGGAGGCGGGACCGAGTATCGAGCGTTGCTCCCCAAATCCCACAAAAACTCTCAGGGCTGGGAATTTAGTATAGTGTTAAGGAGGTCGATGATGCCCTTCTATTATCGACTAGGTGATGTTCCGCATAAGCGACACACCCAGTTTCGCAAGGCCGACGGCTCGCTCTACGCGGAGCAGGTGATGGGAACCAAAGGCTTCAGCGGCAATCAGTCAATTCTCTACCATCACTATCCACCAACAGCCATTCTGGCGGTTGAAGATCTAGGACGAAACGAGATTGCGCTGGAGGAAGAGGGCGCGCTGCGTCATCGCCACCTGCGCACAGCACAGCTCAAGCCCGGCGGCGATCCGATTAGCGGTCGTCAAATGCTGCTCGTCAATAGCGATGTTCGGATGGGCGTTGTTATGCCCACCGAGAAGATGGACTACTTCTACCGCAACGGCGAGGGCGACGAGCTGCTCTTTGTCCACGAGGGCGAAGGCGTGCTCGAGACCAGCTTTGGGCGGCTGCCCTATCGGCGCGGCGACTACCTTGTGCTGCCCATCGGCACCACCTATCGCATCGACACTGGCTCCGCACCAACAAAGATGTTGGTGCTCGAGACAACCGGCGAGATCACAACGCCAAAGCGCTACCGCAATGAGCACGGCCAGCTGCTGGAGCACGCGCCCTTCTGCGAGCGCGACATGCGTGCACCACAGGAGATCGACCCGCACGACGAGCGCGGTGAGTTCCCGGTCCATGTGCGCGCCCACGGCCGCCTGACGCGCCATATCCTCGATCATCACCCTCTCGATGTTGTGGGCTGGGATGGCTACCTGTTCCCCTATGCGCTGAATATCGAGGACTTCGAGCCAATTACTGGGCGCATCCATCAGCCGCCGCCCGTCCATCAGACCTTTGCCGGGCCAAACTTCGTGGTCTGCTCGTTTGTGCCGCGCCTGTTCGACTACCATCCGCAGGCGATCCCCGCGCCCTACAACCACTCCAACGTTGAGAGCGACGAAGTGCTGTACTACGTCGAGGGCAATTTTATGTCACGTAAGGGCATTGAAGAAGGCTCGATCACGCTGCACCCGTCGGGAATGCCGCATGGGCCGCATCCGGGCACAGCCGAAGCATCGATCGGCAAGAAGGACACCGAGGAGCTAGCGGTTATGGTCGATACATTTCGCCCGCTCTACATCAGCCAAGCGGCACTGGCAGCGGAAGATCCCAACTACGCCTACTCTTGGACCCACGGCCAAGCGCCACGCTAGGCCCTCCACACGCTGCTTAAACAGCCCGCGGGCGGTGAGATAACTCACCGCCCGCGCTGACTCTGCGCTTTTTTCAAATCGACACTAGCTCAAATAGTAGCTGATCAGTGCGAGCAAGAAAATGCCCGGAAACCAGCCGCCAAAGATAAGCATAAAGGCGATGCCAAGCACCCAAACCAGACCGCGCAGATCCTGACGCCGTGAGCCATTACGATTCGTGGCAACCACAGCCAAGATCATAAATGGTACGAGCCACACGAGTCCGCCCGCCATACGGCCAAGCATCGGCAGCAGCCAGAAGAAGGCCAAGCCCATGCCGAGAAACGGCCACCAGTTATTGCCAGCACAGGCGTGCCCACCAGCACGACCATGCCGCCGCCGACTGCCAGTGGGGCCGGATGCCGGATGCCAGGTGTGCGCCGGATGCATCGGCAGCGGCGATTGAGCACGAGGCTGCGCTGGCGGTGGCGGAACAACTGGCTCCGGCTTGGTAGCCACACCACGGCCAAGATCAATCGTTTGACCAGTGTTCGGCTTGCTGCCACGTGGAATCTCTGCGCCTAGACGTGCACCGCAGTAGGAGCAGAAAATCGCCTCCGACTCGTTATCGTGTTGACACTGAGAACACCAACGCATTTTTCGCCTCTTTCCAGACCAGCACCCATCGGGTATGATTGACAACGTCACGTATCCATTAATACGTTATGTCATAGAATAAGGTTGCAATGAATCGCATCTCACTCGATCCAGCTCAACTCGACGCCCACTCGGTCTACAAGCTGCTCACCGGCCTGGTTGTGCCGCGTGCCATCGCGTGGGTTTCAACGCTTAGCGCCGACGGCGTGCCGAATCTGGCTCCATTTAGCTACTTCACGATCGCCAGCAGCTACCCGCCGATGCTGCTCTTTTGCCCCAACCGTCACCCTGACGGAGCCAAGAAAGATACCCTGCGCAACATTGAAGGTCGGCCCGAGTTTGTGATCCACATTGTCTCCGAGTCGTTGGTTGCGGCCATGAACACAACAGCAGGGCTGTACCCGCCAGACGTTGACGAATTCACGCTAGCAGAGCTAGAAACACTGCCTAGCCTCCACGTGCAGCCGAAGCGGATCGCCGCCGCGCCAGCCGCCTTTGAGTGCACTCTCGAGCAGATCGTACCTGTCGGCAGCGGCGAGATTGTTATCGGCCGCGTGGTTGCGCTGCACCTGCAACCAGAAATCTACGACTCAGGCTATATCAAGATTGATGCCTTAAAGCCCGTCGGTCGCCTGGCCGGGAATGAGTATGTGCGCTGTCAGGATCGCTTCCGTATCACACGGCCAGACTAACCTCTACAGGTGACGAATCTTCAGCGCATGGCAGCGGGTAAATAGGACGTTCGATATAATTCGCGCTTAACGGTTTTAGGCTACACTCAGAAGCTACTCGTTTATTTCACCGTCCTAGCAGAAGGAGCACCTGGCTTATGACAACGCACCCTGATATGCCGATTCTGCCTCCCGATTCGAGCAACGCTGCGCTCCAGCAAGAGGTGGCAGCCCTGCGGGAGCAGCTGCATATCTATAAGCAGATCCTTGATGCTGTGCCGACACTGATCTTCTACAAAGGACGGGATTCAACATTTCATTATGTCAATGATTCATTTCATGCCTACACAGGCACATCGCTAGCAGAGCTACAAGGTCGCACCCATGCGGGCAACGAGGACCCAGCAATTATTGATACCTACATTGCGGCAGATCAGCAGGTGTTTACATCAGCCGAGGCCATCGATATTCCAGCGGAGCCGATGCACCGCCATGATGGAGCGATCGAGTACTTTCACACGATCAAAAAACCGCTCTATGATCTACAGGGCGCGGTCGTCGGCCTTGTCGGCATCTCGGAGAACATCAACGCCCAGCACCTGCTCAATCAGACCATCGCGCAGCAGCAGGCGCGGGTCGAGCGCATGATCGCCAACGCACCAGGCATGGTCTTTCAGTTTCTCCTCGGCACCGACGGCACAGCGAGCTTTCCCTTTGTCAGCCAGGGCAGCCAAGAGATCTACGGCCTTGAGCCACAAGCAATCATGGACGATGTCAATCTCGTGCTCGATCCAGTCCACCCTGATGATCGAGCAAGCTTCGAAAGCTCGATCGCCACCTCAGCGGCAACACTAGAGCCATGGCGCTGGGAGGGCCGCGTGCAGACCCAAGGCGGCATCAAATGGCTCCAGGGCATCTCGCGGCCAAGTCGGCTCGCTGATGGGGCAACGTTATGGGATGGACTGTTGATCGACGTGACGCTGCAGCGGCAAGCACTTGAGGCCCGCGAGCGCTTCGAGGCGATCTTGGCCGCCACACCCGACCTCGTCGCCATTGCCGATGTGCGCGGCAGCACCCTCTACCTTAATCCTGCTGGCCGCACAATGCTGGAAATTGATGCTGCTGCCGACCTTACACAGCAGCCAGTGCTAAGCTTCTTTCCGCAGCACGTCGCCCAGCAGCTAGAGCAAGAGGCCGTGCCCATCGCCGTCAAAGAGGGGCGCTGGAGTGGCGAAAGCACTATTCTGACCACCAGCGGGGGGGAGATTCCTGTCTCACAAGTGTTGTTATGTCACTTCGGCGCGAACGGCAAGCTGGCCTACTTTTCAACAATTGTGCGCGATATTCGTGATCAGAAAGCTGCTGAGGCCGAGCAGCAGCGGCTACAGGCGGCGATCATTCAGGCGCAGGCGCAGGCGCTGATCGAGCTATCCTCACCGCTCATCCCCCTCACAACCAATGTTGTACTGCTGCCGCTGATCGGCAGCATCGACTCACAGCGTGCCCAGCAGGTGATGGAGACCCTTCTGCAAGGTGTCGCGGCCAACCAATCCCAGATTGCAATTCTAGATGTGTCAGGCGTGCCGATTATTGACACCCACGTTGCTGGGCTGCTGCTGCGCGCTGCCGCGAGTGTGCGCCTACTCGGTGCCGAGGTGCTCATCACAGGCATTCGGCCAGAGATCGCGCAAACCCTGGTGGGGCTAGGCATCAGTCTAGAGGGACTGCAAGCCTACGGATCGCTGCAGCAGGGCATCGCCTACGCCTTCAGCCGCCAGAGCCGCTAAGCCACCCTACGCCAGGTTATCCACATTGCCAGAAGTGGCCACTTGAACTATGATAGCCCGTAGCAAATTTCCTTGGTTGTGGAGGGCACATGAGTTCAGAACGGGCTACTCAGCCTGTTGCTGTTAAACGTCGACGTTGGCCGTGGGTGGTCCTGCTCGTTTTACTGATCCTCGGTGGAACTACAGCAGCAGTTTGGTTCATTCCTAGCTTAAGAGCGCAGGTTGCCCAGCGTCTGCCCTTCTTGAATCTTCCCGCCGCGCCAGCAACAGCGGTGCCACAGCAGCCGCTCGCTGGCCTCGACTGGCAGCTAGGCCCGTCAGCGCCAAATGCCCGCAGCGATGCCCAAGGTGCGATCATCAGCGATACACTCTATGTGCTGGGAGGGGATGTCAATGCCATCCCAACCACAAGCACTGTCGCGTTTAATCTACAAACGCAAACATGGCGGCAACTAGCGCCGCTACCAGAGCCTGTTGCCGCCGCTGCGCTCGCAGTCGACGGCACATCCATCTACATGCTAGGTGGACGGAATGGCGGCCAACCAAATTCCGCAAGCCAACACGTCTGGCGCTACGATATCACCACGGATACCTGGTCCGCAGGACCAGATCTGCCTGCGCCACGGGCTGCTGGCAGCGCGGCGCGCCTTGGCCGCGAGCTGCATATGCTTGGCGGCGTTGACACAAGCGATCAAGCCAGCGCCGACCACTTCGTGCTCAATCTTGATGGCGGCACAGAGTGGGAGGCCCGCGCTGCGCTGCCTACACCACGCAGCCAGCTTGGCAGCGCAGCTGTAGGCGCTGCGCTCTACGCCATCGGCGGCCAGAGCGGCAGCGACGCGAGCACAGCACTCACCCGCGTAGATCGCTATGATCCAACCAGCGATAGCTGGACACGCCGCGCTGATCTTCCGATAGCCCAAAGCCATATCGGCGCGAGCACCCGCGCCTATAACAACCAGATCCTCGTTGTCGGCGGATGCTGTGCGCCAGCAAGCGCACCGGTGCTGCTCTACGATCCACAGGCGAATATTTGGCTGAACAGCGGCGCGCTGCCTGAGGCCCACACAGCCGCCGTGGCCGACGTCAGCGCCGAGACGCTGGTCGTAGCCACTGGCACGAGCGCAGCACCAACCGACACCCTGATCCAGGCCCAGCTGGCCAACACATGGCTTGAAGTAGCCCAGACACCGCTGATCACTGGTGCCAGCCAGGGCGGAATCATAGCCAATGTGCTCTACATCTCCGCCGCGCCGGTCAGCACGACGCTGGGCTATAATCTTAGCTTTGGCACCTGGAGCGGCCCACACATCGTAGCCGCGCGACCCTACACCAGCAGCGGACAAACCAGCAGCGTGCTTGGCGATCAGCTGTACCAGATCGGCGGCCGCGACACAAGCGGCGGCCGCGTGCAGCGCTTTCGACCACAGGGCAATCGTTGGGAAACGCTCGCCCCAGCGCCATACACCGCCGCAGATAGCGCCGCCGTCGTTCAGGGTGGCTTGCTGTACTTGCTTGGCGGCATAAGCGGCTCCCAGCCCACAACACAGACAGCGCTGTATGATCCAGGTAGCGATAGCTGGACGCCGTTCATCCCCCTACCAGAGCCACGCGCCGCTGCCGCCAGCGATGGCAGCACCATCTATCTCTTCGGCGGACAGAGCAGCGCAGGTGAGCCAAGCCGCAGCATCTTCATCTACGATCAGGCGAGCGCCAGCTGGCAGCCTGGGCCAAGCGAGCTACCTGCGGCGCGCAGCGGTATGACAGCGGTATACATCAGTGGGCGCTTCTACCTGCTCGGCGGCAGCAGCGCCAGTGGCCCCAGCGCCCGCGTTGACATCTACGATCCACAGAGCAACACCTGGAGCGTCGGCCCTGATCTGCCACAGGCTCAAGAGCATCTGCTAGTCGCAAGCAGCGCCGATACAATCTACGTTGGAGCTGATCAGCCCAGCGCCGCAAATCCCCATCTGGCGCTGTGGCTCTACCGACCAATCCCGTCCCAGGCCGAGCAACAGCCAATCGTCACCGCTGGCGCGCCACAGCCAACGACTGAGGCCACGCCAACCTCAACGCTCATCCCGCTGCCACCAACGGCTACGCCGGTTCCACTGCCGCCCAACGGCGCCTACCTACCAACAATCCTGAAATGAAACAGACTGCGGTATAATCGCAAGGATATGGCCGCGCGAGCAAGATCAACGGCCAAACAAGGAGTGCGCAGTGGATCGAAAAACCTTACGCTCAAAAATTCTCTGGTCGGCTGGGCTAGGTCTAGCCGTGTTGATAGCGCTCTCGCTGTTTAGCGATGTGAGCGCCGTTGGCTCCAGCCTCAGCACATTCGACTGGGTGATGGTGCCAGCCATTCTTGGATTTACGCTGTTCAACTATCTCTTGCGCTGGTTAAAGTGGGACTACTACCTGCGCAAGCTTAAGCTCGGCGCTGGGGTGAGCCAGGCCCAAAGTGGGCTGATCTTCACCGCCGGCATGGTCATGGCGGTGACACCAGGCAAGGTCGGCGAGGTGCTTAAATCCAGCCTGCTGAAGCGCCTCAACGGCACGCCGATCAGCCGCTCGGCCCCAATTGTGCTCGCCGAGCGCCTTACCGATGGCCTGGCGATGCTGCTGCTGATGGCCGTTGGACTGACGCTCTATCCACCGGCACGGCTTGCATTTGTCGTGCTGGTGGTGCTCACGGTGATCGCGCTGGCCGTGCTGCAAAATCGCCGCATCGCCATGGGCCTGATCACGTGGATGGAGGGCCGTCAGCGCCTCGCACGGCTGGCACGCCCACTCCACACCTTCTACGAGAGCAGCGCGGCCCTGCTCAGCGGACGACTGCTGATCGTCTCAACGCTGATCTCGATCATCTCGTGGGCTGGCGAGTGCGCCGCCATGTACTTTGTGCTGCGCGGCCTCGGCGTCGAGCCAAGCTGGCTGCTGCTGGTGCAGGCAACCTTTATCTTTGCGGCGTCAACGCTGTTCGGTCTCGTGTCGTTCTTGCCTGGTGGCCTCGGCGCGTCGGAAATTTCCAGCACAGCGCTGATCGTCACGCTGGTCGGGCTTTCTAAAGGGCCGGCGAGCGCAGCCACCATTGTTATTCGATTCTGTACGCTGTGGTTTGGCGTGCTGCTCGGCGTCGTGGCCATGAGCATCTTCGCCCATCGCTACGGGCTGAGCAACAGCGACTCAAACACAGCCGAGGGACGGACGCTTGAAACCCAAAGTTAGCTGGCTCATCGCGGCGCTGCTGGTTGGCCTGCTCGGCCTAGCTGGCTGCGGCAGCACAACAGCGCTCGGCACTGTCACGGTCGGGCGCACGACGCTCGATCTCTCGCAGCACCAGGCGAGCTTAATCACCTACCGCATCAATCAGCCAGCGACGCTCTCAATCTGGCTGACCGATGCCAGCGGCGCGAAATATATGCTGCGCGATGCCGTCAGGCGTGAGCCATCGGACGATCCGTACCAGCTGACCTTCGACGGCAGCGCCCAGATCGATCGCGATACCCAGCGCCTGCTGCCAAATGGCACCTACACCTTGACCATCGCCGCCACCCCGGCGGCAGGCGGCCAGGCCGAGGAGTTCCAGCAGCAGATCACGCTGACCGCCGCGCCAGCCGAGCCATTCGATGTGTATGGCATGACCGTCACACCTAACCCTTTCTCGCCAGACGAGGATGCGATCGACGATGTGACGCACTTTACCTACCGCCTGCCCTACACCGCCACCGTCACCATCGACATCATCGACCCGCAGACGGAGCAGCGCTATCCGTTCATCACCGGCGAGGAGCGCGGCCCAGGCGAGCACAGCGAGGACTGGTCGGGGCGACCAGTGGTCGGCGGCTTCCTGCCCGCTGGCGACTATCAGTACGAGCTGACCGCGGACGACCAGCGCGGCAATCGCGTGACCAAGCGCGACACCGTGACGATCTCGGCGGCGGGCATTGGGCAGATCCGCGTCCTTGAGGCAACGATTGAGCCGGATCACATCGAGCGCGGCGATACAATCACCGTCACCGTGCGCGTCAAGAATGTTGGCCCGGTGAACCTGCGCACCCACGGCCCGCCATCCGGCTACACCTACAGCTCACATCAGACCTACGCCTCGATCGAGGACGAGCGCTATGCGAACAAGGGCGGCGGTTTGTGGCGCGTGGGCCTCGACTGGGAGGGCAATAGCGGAGCCGGGTCGCGCTATCCGTTCCGCTGGGCCATCTCGCCGCGGCCACCAGAGGAGTGGGCCGAGCCAGGCGAGTTCGATGTGCTGCGCCCAGGCGAGGAGGCCACCATCGTCGGCCACGTGCAGGTCAAAGAGCTAGAGAACCGTATGACGTTCTACGTTGGCGTGGCCCACGAGGGCGTCGACTACCCGTTTGATCGACTCAAGCAGACGCTGATCACGGTGACGTTCTAGCACCAGCAGACACAAAAAGATAGCGGATAGGTCACACCTACCGCTATCTTTTAAGATTAAACTCTGCGCTAGCAAGGCGCACAACGCTGTGTATAACGCGAGCAAACGCATGGCGCAGCCCGGGCCACAGACACGCTAGCGCACCTCTGCATCATCCATCATTTCAACCAAATGGGCGCGATTGCTGGGAGCCTCAAACGGCTCCGGCCAGTACTCCACCAGCCGCGTGATCTTGCCATCGACGACATCGAAGAACGAGATCGCCCGCGCCTGCTGCACACCATCGCTGATCGACACATCGCTGACCGCCTCGGCTTCACTGCCAACCAAGCGGTTGATCATAAACGTCCAGAGGCCGTTGGCCGGGTACTCCTGATTCATCTGGGCAAAGCGCTCGCCGCCGCGGATGCGCTCGCGCGACTGTGGCCACTCCAGCACAAAGTCAGCGGCGAGCACCCGGCAGACGGTGCTAAAATCGTTGGATGCCATCAGCCGCCAAAACTCGGTCACGACATCAACAGCCTGCATATCGACCTCCTTATGTAAAATCAAATAAAGCGCACAAATACCTCATTGCCGATCATGCGGCCGCGTGGGGTTAGGCGCACGCCCTGCGAATCGCGCTCCAGCAAGCCCAGCTCGATCAACTCGATCAGCTCCTGCGCATAGACGGCATCGAGCGTGCTGCCAGTGCGCTCGCGGAAGTGCTGCTCGCCAACGCCGGTGTTGAGGCGCAGGCCCAGCATCATCGTCTCGGCAGCGACATCGGCGGCCGTGAGCGCGTTAGCCTCAGCAATCGGCGGGCGCTCGCTCTCGACAGCGCGGGCATAGCGCTCCAGCACGCGCTCATCGGCCCAGCGCCAGCCACGGCGGTGGCTATGGGCACCTGCGCCGCAGCCCAGATAGTCGGCGTTCAGCCAGTAGGCGATATTGTGGCGCGAGGCATAGGCGGGCACCACTCGGCGCGGATCGGCATCAGCGGCCTGTGAGCGCGCCCAGTTGGAGATCTCGTACTGCACATAGCCAGCTGCGCCGAGGATATCGATCGCCCGCTCGTACATCTCGCCAGTCGCATCATCACCGGGCACCATCACGCGGCCAGCGGCGACCTGCGCCTCAAGCGGCGTGCCTGGCTCGACAATCAAAGAATATAGCGCGAAGTGATCGACATCCCACTGGATAATCTCGCGCAGCGCCGTCTCCCACTCGGCGACTGTCTGGCCAGGCAATCCAAAGATAAAATCAAGGTTGATGTTGTCGAAGCCGACCTTGCGCGCAGCGTCGTAGGAGGCGCGCGCCTCGGCGGCGGTATGAATGCGCCCGAGCACCTTGAGCGTGGCGTCGTTGAGCGTCTGCACGCCCATGCTCAAGCGATTGACGCCCAGGCTGCGCAGGGTGCGCAGGTAGTCTGCGTCGAGCACGGTGCCGGGGTTGGCCTCGCTGGTCACCTCGGCTTGAGCGAGCGGGAGCAGCTCGGCGGCGGCCTCCATCACCTGCGCATAGAGGTGTAGCGGCAGCGCGGTGGGCGTACCGCCACCTAAAAATACGGTCGGCGGCAGGTCGTCACGCCGCAGCGGCCCGGGCAGATCGTGCAGGCTAGCGGCGGGCTGCGCTGGCGCATCGAGCGGCTGCTGCGGCCAGTCGGCGCTGGGCAACCAGTGATCACGGCCGAGCTGGCGCAGCTGCGTGCAGAGCGCCGCCACATAGCGGGCCATAAAATCCTCGCGGTTGGCAAAGGTGTTAAAGTCGCAGTAGGCGCAGCGCGTCTGACAAAACGGTATATGGATGTAGAGATGTTTGAGATCGCTTGGCGATTGGGTGTATGCTGTATTCATTCTACGATTCTACCAGAGGACCGCGCTTATGAACACGCCATCGCACCTGATCATCAACGCTGCGCTGGCTCGCCGCGACGGCAGGCCACAGCTGGCCTGGAAAGCGTGGCTGCTGGGAGCAATCGCGCCGGACATTCCGCTCTACCTGCTCTCGCTTGGCGGCTGGCTCTACTACACGCAGCTTAAAGGGTGGGATAGCGAACACGCGCATGGCTATCTGCATGGCTATCTCTACTTCAACGACCCTTTTTGGAAAGCGGCCCACAGCGTCTTGCACGCGCCGCTGGTGCTGATTGTGCTGATTGGCCTTGGCGCGCTGCTGCGCCCACGCCAGCGCTGGGCCAACAGCCTGCTGTGGTTTGCGCTGAGCTGTCTCATCCACACAACCGTCGACATCCTGACCCATGCCGAAGACGGGCCGCTGCTCTTGTTTCCGCTCAACTGGAACATGCGCTTTCACAGCCCGGTCAGCTATTGGGACCCGCGCTACTACGGGCGGCAGTTTGGCTATGTTGAGCTAGCGCTTGACATCGCGCTGCTTGGCTACCTGCTCTGGAGCTGGATGCAGCGGCGGCGGGAGCGCCGCGCAGCCGATTCAACAGCGCATTGACAAGGTTGATGTCTTTGGGTATATCTAGATTGTTCAGCAGCATTTGTAAAGGATGGCTGACACCTTTTCACCATCTATGCTTCGAGGAGAACAGCATGCACGCTCGCTTTGTTTCGCGGCTGCTTGTGCCAGCGCTGCTGGTGCTTGTGCTCAATGGCCTAGCGTTGGGCTTCCGTCCACAGCACAGCCAGGCCCAGACAGCCACCCCGCCTGATCGACCAAACTATGTCCAGCCTCGGCCAGGCGAGCCGCAGCGCGACCCACAGGTTCGCCCTAGCAACGCGGCAATCAACTTCACCCGCAAGGTTGTTTTTTCGCCCAGCATGGCTGGCGGCAGCCTGTTCGCCCAGCCGACGGTGGTGACGTTCGGCCCAGACGGCAAGCTGTACGTCGGCCAGCTCAACGGCCGCATCTTCGCGCTCACGCTCGATGAGGACTATAACGTTACCAACGTTGAGCAGATCAATCGCATCTTCAACACGCCCAACACCAACGACGATGGCTCGCCAGCGCCAGGCGTGCAGGGCCGTCAGCTCATCGGCCTCACCTTTGATCCGGCCTCCACGCCGATCACGCCGGTGATGTACGTGACCCACAGCGACCCGCGCTTTGGCTTCAACAACGACACCAACGCCCAGCTGATCAACACCCACTCGGGTATGCTCACGCGGCTGACCGGGCCGGACTGGCAAAACGGCACGCGCGAGGACCTGATCACCGGCCTGCCACGCTCACGCGAGAACCACTCGACCAACAGCATTGTCTGGGGGCCGGATGGCTGGCTCTACATCGCGCAGGCCGGCAACACCAACAACGGCGCGCCCAGCGTCACCTTCTCGAATTTGCCAGAGTACTTTTTGTCGGCCTCGGTGCTGCGCGCGAATGTCAAAGACGCAGGCTTCCCCATCGGCCTCGATGTCGCGGGCTTTACGCAGCCAAGCGACCTGATCACCGATGAGTTCGAGCTGTACGCCACCGGCTACCGCAACGGCTACGACCTGATCTGGCACTCCAACGGGCGGCTCTACCTCAACGACAACGGCGGCAACCCTGGCTTTGGCGACACGCCCGGCGCGAACATCTGCCCTGGCGGCGAGGCGATCAACCCCGGCTACCTCGACGACCAGCTCAACATCGTCACCCAAGGTGCCTACGGCGGCCACCCCAACCCAGCCCGCAGCGAGTGCGTGCTTGATGACGGCTCGCTGTACACGCCGCCGCTCACACCGCTGCCCAACTACGTGCCGCCGATCGCCATCTACTACGGCGGCGCATCGACCAACGGCATCGCCGAGTACACCGCGCCCACCTTTGGCGGCGCGATGGTCGGCAACCTGATCTCGGCAACCTATTCCGGCGACCAGAACGTGCGCCGCATCGTGCTCAGCCCCGACGGCTCGCAGGTTGAGTCGATCTCGACGCTTGGCGCGTTCAGCCAGCCGCTCGATGTCGTCACCGATGACAACGGCGTGATCTATGTCGCCGAGCACGGCGGCAACACCATCACGGCGCTCATCCCCAACCCGCCGCTGACCGGCGTGTGGGCCACGCAGCCAGCCATGCCCAGCCAGCGCGCCGAGGTCGCCACCGTCACCGACGGCAACCTCGTGTATGTCATCGGCGGCCTCACGGACACCGGGCGCGTCAACACTGTCGAGGCCTACAATCCATTCTTGCAGGAGTGGACCACGCCAGCGCCCTTCGCTGGCCAGGCGCTCGACCACATCGCCGCCGCCAGCGCCAACGGCAAAATCTACATCGTCGGCGGCCTGACCGGCTGGCCTGGCCCGGCCGTCGCCAGCGCGCAGATGTACGATCCGGCCACCGATCAGTGGACCGCCCTGCCGGACCTGCCGAGCGCCCGCGGCGCAGCTGGTGCCGCTGTGATCAGCGACACGCTCTACGTGGTCGGCGGCCTCGTCAACAGCGCCGCCGTCAGCGAGGTGACGGCGCTTGACCTGAACAACATCGCCGCTGGCTGGCAGACCGTCGCGCCGCTGCAGACGCCGCGCGATCATCTCGCGCTCCAGGCGCTCAACGGCAAGCTCTACGCGATTGGCGGACGCGAGCAGGCCATCGACGCCGTCATCGGCACGGTTGAGATCTACGATCCCACCACCAATAGCTGGTCGTTTGGCGCGCCGATGATCACGCCACGCGCTGGCACCGGCTCGGCCGTGATCAACAACCGCATCATCGTCTTCGGCGGCGAGGGCGCGGCCAGTCAGCCCAACGGCGTCTATGCCGAAAACGAGGAGTACAATCCGGTCACCGATAGCTGGCGCAGGCTGGCACCAATGATTACCGCCCGCCACGGCATCGGCGGCGCAACCATCGACGAGGTGGTGTTTGTGCCCGGCGGCGCTCCCGCCGAGGGCGCGGCCTGGACCAACGTCCATGAGGCGTTTACCTTCACCGACTTCACCATCGGCGGCGCATGCCCCATCCCCGGCGCTGACCCGACCATCACCGACAGCGACGGCGACGGCTACACCGACCAGGACGAGCTAGACAATGGCTCCGACCGCTGTAATCAGGCCAGCATGCCGCCGGACTTCGACGGCGACTTCATCTCGGACTACAACGATCCCGACGATGACAACGACGGCATCCCCGATGTGAGCGATCAGCTCTATCTCGACGCCCAGAATGGCAAAAACACGCCGCTGCCAATCTACTTTGGCTGGAATCCTGGCGATCCGCCGCTGGGCAAGGTCGCCAACACTGGCTTTACCGGCGTGCAGATCACCGATGGCCCGGTGCGCACCGAGCCGCTCAACCTGAGCGTCGGCGGCGCTGGCGGCTACCTGGCGATCATCGCCACCAGCGGCACCAACGCTGGCAGCATCAACAACCAGGAGAACGTGCTTCAG
>JABXJS010000099.1 GCA_013538855.1 Herpetosiphonaceae bacterium
ACGCACGCATAGACGGGTCGTGTATGCCCGCGCCGTGATGCGCAGCGCGCCTGTTGCTGTATTCTCTGGGCTGTTGCAGGCACAGCGCAATGGTGGTGCCGCTCTGTCATTCTTGTGTCGCTATGCACATAAGGGTGTGCTTTGTTCAAGCAAAGGCGCGATGGCTGCACGTGTCAGCACGCTGTGGCTTGCTGGGTGGGAGGTGCTGCTAGCGCTGGTTGCAGCTCTACCTCTGCGTACCGCTAGCAGCAGCATAGCTCACCATCTCGCCTGCGTCCTCCATCGCGCGAGCCACAGCTGCAACGAGCTTGAGTGGCTGTAGCCCGCCGACAAAGAGCAGCTCACCGTTTAGGAGCGTGACCGGCAGTGGCCACTCCTCGGCCGCGAAGTAGTCGAGTGTCGCCTGCTGCTGCTGCTGCACGCTGAGATCGTCGACATTATGGTAGCGCAGCTCAACTCGCGGCCCATACAAGCGGGCGAGCGAGGCTGCGGCGGCTTCGGCTGCCCTCACCGAGGGCATGCGCGGGCCTCAACCATAGTTGCACTCAGCATCTTCCAAATGCCCAAATATATCAACTGTGCAGCGTGGTGTCACTGAAAAATTACCCCTTGAACAATTTGGTTCAAGACCGCCTCATTGGTGGCGTAGCTATTATCGGGAACAAACGCAATAACCACGCCAACGCTGCCGCCGGGAGCGGGCTGGGCCAAAAACCGACCTTTGAGTGTATAGTCCTGGCCGCTGACAGTCCGGGTCCATGTTGCGGTGCCGCTTAGCGTTTGCCCATTGGCACCTTCAACATTGATTTGCGGTGTTGTGCCTGGTTTTGCCAGCGCTGCGGTAACTTGCTGTACAGCTGTTTGCTCGCCGGATGCATCCTGCGCAACTTCTAGCACCTTTGCCGCCACAACACCCTCGCCAGCATCCAAGCTAGGAGCATGGAAAACACTCAGCTGGAGGTTGCCTAGGGCTTGGGTAGCCCAGTTTGGTGCGCTTAGCACACTAATGTTTGTGCTTGGATCACGGCGTAGCTCTAGGTTCGCACCATTGAGCACGACTGGCGGCGCAACAGGCGCGCTTGGTACTTCAGCGACCGGCACTTCAACTGGGTCGCTGAGTACATCGGCCGGGAGCCATCCTTGTGTGCCAGGCGCGGCGCTCGCTGGGTTTGACTGATCGACCACAATAACCTGTCGCCAGGTGCGTCCGTTGACCTCTTGGCCTTTAACGATTTGCACATTCGAGTTTGCAAACACATCGCCTTGGCTGGCGGCAGCATCATCAGGCTCGCTGCGCAGTGGTGTCTGCTGCAGTACGCGGCTGGTTGGTAGGGGCTGTGTTGGCGTTGGCTGCGCTTGTGCTGTTTGCTGAAGCGAATTTTGAAAGGCAACTGCTGTGAGCGTTGGCGCTCGTAGCGCCAGCGCAGTTTGATCTTGGGCCTTCTGATCTTGCAGATAGCCATTGAACATAAAAATGCCGTAGCCCAGACCACCTGCTACGGCTAGCACAATGACGGTGCGTAGCAACGCACCCAACGGACCACTCCGGCGCGCACCGGTGGATGAGAAAAAGTAATCCCAGTCGTTGGGGTTGATTTTACTTGGCACACGCACCTCCTTGCTAAGCGGCTCTGGCGAGGCGCATTATAGCAGATTTGATTTAGCCTTTTCGGCCAAACTGGCGCTCGATCTGGCTCTGCGTGATTTGCAGCATTGTTGGTCGGCCATGCGGACATGTGCGCGGTAAGGCGCAGCGCTCAAGCTGCTGGAGTAGCTGACGCATCTCCTCGTGCGAGAGAATTTTACCTGCGCGAATGGCCGAGTGGCATGCGACGGTGGTGAGCATGGCCTCACGCCAGTCGCTCGGCGTAGAGCCGCCTGCGTGCTGGAGATGGTCGGCGATTTCGGTCAGCGCGGAGTTAATCTGTCCAGCCTCTAGTCCTGCTGGCACAGCGCGTACCATCACCGTACCATCGCCGAACTCTTCGATCTCGAAGCCCCACTCCAACAGTGCGCTGCGGTGCTCAACTAAGATATGTGTGAGCGCAGGTGGCAGCTCGGCTGCATGAGCTGTGAGCAGGCTCTGCTGTTCAATTGGCGCTTGTCCGCGCTCGCTCATTAAGCGCTCATAGACGACGCGCTCATGGGCTGCATGCTGATCAATGAGGTACAGTCCATCGGCGGACTCGGCGACGATATAGGTTTCATTGATCTGGCCGACAACACGCAGCATCGGCAGTTTAGCCTCGCCAGGTTTCGGTAGCGGGTGTTGTGGTGCAACATCGGCCGCAAAAGATTGTTGGGTGTGTGGCTGCGCAATCGCTGCTGGTATGTCACTGGGTGCCGCTGGTGTCCATGCGCTGTCTGGGCTTCCCTGTGGCTCGCTGGCAGGCTGGAAGGCGCGTGGCTGTTGGGCAGCAAACAGCTCGTCGCTCTGGCTGCGTTTGGCGCTGCCCTCGCGGCTTGGTGCGCGCAGTTCAACGCGCCGATTAAGTGTCTCGGCGCTTGTCGATCCGCCAAACCCGCCCCAAGAGCGGATCGACGTGTGTTCGGCTAGTGCTTCACGCACGGCTTTCGTAAGTGCTGCAAACACATGGCCTTGGTTGCGAAACTTAACTTCGCTCTTGGTTGGGTGCACATTCACGTCAACTGCCGCTGGGTCAATATCAATGTTGAGCACAATGATTGGATGGCGGCCCTTCATCAGCAGCGTATGATATGCCTCTTCGATTACATACGCTAGTGCGCCGTGCGCCTTGACCCAGCGCTGATTAACAAACAGATGCATGTAGGAGCGTGCCGCACGATAGGTGGATGGTTGGCTAACATAGCCATGAATGCGCACCTCTTGATCTTCGCTCTGCGATGTTCGATCTACCGCGATCATATCGCGTCCAACGTCAAGACCGTAAATTTCGATAATTGCGTCGAGTAGATTGCCGTTTCCGGGGGTTTGCAGGGCGAGCTTGCCATCGAGTAGCAGAGTCCAGCGGATGCCAGGGTAGGCCAGCGCATACTGCGTGACAATTGTGCTAATTTGACTCATCTCTGTAGCATCGGAGCGCATGAACTTCAAGCGCGCCGGAGTGTTGTAGAACAAGTTGCGCACAATAAAGGTGGTGCCTGGCGAGCACCCGCGTGGTGTGCGATCTTGTAGCTCACCACCAGCAATGCGAATCTCCACACCAACATCTACATCGTTGGTGCGTGATATACATGTAACTTGAGCCACCGAGGCAATTGAGGGTAGGGCTTCGCCGCGAAACCCTAGTGTATGAATGGCAAAAAGATCATCGCTGCTCTGCAGCTTGCTGGTTGCGTGGCGCTGAAATGCTACCTCGATCTCGTCGGCAGATATCCCTGCACCATTATCTTGGATGCGTAGCTCGCGCTTGCCGCCTTCACGCGCCTCAACCCGAATTTCAGTTGCCCCTGCGTCAATGGCGTTTTCAATCAGCTCTTTAACCACAGATGCCGGTCGTTCGACAACTTCACCTGCGGCAATCTGTGCAGCTAGGGTTGCATCTAACACCCGAATTGGCATAATCTGTTGCTCCTCATGTACGGAACTCTGTTGCTGTATTGTACCATGAACGAAGTCAATTTAGTACTTTTGTGCTAAATTGGGAGCAGATTACACACGAGCTACATGAACTGCCCGGCTACCACGATCAGCCTAAAATCGTTGGGCTAGTCTTTGGTGCCGGGCAGCGCTGACTGAGAAAGAAAATTACATACAGACTTCTATGGGCGTAAGGTTAGTCCTTCTCGTGGTTTAGAACGTGTCGGCGGCGCGTAGCGCCTCGATGGTGGCTGAAAGGCGCTTCTGCATATCCTCCATCTGACTGATAAGGCTTTGCACCTGGTTGACCCACGGGTTCCACTCGTTTTCGAACGTTGCGCGGCTGTTGCCGGCCCAGCTGGACAGCAGGGTATTGACGGTGTTGGTGACAGTGCTGAGCTGGCTGCCTACCTCAGTTGATTGGGTTGTAAGGCTACTTGCGAGCGTGTCGCCAAGTTCTACATTCATGCCAATAAGCATCGTCTCTTCTCCTATTCTTATAATGTGTTATACCGTTTAGCCTTGTCCATCCCACATTCTGGGTTCAGGGTGAACCCCTGCCTGAGGCTTGGGGCTGCACCCCAAACCGCCTCCACATTGCTAGGTATCCATAGCTAATTGGTATTAGATATCTGAGCTGTGTATGGCGTGGAGTTCGGCTAAGCGCTGAAGGTCTCCTCAACCTGTTGGACTTCGAGTGAAAGCTGCTCACGCATCGATTGGAGCTGCTGTTTGGTTGTACTGACCTGAGTTGTGTAGTCGCTCCAGGCCGACTCAAACGCTACTTTGGCGTTGCCGTTCCATGTTGACAGTAGATTGTCGGCAGCGCTGCGTAGATTGGTCAGCATTGTGTCGATGAATTCGCTACTGGTGTCGAAGGCTTGTACTACCGCATAGCCTGCCTCGACATCCATCTGCTTTAGCCCTGCCATCCCACCACCAATCATTTCTGGTTCCATAGCCCACTTCTCCTTAGATCAAAAATACTAGACGAACTACTCTCTCCTCGATTCCTTCTCATATAGTCCGCCACTCTCTGCTTGGTCTAGGTTGTACTGTACTCTCCTGCTGTCTCCGCTTCGTGTTGATTGACCGATATTCCCTATGTCTGATGTGCTTACGTCTCCTGCGTCCATTCACCGTCGATTGAACCCACTTGTATGGTGCCGATTTAGCCAAAGAGACTATAAAGTTGGTTGATAAACCAGATCATGGATGTGTTCCTCCTTTCTAGTGTATAGTCTTCTCTCGTGTCTATTTATGATGCAAATGCGCAACTTTTTAAACCGTAGAATAATTGTTGTTTTTATACGTCTAAATGTGCAGCCTCCACATCCTAGTGCAGAACCCTACCTGGGGCTTGGGACTGCGTCCCAAGGCCACCCATGCATTGTTGGGTATGCACTATGAATTGGTATTATTCTGAACATTATCGAGGTGCATAGATAGATCTAGAGCGGGATATTACTACCTGCCGCAGCGACAAAGATGAGCAAAAGCACAGCTCCTACCACAGCTGGCGCTGCTGCGGCGATAAGCTTGAGACTACGTTTGGTGATCAGCTCATCAATTTCATGGCGTATCACTGTGTCTAGCATTTCGCTAGAGCGTGTGAGCGCAGGCAGGGCGGTGCGCAGTCCTCCGCTTTGATCTGCGTTCGCCAAAATTGTTACGATTGAGATAAGCTCCTGGCAGGCTGTTGTTTGCGCTGCGGCCAGAAGTGCATCACTAAACAGCATGCGCTCGGTAAGGGTTTGCCCAGTTGTTGGATCGGTAAATGTGCGCGTTTTACCGGCCTCGATGTCCGCACGTGCTTGTTGGATGACGTCTTGCAAGGCACTGCGCTCAGCTCGTGGAACGCTAGCGTAGCGCTCCATAATTGGCACAAGCTTTTCGCCAGCCTCAATCGCAATTTTCCACTGTGTAACTGCTGCCGGTAAGGCGAGGCGAATAGCCTTCCGGCGGCGCTCCTCGCGCAGCTGTGGCTGGCGTGGTATAACGAGGGCGATGCCGATCCAAGCTGTAATAGCCAGCATAATAAAAAATGTGCGGCCGCTGCCTATTTGGCCTGTTGCCGGTATTAGGCTGAGGATACCTGCCGCCACGAGCGTACCACCGATTAAGCTGAGCGTGCGCCTGCTTGCACGCCAGCGCTTCCTTTGCGGTGCCGATACAGCCCAACGTGGCTCATGGAGCACCTCAAGCTGATAGAGGCCAACGCTGCCTAGCACTGTTGCCCCTGTGATCATTAAAAGAGCGCCGACCATGGTTTTGTTCCTCCTTAGAAATCAACATCAGGCACACGCGAAAGCAACATAATGCCAACCATAGGCAGCATAAACAGCCCTATAAAGAAGGCACTGCCGATCATCCCGTAGGGACCACTAAAAGCCTTTTGCCACTGTTCAGCCATAGCAAAGCGTAGAAACAGCGCAATGCCACCACCAATACAAGTCACTGCGATCCCCGATCCACGCGCATGAGCCAGCTTTGCCCGCATACTTTTTTCACGCAGCTGACTCTCGTTTAGCGCATCGCTCACAGCCAGCAGCCGATCTCTGGCCGCTGACTGTGGCAGATCAGCGGCACCCTCGACATGTTCCAGATAGCGGAGGAGTGCCCGATGGTTTGTTTGGCTAGTGATTGCGCGGGCCGTATCCTTGACTTGTAAAAATCGCGTGCTTCCATCAGCAGCGATGACTGACTGGCCTGCTGTTTCAAGCATCCAATTCCATGGTGTGGCTAGCGGTGCTGTGAGTGTGCTACCTGCTTTGCGGAGCGCGGCATTGAGCGTCAGGCCACTATTCATTGATGCTGCGACCTCCGCAGCGGTTCGCACAAGCTGAACCGTCATCTGTTGTTCATACTTGCGCTCTATAAACCGTACTACCCCAATCCCGCTCACGACAATCAGTGTTGGCAGGAGGATAATGCCCCATAAACTGTTGAGCCATAGGCTGCCGAGTACTGTTCCAACACTTCCCCCTATCCACGCCCCAACTGTGACTTGCTGGACGCTAATAGGCGTGAGGGGCACCAGAAGTGACTCTGCTGCTGAGCTAAGCCCATGCTGGTGCCGTATCCGGCGCGTGCGATAGCGTTGAATAAGGTACGGTATTGATGCGCGATAAAGGCCAGCAATCAGGGTTATCCAGCCGCTGATGAGCAAAAATGGTGGAAGTAGAACCTCAAGCTCAAGTGTAGGATGCATGCGTAATCTCCTCAGGATTGCTGATTGTGCCAAACGTGTAGCTGGGTTTGGGCTGATGCCACAATGTCTGCATCGACTTGGCCGCTGCGCTGAAGCGCGCTCAGCAGTTGAACTCGAGCCTCAAGGCGCTGCTGCTGTCGGAGGGCATCAAGGTAGGTGCTGGCAATAGTGTCTAGCTCGTCAAGTGTTTCACGGGCGGCTCCTGACTCGATGCGTAGGTCTAACCGCTCTAGTAACCGATCAAACTGCTGCCATTGCTCTTGTCCGGTAGTAAAGAGGTCACGAATGCGCTGCCAGCCATCTGGTGGTGTAAAGGCCATTTGAACCGGGTCTGCGGCACAAGCTCGATACAGCTGTTCAAGCGCGATCCAATTGCAGCTCTTGATGAGTTGCTGCATGGTTGCGTGTTGCTGGGTGGCCTGCTGCTGGAAGCTCTGCGCGAGCTGTGGATCGCGCTCAAGAATACGGCGTATGAGCGGCAATAAACGCTCTTCATCGGCCCTGATTTTCCAGGCCATGCGCACTTCGGCGAGCGCCTGGTCAATGCGTTCTGCTGCAAGGGCACTTGTCGCCCGCTCAATTGCCTTATCAACACGAGTGTAGCTGGTTTGACCTGTGTGTCCGGTGCTCCAGGCACGATAGATGCCAGTTTGAATCTTTTGCTCTATGGATTGAGGCAGTGACTGACCATTGTTAAACTCAAGCTGTGCCTCTTGCGCATTTGGTTGAGCATAGACATCCCAGGTTATAGTGCCAGTTTGCGCCTCAACGCGAGCCTGCGCCAGTGGAATCACCATTGGTTGGAGCGAACTGATGTTGTCGCGCTCGACGCCTGCTGCCAGTGCTATTTCTGTGATGATACGTCGACCAATTTGTCCCCAATATTGTTGGACAATGATCACCGAAAGTGAGTGCACTGTATCAAGGAGTGCATCTTCAAAGCGACCCTCATAGTCTGCTCCGCGCATCGTTGCCCGCGAAGCAAATCGTCGTAGTGCACCACGGGCGTCTTCGGCATGAATGGTGAATAGCATTTGATGATCACTGGTTGCTAGAGAGAGAATAGCGCCAGCTTCGCTTCCGCGACATTCTCCAACCGCGACTACATCTGGTGTTTGACGTAGCACACCAAGCAGCGCCTCGTTGAGAGCGTGCTGATTGCCGACAATATCTACTACCTGTGGTGTCCATAGTTTGTCAGTCTGGAGGGTAATTTCTTGCGCACCATCTTCAATCGTGATGATATGGCCATTAAGCTCATTAAGTAGCGTCTCTAGTAGGGCTGTCTTACCGCTGCCTGTGGCTCCAACGGTGATCATGCTCAGCCGTGCGCGCAAAAGGAAGCGTAGGAGGCGGGCCATCTCGCTGTTCAGCGTACCGCGCGGAATAAGATCATCAAGCTTCCATGGCTCTGTCCGCCCACGGCGAAAGGTCAGAAAGGGCTTAAGTGCACGCGGGTGTAGCACCATGGTCACCCGTGTGCCGTAGCCGAGGGCCAGAGAGCGCTGTGGCTCAAGCGCATTAACCGGCTGGTTGGCATCTTGAGCTAAAATACGTGCGCGCTGCTCTGTCTCTGCTGGCGTCAGCGGGTTGGGTATGGTAACTGGTGGCTGTCCGGCTGTAAAGATTTGAACCTTCTCGCCAACGAACTTAATTTCAGTTGTATCTGGAAGGTCGAAATAGGTCTGAATTGTGCTCCAGCCAACCGTATTGTCATAGAGCTTAAGCAGCGTTGACTCATCTGTTGCTGGCACCTGAGCGAGCACAGCTGTGGCTGGGGCTGCTTCACCTCTACGCGCTTCTGTGATTGCAGCAGTTAACGCCGCAACAACCGCCGCTCGGCGCTCTGGTGCCGGTGATAGTGGATCACGCCAGCGCGGATCAAGCCGACTGCGATCACGGAGGATATGCTCGGCAGCGGCACGTATCTCACGCTGTAGCTTTGTATTGTGGGCTTGCACAGCAATAGATGTTTGTTGGCCGCGCTCTTGCATTAACGTGCGTAGCTCTGTTTGTCCGCCAAGAATGAATTGATCGCTCATGCCACACCCTCGTTGATACTCAGGCTTTCGTTGGCAGGCGGCAGCTCGATCAACTTGTTGCGGCGAAAGATGCGGCTGAACCACGATGAGCGCGGTGCGGCTGCTGTAAACGTATGCCCGATCATATGGCCAACGGCGTCAGTTAGCTGCCAAGTGGCGCGCGCTAGCCGACTATGCGGAGCAATATCAAGCGGTGAGTAGTATTTTCGACGCGCAATCATCAGCTGGGCGGCATTCGAGATAACACGTGCATCGCGCGGTAACAACCCCAGCTGACTAACTTCTCGGAAATTGTGCTGGGCAGTTTGGCGAATCGCTGGCAAGTCTTTGATTGATACTGCTCCCCGCTCAGGCTCCACAAAAACAAGACCACAGCGATGCAGTGCCTCAGTATTCCATTCGCGAATTGTGGTCAGTAGATTGGCTGCGCCTTCACGCTCTAGCACGCCGGTGGGGCAGGGAACAAGCACGTAGCCGCCGCTGTCGAGCACCTGCAGCGCAGTCGGGCGCCGCAGAATCTCTGGCCCTGTATCAACGATCACAACCGTGTAGGGCAGCTGTAGGATGACCTCATGCAGCGCGTTCCACTGGTGGCGCTCCATATCCTGTAGGCTCGCTGCTCCCGATGGACCAAGCAGAAACGCTAGCTCTACAGAGCGATCACGTACAGTGACGTGCTTCTTGGCAATATACGAATTTACCGAGGCGGTTGTCCATCCACGGCGATCATTGGGGTCCGCCAGCTCTGTGTAGGGTCGAGCGTCTGTACCAAAGCCATAGTGCTGGCGAATAGCCGCATTGGAGAGATCTGCCTCCCACAGCAGCACCCGCTCGCCACGATAGGCCAGCGCTTCGCCAAGCAGACATGCGAGTGTCGTTTTGCTTGCGCCACCCTTCGCCGATGCTGTGGCGATAATGGTGACATTCGAGCGAGTTTGGCGCATAAGTCCAAGCTGGCTGGCGATCCACTCAACCATGGCGGGCACATCGCTATCGAGGGTAATTGCTACACCTCGATCACGCAGCTGGCGCTCTTCGTTGCGTCCAGGCCCGGTTAGCAGCGCTAAAACTGGGATACTTTGTGCCAGTGCTGCTTCAACTAAGCTCAGCATGGTGCTAACAGGGCCTAGCCGATCATCAATAACAATCGCATCAGTAAGGTGTGCGCGTACAAGCTGGAGTGGTGTATCAAAGGCTGTGCTGATCATCGGCGACACGTCTTGGTAGCTAGCCTCAAGTGCAGCACTGATTTCGGCTCCATGTGTCAGTGCAAAGGCAATGTTCATGAGTAAACCTCCTTGGCCCATGTTCCGCGGATAGGGTCATCTGTGCGCGTGAGTATGCCGTTGCGCAGCTCCCACACGATGCCGTACTCAAATGGTGCACCGGGTGTTGGCTCTGAGCCGCGACGTAGCTCTACGATCTGCATAACTCGGCGTGCGCCTTGAACTTTGGCAATGTGTACAACCATTAAGTCCAACTTGCTAAGATTGGAACGAACAATCCATTGCGTGGTGCTTGGCGCGCTGCTAGCGTATGTTTCTAGCCGTAGCAGTGCATCTGGTGCATTAGCAGCGTGGATGGTGGTAAGCCCTGGATGTCCGGTAGAGGCTCCTTCGATCATGGCCAGCAGCTCGGGTCCACGACCTTCGCCTATGATGATGCGCTGTGGCTGCTGGCGCAGCGCGTGGCGTACACACTGGAGAAAGGACTGTGTATCGCCATCAGGCACGATATAGCCCACATCATTAAAAGGATCACCAGTTGGTAGCTCTGGCGAGTCTTGCACGACCACGGCACGCTGCTCAGGCACCGCTTGCTTGAGCGCTGCCGCTAATGTTGTCTTGCCTGATCCTGTCCCTCCAGAGATCAGGAGTGTGACGTCGGAGCGCATGGCACGCTCAAGCAGTGTGGCGGCTGCTTGGGGTAGCATGCCCTGGATGACAAGATCATCAAGGCTGGACCACTGCTCTGGTAGCAGTCGGAGCGTAATTGTTGGTCCATCTGGCGTAATTGTTGACTGCGTGAGCGCATAGCGTAGCCGCCGCATCCCCGCCCAACCCTGCGCTACGCCGGTCTGGGTGTCTGCATCGTCCGCTTTTTGCATGCCGATGTTGCGCGCCATAAGCTTAGCTTGCAGCCAAGTAATCCAGTCATGGTGTAGCCGTAGTTCAGTCGGCACAATCTGACCACGCTGGCCAATAAGGACTTCACGACCTGGCCCGTTGATGTATACATCGTGGGTTGCAGGATCGCGCAGGTAGCTATCGATTGGCCCCCACCACGGCACATCAATCCATGCCTGTGCGTGGATGGGTAGATCGAGCTGCATCGCCAGCAGGGTTTCCCGCACCGACATCATCCAGTTCAAGCGCCCCTGATTGGCACCTGCTTGTAGTACCTCGACGGTGGTTTCCAGCGGTATGGCGTAGTTCATCGATCTGCTGCCTGTTGTGTCGGGCGGCTGCCTTTGCGCATCCCCGGCAGCAGCGGTGTTGTTTCACTTACCGGTCCAGTCAGTAGATCAGCATCGATCGAGCTTGGTGTCAGTAATGTCATATAGGGCAGTGGGCTGGATGTCGTGCCGTAGCGCTCACCGTACAGCTGTACGGTTTCAAGAGCTGATAATGTGTAGACAACTTGTGACTGGTATGGTGTGACGGCGAGATAGGCGATCTTATCGCCTTGATCGACATAGAGGACGGGAACTTGTGGCAGTAGCCGACATGTAATCGGCAGCGGATTCCCTTGCGTGTCAGCGCTTGGAGTATTTGGCAATGCTGTGGCCTGGGCTGATTGCCCGCCAAGCGCGCTACAGCGCTGTGGATCACCAGTCGTATCAACAAAACTAATATTGACGGTGTCGTGATCGTCGATTGGGCCGACACTTTGGAGTGAGAAAGGTAGGGCGACCATGTTCTCTGGCAGCTTGGCTCCATTCGGATAGTACGGTGTTGTTGGCGCTTCGGCACTCAGCTGCTGAGCAGTGACAAGCTCACCAGTGCCTGTAGAGCGTGTTGCCCACATTCCGATGATGTTGCTGCTACCTTTAAGGGTTTGGAGTTGCTCTGGGCGATTAATTGGTAGCGCCATGGTCGTGATGTCTTCGTCGCTAATTTGTTGACCAGCTACAACTGGCCGTGCCCAGACGAGTACCAGCTCACTACGGTTGCCAACAATCGTCATATACAGGCCCAGGCCAATCACAACAAGCGATCCAACAACCAGCAGCAGCGGCAAAATCCAGCTGCGGCTTGATTTACGCGGTGTAAGTGTGTTTGCATTTGAGAACATGCTGTCTCCTCTACGGGGTTACATCAACGCTGGAGGCGCTAACAATATGTAAGACGCTTGTGCCGCCAAAGCCCAGCGGCAGTGAGCGGACGGTGATATCCAGTTGCCCACAGAGCGTTAGCTCTGCGACAACTTGGTCATGACACTGCTCCGAGGCTGCTACGATGCTCCAGGTAGCTCGTTTGGCTACTTTTCGTGGATCGCCAACGAGACCAGGAACATTCGCCAAGTTGCTGCTGAGCAGCTCCGTAGCGCGTTGAACAACAGCTGGCTGTGGCTGCCAGTCGAAGTGCCCTTGCGCGAAATCGGCGTAGGACCATGTTTGCGCGGCGGTTCTGGTTGACTCGCGGAGTGCAGCCTCAGCACGCTGAATCTGTGAGATTCGGTATGCCATGCCCCATAGGAGACTCCCAAGGAGCACGATCACAAGCATTGCGGCGGCGGCAACAGCAAGGACGCTGCCTTGTTGCCGACGGTGGTAGCGTAGCCAGCCCACTATTTGCCTCCTGGTATACCTGGGCTTTTACCGCCAGGGACAGGTACTGGCTGAGCCGGATCGCCAGGCTCAAGCTCGCCCGTTGATAAGCTGCCACCACCATCGATTTCCGCTGCACGGGTGTAGCTCGCTGCAACCTGGAATGAGTCTGGGAGCCACGGCAGATCAAGCCAGGGTTCAACGGCAAGCTCCACATCAACAGTGATTGGATCATAGCGTTCGCAGACGCTCTGACCACCACAGCTGATATGGATAACTGCAGCATCAGCGTTCAAGTTAATACTTGATGCCGTGAGGTTATCGTGAACAATGCGCTGTACCCGGCTCGTATTACCGCCGCTGATTGCCGCTTCGTGCGCGCCGCTGGCGGCAGCGATTGCGATCGCATCGTGACTGTTGATCACGGGCCAGAGTGCAATAATAGAGAAGACGAGTGCACTCAGAATACCAATGACGAGGGCGAACTCGACCATCGCTTGGCCGGATTGCTGGCGTACTGCTGCCTGCTGTGTGACTTTTTGCATAGGCCCTCCTGTGGGTTGCATAGAACCGTGCTATGATTGCCATCTGTTCCACCTGCCGCTGTAACCGCTGCTTGGGGGCGTTCGTATGATCCAAGTACCATTCCTTTCCACAATCTGGTTATTCCGCACTGTTGACCATAGATGCAAACAGGAATCAAAAAATACACAGCAGGCGAGAAATTTGTTGAAAATCCAAATATGTAGAGGCTTGTTGGCTGTTACAACCAAGGAGCACGATCATGAACCTTACATGGATCGCTATCGGTGGTGGAATAGTTATTGTCGTGTTTGCGTTGATTAAGATTGGTCGCCAGAATCGGCGCTGGCAGTTGCCTACCGCATCCTGGCCGCCTGATCAGCCGCTACAACCAAGCCGGAACCTCGATAGTCGCGGGTTTGGAGGCCAAAACTACGGCTCTATTTTTGACTCCCCGAATGAGTATGCTGCGACTGATGCACAGCCTTCCGCTAGTCCACTACAAGCCACAACAGGCTTGGAGCAGACCGCTACAACCAGTGTGCAGATGATCGAGTTGGATGCGCCGTTCTTGGTTGAGATCGCTCAAAAAACGGTTGCCCGCAATCCCAACGCGCAAACGATTTTTGTCTTTGATCGCGGGCGCTGGTTTATCAATCTAAATGTCATTGCAGATCCAGCCCAGCGTCAATCTGCTGAGCAGTTCGTTCAAAAGATGCGCACACAAACTGGCGGACGTTGGATTAATGCCGATTTTTATGCAGCGCTGTTTAGCAAATTCTTTCCAAAATCGTAGCTCGAACCTAACAATGCTTCTGATTGGCGGCGCTCGTGTAGTTCGTCACCAGCGCCGTAGTGCGCTTAAAGAGCAGGTAAAACCACCTGCTCCAAAGCTAGCGGCATCGCTTCTATAGCGCCTTCAGGTAGATCGTTCCGATTGACACAATCTTGAAACGCGCTATAATTTCAGTGCCGAAACCGTTTGTGCCGAAGGAGCGACTATGCTGCGGCCCTATTTACCCATTTTGATTATTTTCATTGTGGGAGTGATCATCCCGCTGGCGGCATTGGGGCTGTCGGCGCTGCTAGGCCCACGCAAAGCTACAAAACGCAAGCTGGTGCCATACGAGTCGGGGATGAATCCCATCGGTCCTGCCATGCAGCGCACTCCTGTGCGCTTCTATGTTGTGGCGATGCTGTTTATTCTGTTCGACATCGAGATTATCTTCCTCACACCTTATGCCCTGTATTTCCGACAAATGGGTCTCTTTGGGCTAGGTGAGATGGGAGTCTTTCTTGCTATCTTGCTCCTAGGGTTTGTATATATCTGGCGGAAAGGAGCACTGCGGTGGGATTAGAAGAAAAAGCTGGCGATCTAGGTATCGTTACAACCACGCTTGAGGGCGTGGTTAACTGGGGCCGCACCAATGCGATGTGGCCGATGCTGTTTGGCCTAGCCTGCTGCGCTATTGAGATGATGGCGGCGCAGGCCTCGAACTACGATATGTCGCGCTTTGGCATGGAGCTTATGCGCGCCTCACCGCGCCAGGCCGATCTGATGATCGTGGCAGGCCGCGTGAGCCGCAAGATGGCCCCGGTGCTCCGGCGGCTCTATGATCAGATGCCTGAGCCGAAGTGGGTCATTGCCATGGGCGACTGCGCCTCCTGTGGCGGTGTCTACAATAACTATGCGGTCGTCCAAGGCGTCGATGAAGTTGTGCCAGTCGATGTATATGTGGCTGGCTGCCCGCCGCGTCCCGAGGCGCTGATCGACGGTATCTTGCAGCTGCATCAGAAGGTGCGTGGCGAGAAGATCGACCAGCGATCTGCTGATCGTAGCCCGATTCGTGTTGATGAAACCGTTGCCGGTCATCATCGCGGTGCTTTGAAGCCACTAGGCTAGAGAGGACTCTCGATGCTTGATCGAAAAACCCTGGAAGCTCGCGTGAGTCAGCGTTTTCCTAGCGTTGTGATTGGCGATGAGTCTGGCGATCTGGCGCTAACAGTGGGGCGGATGCACCTCGTTGAATTGGCCGCTTGGCTGCGCGACGAGCCTGAGCTGAACTTCAAATTTTTGAATAATTTATGTGGTGTCGACTTCCTGGGGCGCGAGCCGCGCTTTGAGGTGGTCGTGCATCTCACCTCCATTCCCAATCAGATGCGCATCGCTTTGCACGTTGGTGTGCCAGAAAACGATCCGACGGTGCCGACGTTGACCCGTCTCTTTCCTACCGCCAACTATCAAGAGCGCGAAACCTATGATATGTTTGGCATCATCTTCACTGGCCACCCTGGCCTGGAGCGCATTCTGATGCCGGAAGACTGGATGGGCTACCCACAGCGTAAGGATCATCCGCTGGGCTACGAAGAGGTCGCCTTTACCCACAATGAGGACTGGATCTACGCCAATAAGCCCTTCGCGAAGGAGTGACCGCTATGGTGATGCAAGCCCAACAGTATCCCGAAATTGAGATCCCTACGCCTTCACAGATTGCCGAGACTGCCAACCTCGGCCCAGATGAAGAGGGCGAAAATCGTATGGTTCTCAGCATGGGTCCGCAGCACCCATCAACGCACGGTGTGCTGCGCCTGGCTGTTGAGCTATCTGGCGAGACGGTCGTTAATCTCGCGCCTGACGTTGGCTATCTGCACACGGGCATAGAGAAGACCATGGAGACGAAGACCTATACAAAGTCAATCGTCTTAACTGACCGCATCGACTATCTGGCTCCGATGTCCAATAATATGGCCTATGTCTCGGCAGTAGAGAAGTTGATGCAGATCGAGGTGCCTGAGCGTGCTCAGGTGCTGCGCGTGCTGCTGCTCGAGATGACCCGGCTCAACTCCCACTTGGTCTGGCTTGGCACCCACGCGCTGGACTTGGCGGCGATGAGCGTGTTCCTGTATGCGCTGCGCGAGCGCGAGTATATTCTTGATATTTTTGAGATGCTCACCGGCGCACGCATGATGACGAGCTACTTCCGCGTCGGTGGTTTGGCATGGGATATACCCAAAGACTTTATTCCAACGGTCGAGCAGTTCCTCGACTATTTCCCACCGCACATCGATGAGTACGAAGATTTGCTCACTAGCAATCCGCTTTGGCGCGAGCGCACGGTAGGTGTTGGCGTTGTCAGCGACGAAGACGCTGTGGCGCTGGGCCTGACCGGCGCAAACTTGCGCGCAAGCGGCGTCAACTGGGATCTGCGCAAGGCCATGCCCTATAGCGGCTATGAAACCTACGACTTCGATGTGCCGGTGCTCTACAATGGCGACATCTATGATCGTTACCTGTGCCGCCTGCAAGAGATGCGCGAGAGTGTCAAGATTATGCGCCAGGCGCTGGCACGCCTAAAAGATCTCGCTGGCGGTCCGTTTATCACCGATAATCGCAAGGTTGCTCCGCCGCCGAAGACCGAAATCACCTACAGCATGGAGTCGCTGATCCATCACTTTAAGCTGTGGACCGAAGGGTTCCGCCCAGCACGTGGCTCGGCCTACATGGGCATCGAGTCGCCGCGCGGCGAGTTCGGCTGCTATGTGGTGAGCGATGGCACGCCTAAGCCGTGGCGCGTCCACTTCCGCGCTCCATCATTTATCAACCTCCAGGCCCTTCCGCATATGGCGAAGGGCAAGCTCGTGGCCGATCTTGTGGCCATGATCGCCAGCCTCGATCCAGTGCTCGGAGAGGTTGATCGCTAAGCGGAGTTGCTGAGGCGGCGCTGGTTGCCTCGCGTGTTCTAGGGCGTGCTTAAGGAGCAGACGTGTTATACGAGAAATATCGCGACGAGATCGACGCCATTCTGGCGCGCTATCCTTCCAAGCGCTCAGCGCTGTTGCCCGTGCTATACATCGCTCAAGATGCGTATGGTCGGCTCGATGATGCCTCAATTCGTGAGGTCGCTGAGATTCTGGATCTTCCGTACACCGATGTGTTTGAGGTGGTCGGGTTCTACACCTTGTTCTACAACGAAGATGTCGGTAAGTTTGTCCTTGATGTGTGCGATGATGTGCCCTGCTGCTTCTGCGGGGCCGAAGAGCTTGTCGCCGACCTTGAGCAGCGCCTCAAGGTCAAGGCGGGCTACACCACCGACGATAAGATGTTTACACTGCGCCGCGTCAAGTGTATTGCTGCCTGTGATCAGGCTCCTGTCCTCCAGGCCAACTTGGAGTTTCACTACAAGGTTACGCCCGATAAGGTGCCCGCCTTGCTTGAGGATCTCCGCCGCAAAGTTGAGTCCGGCGCACAGATCAGTATTTCTGGTCGCTTTGCCGAACACTAGACGTTGTGCACGATGCAGTAGCGTGGGATGAGCGGCTTTCGTTCACTCCCACGCTCTGTTTGCCGCGAAAAGGTGAGTTATGCCGAAAACACAGCTTCAAGAACATATTGTGCTGCGCAACCGCGAGATCGCCAATATCGCCGATATTGCGGTGTATACACAGCATGGCGGTTACGAGACGGCGCGCAAGGCCTTGACAACGATGTCGGCGCAGGCGATTGTCGACGAGGTCAAGAAGTCTGGTCTGCGCGGCCGCGGCGGCGCTGGCTTTCCCACCGGCGTGAAGTGGGGCTTTGTGCCGCGCGAGATCTTTCCGAAGTACTTGATCGTCAACGCCGATGAGAGTGAGCCTGGCACATTCAACAATCACGAGATTATCGACCATAACCCGCACCAGTTGATCGAGGGCATCATCATCAGCGCCTTCGCCATTGGGGCCAATACAGCCTACATCTACATCCGCGGCGAGTTTGCCTACGGCGCACGGCTGCTAGAGCAAAAGATTGCCGAGGCGCGCGCCAAGGGCTTCGTCGGTAAAAATGTGTTTGAGTCCGGCTTCGATATTGAGATCTATGTGCACCGTGGCGCTGGCGCATATATCTGTGGCGAGGAGACGGCGCTGCTCGAGTCCCTTGAGGGTAAGATCGGCCAGCCGCGCCTCAAGCCACCCTTCCCAGCTGTGGCGGGCCTGTATGCCAAGCCTACCGTCGTCAACAATGTTGAGACGCTGACGAATGTTCCGCGCATCATCGAGAAGGGGGCCGACTGGTACCGCACGTTTGGTACCGAGCGCTCGCCAGGCACGAAGGCTGTCTCGATTAGCGGCCATGTGAAAAATCCCGGCAACTACGAGATACCGCTCGGCATTACAATGCGCGAGTTCATCTACGATTGGGCGGGCGGTATGCGCGATCCCAACGTGCCGCTCAAGTTTATTATTCCCGGCGGGGCCTCGTCGAGTTGGCTCACCCCTGAGCATCTCGATACGCCTTTGACCTGGGACGATATGGCCGCCGCTGGAACGATGCTTGGCTCAGGCGCTGTTGTGGTGCTCGACGAGTCGGTCTCGGTGGTCAAGGCCGCGCTGCGGGTCGATGAGTTCTTTAAGCACGAATCGTGTGGAAAATGTGCGCCCTGCCGCGAGGGCACCCACTTCCTGGTCAAGGTGTGGGAGCGTATCGACGAGGGCCACGGACGACCTGATGATATTGAGCTGCTGTCCGATGTCGGTCGCCAGATGCTGGGCAAATGCTTCTGTCCGCTCGGTGACTCGGCGGTGTCAGCGGTCAACAGCGCTGTGAAGTTCTTCCGCGACGAGATCGCCGCGCAGATTAAGTAGTGTGCTCTCGCCCTTCGTCCGAGGGGTGGGCTAGAGAAAGGGCAGCAACAATGCCTGATGAGGTCACGCTGACGATCGACGGCCAGTCAGTGACGGTTCCGAAAGGAACCGTTGTTGTTGAGGCCGCGCGTAAAATTGAAAACCTGATCCCGGTGTTCTGCTACCACCCCAAGATGGCTCCGGTGGGCATGTGCCGCATGTGCTTGGTCAAAGTCGGTACGCCGAAAGTTGATCGCGGTACGGGAAAGGTTGAGCTTGATACCGATGGTAAGCCGGTCATCCAGATGATGCCGCGCTTGCAAACCGCTTGTACTACCCCGGTGAGCGAGGGTATGGTTGTGGTTACCAAAGATGCTGAGGTCGAGCACGCACAGAAGGGCGTGCTGGAGGCCCTGCTGACCAGCCATCCACTCGACTGCCCGGTCTGCGATAAAGGCGGCGAGTGCCCGCTCCAGAACTTAACCATGGGCTGGGGGCCGGGCCAGAGTCGCTTCGACTACTCCGATAAGGTTCATTTCCAGAAGCCGATCCCGCTTGGCGATTTGATCTATCTTGATCGCGAGCGCTGTATTTTGTGCGCGCGCTGCGTGCGCTTCCAAGATGAGATCGCTGGCGATCCGGTGCTCGGCTTCGATAACCGCGGGCGCTCGTGGATGATTATCTCCAAGTCTGATCCGGCGTTTGATAGCAAGTTCTCGGGCAACACCACCGATATTTGCCCGGTGGGCGCGCTCACATCCGCCGATTTCCGCTTTAAGGCGCGTGTCTGGGAGCTTCAGCCGGTGCCGACGGTGTGCAACCACTGTCCGGTTGGCTGCAATATGACCTTCGATATGCGTGCCAACGAGATCATGCGCGTGATGCCGCGTGAAAACGATGCCGTCAATGAGATCTGGATCTGTGACCGCGGCCGCTTTGCCCATCACTTTGTTGCATCACCGGAGCGGCTAACGACTCCACTGGTGCGCAAGAACGGCAAGCTGCAAGAAGCCTCCTGGGAGGAGGCGCTCGATTTGGTCGCACGCCAGCTAGATGGTATCCGTGAGTCTGCTGGCGGCAAGGCTGTCGGCGGCCTGGCTGGGCCAAGCTTGGCCAACGAGGACCTCTTCGCCTTCCAGCGCTTTTTCCGCGAAACGCTTGGCTCGCCGAATATCGACTGCCGACCTGGCACGGCGCTTGATCTGCCGCTCGATGACTTTGGCGCAGAGTATGGCCTAACCAGCGGCACCGATCTGATGCAGCTCGGCAAGGGTACGGTGGTGCTGGTGTTTGGTGCCGATCCCGAGGAGGAGGCTCCGGTGCACCTGCTGCGTATTCGCAATATTGCCAAGCGCGGCGGCACGCTGATCACCATTAACGGGCGTGCTACAAAGCTGGATCGCTTCGCCGAGCACACGCTGCACTATCGCTATGGTGCCGAGACCGAGGTGCTCGCTGCCATGCTCAAGCCGCTGTACGATGCTGTTCCACCTGAGGGCAAGCGTGCAGCGCTGCGTGGTTTCGGTGATCTGCGCGGGGTGCTGGCCAACGCATCTGCTGAGCGCGCTGTCGCTAACGCTGGTGTCGATGGCCCAACGCTGGAAAAGATCAATCAGGCGCTCGCCTCTGCCACCAATCTGGTCATCTTCTATGGCCAGGAGGCGCTACGCGCTGGCACCAGTGTGACCGCTGGCTTGGCCAATATCTTGACCCTGGCCCGCAAGGCTGGCGCGCCAAACAGCGGCCTCGTCGCCCTGGTGCCAGGGGCAAATGCCCGCGGCGCGCTCGATATGGGCGTGCGGCCGGATCGTGGCCCTGGCTACAGCGCACTCAAGCAGCCGGGCATGGCGGCGCACGAGATGTTCGATGCCGCACGCCAAGGACGCATGAAGGCGCTGTACATTGCTGGCCTTGATCCGGTTCAGGCCGATCCAACCCTGGCTGAGGCCCTGAAGAAGGTGGACCTTGTAGTGGTGCAGGAGCTGTTCCTGACCGCCACCGCACAGCTGGCCGATGTTGTCTTCCCGGTGCTGTCGGTGGCCGAGCGCGAGGGCACCTTCACCAACGCCGAGCGACGTGTGCAGCGCTTCCGCCAGGCGCGTCGCCCGGTGGCACCTCAGCGCCCAGACTGGCAGATCTTGCAGTCGCTGGCGCGGCAGCTGTCGGCAGAGGCGGTGATCGCCGCATCGGCCAATGTTAGCGACAAGAGCCGCCGCCAAGCTCGGCGCGCCGAGGAGCAGGCACGCAAGCGCACCGACTGGAGCTACGCCTCGCCTGCCGAGATCCTGATGGATATTGCGGCCAGCGTGCCGCTGTACAAGCACATCAGCTATGCCTCGCTGGAGAGCGCGCTTGGTGTCTGGGGCCGTAAGCCGAACGAGGCCTACTACTTCGATGGTACATCGTATGAGAACACCGGCGGCCTGGGCAAGCAGGTTCCGGCTGGGGCCGAAAACGGCGGCACGCTGAGCCTACAGCCGTTCAACGTGCGCACGTTTAGCCAGCCAGCCGAGCGGCCGTGGAAGCTGATTGCTACGCCGTTTTTGTACGACGACTCGACGCTGCTGAATGGATCTGCGCTGCTCAACAATCGTAAGGCGCGGCCAGTGGCTGCGCTCAACCCAGCCGATGCAGATAGCCTTGGCTTAAAGGATGGCGATGTGATCAGCATTGCCTCTGGCCGTGGTGAGCTGCGGCTGTCAGTGCAGCGCACCCGCTTGGCTCCGCAGGGCGTTGTGCTTGTGCCGCTCCATGTGCAGGGTGTGCCTTTGGTAACGGTCGTCGAGGCCGGTGTGACGGCGGTGGCGATCCGCCGGGCGGAGGGCTAAAATGTACGAGTCGCTTTGGGTTATGATTATTCATTCGGTGCTGCTGGCCTTGGCGGCGCTGACCGGCTTTGCCTACCTCACGCTGATGGAGCGCAAGATTCTGGCGCGCATGCAGCATCGCGTCGGTCCCAACAAGGCCGGTCCGCGTGGCTTCCTGCAGCCGCTGGCCGATGCCGTCAAGCTGATGTTCAAAGAGGACATTATGCCTGCCGACGCGGATCGCTGGGTCTATACGCTGGCTCCGATCCTGGCTACCATTCCTGCGGTGATCATTTTTGCGGTGATTCCGCTAGGCAAAGATTTCGTCTTCTTCGGCGAGCGTGTGACGCTGACCTTTGCCAACATCGATATTGGCCTGCTCTACTTGCTGGCGGTCACGTCGATAGGTGTGTATGGCATCACGCTGGCTGGCTGGGCCTCGAACAATAAGTACTCGATGCTCGGCGGCGTGCGCTCGGCGGCGCAGATGATCAGCTATGAGCTGGCCTTTGGCCTGACGGTGCTGGTGCCGGTGATGCTCACCGCGTGGCATAATCCGAGCGGCGATGGGCTTGGCTCGCTCAATCTGACGACGATGGTCGATGCGCAGGCTGGGACGTATCTCGGCTTTATTCCGCGCTGGTTTATCTTTACACCAACTGGCTGGCTAGCCTTCATCGTGTTCTTGATTGCGGCGACGGCAGAAGTGACCCGCGCGCCATTTGACCTCGTCGAGGCTGAGCAGGAGCTGGTCGGCGGCTACGCCACCGAGTATAGCTCCATGAAGTTTGCGCTGTTCTTCATGGCTGAGTATATGAAGCTCATCGCCATGAGCGCCCTGGCGGCGACATTCTTCCTCGGCGGCTGGCGCTTCCCAGGCCTCGAGAACATCGGCGGCAACTGGGGCGCGCTCATCTCGTTTATCGTGATGCTGGTGAAGATTATTTTCTTCCTCTTCCTCTCGATTTGGGTGCGCGCAACGTTCCCGCGTATTCGCTACGACCGCCTGATGGACTTCGGCTGGAAGCGCTTGCTCCCCGTCTCGCTGGCGACGATGGCGGCCACCGCCGTGTTTGTGGTGCTGGTCGATCAGCTCTAAGGTCGATTGTTGGCTTGCCTAAGCCGGCCGCCCGTTGTGTATGCAGCGGGCGGTTTTCTCTTTATCGCAGGATCGCGCTATGCATTCAATCCACTACGCTGATAACCTGACCGTGCTTGAGCAGCTGCCTACCGCCAGCGTTGACCTGATCTATGTCGATCCCCCCTTCAACACTGGCAAGGAGCAGGCGCGCACGCGGATTAAAACGGTGCGCGCCGATGATGGCGATCGCATCGGCTTTCAGGGCCAGCGCTATCGCTCGGTCAATGTTGGCTCGCAGAGCTACGCCGATAGCTTCGATGACTATATCGCCTTTCTGCAGCCGCGCCTAGAGCAGGCCTGGCGGGTGCTGGCTCCCCACGGCAGCCTCTATGTGCACTTGGACTACCGCGAGGTGCACTACTGTAAGGTGCTGCTCGATCAGATCTTTGGCCGCGACTGCTTTCTCAACGAGATCATCTGGGCCTATGACTATGGCGGGCGCTCGAAGCGCAAGTGGCCAGCTAAGCATGATACCATTCTCTTCTACGTTAAAGACCCCGAGCAGTACTTTTTTGATAGCGAGGCTGTTGATCGCATTCCCTACATGGCTCCGGGCCTGGTTGGGCCGGAGAAGGCCGCACGCGGCAAGCTGCCCACCGACTGCTGGTGGCATACCATCGTGCCCACCAATGGAGCAGAGCGCACCGGCTATCCAACCCAAAAGCCGCTCGGCATTCTGCGCCGTATTATTCAGGCTTCCTCGCAGCCTGGTGCGCTGGTGCTGGATTTTTTTGCTGGCAGCGGCACCACCGGCGCGGCCTGTCTGGAGCTAGACCGGCGCTTTATGCTGATCGATAGCAATCAGCAGGCGCTGGCGGTGATGGCGCGGCGGTTTGCACAGGTGCCCGATATCGAATGGGTTAATTTTGATCCGCACGCTGTAGACTAGGGAGATGCGTATGCTACGCCGACTTGTTTGTATGATCCTGCTGGCACTCACGCTGGTGGCCTGCGGTGGCGCTCCAGCTGCGGTGACGCCCTCGCTGCCTGCTGCCACTGCGACGTCGTTGGCTGCTGCGCCTACGCCATCAGCGACAGTAGCGCCAGCGCCTACCGCTAGCGCCGTAGCGACAAGTACGCCGTTGACTGAGCCAACCTTCACCGCCTCCGACGAGCTGTGGGTTGGTCGCTCGATCTACTTCATTATGACCGATCGCTTCAGCAACGGCGAGCCGTCCAACGATAATGCAGCTGGCTTTGCGAGTGATCGCAGCGATCCGCGCCGCTGGCATGGCGGTGACTTTCAAGGTGTGATCGACCAGCTCGACTATATCAAGGGTATGGGCTTCGATGCGATCTGGATCACGCCGGTGACACTCCAGCGCAGCCCCAACGCCTTTCACGGCTACTGGCAGTATGATCTGTATCAGATCGACCCGCATCTCGGCACGCTCGCCGATCTGCAGCGCCTCGTTGAGCAGGCACATCAGCGCGATATGCTGGTGATGATCGACGTTGTGCCCAACCACACCGGCGATTTCTTGCCTGGATCGCACGCTGCGCCGCCCTTCGATGATCCATCCTGGTACCATAATCGGGGCAATATCGAAAACTATGGCGATCAGCAAGAGGTGGAGCAGGGCGATCTGCTGGGCCTAGACGACCTGAATCAGGAGAATCCCGCCACACGCGCCGAGCTGCTGAAGTGGATTGATTGGCTGCACAGCGCGACTGGTCTGGACGGCCTGCGCGTTGACACGGCGAAGCACCTGCCTAAGGATTTCTTGGGCGCGTTCGACGCGGCAGCAAGCACGCACACGATGGGCGAGGTGTTCAGCAACGATGTTGACTATGTCGCCGACTACACCAACTACCTTGATGCGGTCATCGACTATCCGTTCTATAACGCGGCCAAGCTGGCCCTGCTTGGGGGCAATCCGCTGCAGAATATTCAGCGCCTCTTCGAGCGCGACGCGCTCTATCGCAATGTGCACACCAATGGCACCTTCCTTGATAACCACGATGTCGAGCGCTTTATGTGCCTGGCGACCGGCGGGCCAGATGACAACAAGCTGGCCCAGCTGCATCAGGCGCTGGCGGTGCTGTTTACCGTTCGCGGCATTCCCATCGTGTACTATGGCACTGAGCAGCAGTTTGCTGGCTGCAAAGACCCCAACAATCGCGAGGATATGTTTGATTCCTTTGATGCTGCCAGTCCGACCTACGCTTGGCTGACGCAGCTCAACAGTGTGCGCAAGGCGCATCCGGCGCTTACACGCGGCGCAGCGGCAGATCGCTTTATCGATGCCGGTGGCTGGGCCTTCCAGCGCACGAGCGGAGCAGATACGGTGGTTGTCTGTGTCAACAATCTTTGGGATGCGAAATCGTTTGTGGCTGCGGGGCTGACCGATCTCCCTGATGGCACGCAGCTCTCAGATGCGCTTGGCAGTGGCATGGTGACGGTCAGCGGCGGTAGCCTCACCTGCGATATGCAGCCTAAGCAGGTTGCGGTGTTTGTGCCCTAGCCGGGGCTGGCAAAAGCAACGCGGGCAGCGGCCACAGTGCCGCTGCCCGCGCTCCAGTTTAATCGCCAGCTGCACTAGTCGAGGTGCGCGCAGCTGGCCCAGCGCAGCAGCTTGGCGCGCAGCGCTGGGCCTGGATGCAGCTCCAGCTCGGTGATCGAGCAGTTGGGATTGTCCCACAGCATGTGCAGGTCGGTGACCTCACAGTAGGTGGGGAGCGTTGCGCCGAAGATACCGCCGTGGCCAACGACAACATTGGTGCGCTGACTACGCTCCTTGATTGTGTGGAGCACCTGCTGCATGCGCTGCACGAGGGTGTGATAGTTTTCGCCACCAGGAAAGGTGAGGTCGTGGGCACCTTGCATCCACTGCAGGATAATGCTGTTGTGCAGTGCCCAGTTCTCCTCGGTAGGGGGCAGGTGTTCTAGCGCGCCGACATTGAGCTCGCGCAGCTCCTCTAGCACGGTCACTGGGCGGCCGACGACCTCGCCGATGATCGCGGCGGTCTCATAGGCGCGCTTGAGCGGCGACGCGAAGATTGCATCAACAGCGTGATCTTGCAAGTAGCGAGCGGTGGCGATGGCCTGCTCGACGCCGCGCTCGGTTAGGGAGTAGTCGACATGGCGGTGTGAGAACTCGTGGGTCAAGTTGGCGGGATTTTCACCGTGGCGCACTAAGAAAACCCGCTGCATTAGGCGTTGTCTTTCCGCTTGGGCAGGAAGCGCACCATCTTGGAGCCACAGACGGCGCAGGTGCCGCGCAGGGCAGGGCGGCCATTGTCCAGCGTCTCCTCGTGGGCGTCCTCCATCGGGCGCTTCTCGCGGCACGACACACAGTAGGCCTGCGGCTGGTTTGGATCAAGCTCCTCGCCGTCGTCTTCGGCCGCGTCCGCATCTGCGTCGGCTGCTGGTGCGGCAGGCGGGCGTGCTGGCGCTGGGCTGGCACCACCGACCTCCATCTCGATTAGCGGCTCCTCTTCGACCGCCTCATCTGCGACCGGCTCTTCCTCTGCGGCGACCTCCTCGGCCTCGGCGGGGACATTGAGCACGATCTCAGCGGGAACCTCGGCCTCGGGCACGCCATCGGAGCCGTTGACAACCTCTGCTGGCAGCACGATGCGCGGCGGCTCTGGCGGTGGTGGTGCAGGCTGGGGCAGGAGCGGTGTTGGCTGAATCGGCTGCATCCGCCGCCGAATTACGATAATCAGCGCTGCCACGCCAATCAGGGCACCGATCAGCCGCTTGTGCAATGGTTTCATACAACTCCCCTTAGGCAGGTGACTGCTCACGTAGATCACGGAGCGTCTGAAGATTCTTTTGATCTGCGGTTTCGTCCGGCTCTTTGGGCGTCTCAAGCACCATCGGAATATGGGCAAAGCGCGGATCATTCATGATCAGGCGAAACCCCTCCAGCCCCACATTGCCTGCGCCAATATGTGTGTGGCGGTCAAGGTGGCTGCCAAGGTCGCCTTTGGAGTCGTTGAGATGAAAGGCTTGCAGGCGCTCAAGTCCCACCAGGCGCTCTAGCTCGGCAAAGGTTGCAGCGTAGGTCGCAGGCGTGCGAAAGTCGTAGCCTGCGGCGAGCACGTGGCAGGTGTCAAAGCAGATACCAACGCGCTCATGGCCATTGCTTAGCTCGATTAGCCGCGCTAGGTGCTCGAAGCTGTGGCCGAGACAGGTGCCTTGGCCGGCGGTGGTTTCAAGCAAGATCTTGGTTGTGCCGCCGCTGCCTTGATCTAGGATGCGGCGCAGTGCTGCACCAAAGCGCTCTAGCCCAGCCTCCTCGCCGGCTCCAACGTGTGCACCAGGATGGGTCACCAGGGCCTGGACACCAAGCTGCTCACAGCGCTCAAGCTCGACCTGAAATGCAGCGATCGAGCGCTCCCACAGCGCGTCGTCAGGGCTGGCCATGTTGATCAGGTATGAGTCGTGGACGATCAGCGGGCCGCCGCCCCACGCAGTATGGGCGCTGCGAAACTGATCGATGTCGCTCGTGGTGAGCGGCTTGGCGTTCCACTGGCGCTGATTCTTGGAGAAGATTTGCACCACGTTGCAGGTTGCGGTGGCAGCGCGCTCGAAGGCCGTGTGCAGACCGCCCGCAGTTGAGACGTGGGCACCGAGATTGGGCATGGTTCAGTTCCTCTAGCTTAAACTATCGGCATTATACCACGCGCTCTGTCTCCAGACCGCACTGCTCAGGGTGGCGCTCACAGAAAGGGGTGATGCCGGGGAAGTGGCTGCGGTTGCGCGCCACCAAGCGGTAGAGCTTCTCTTCGATACAGCCAACCCAGCGGCGCTCATACAGCCACCACAGTGCCGAGTTGCCCGTCAGAACGCTGATAATCGTGTTCACGGCGGCTGCACTGTGCCAAGCCCGCCCCGCCGCATCGATGGCCCACACCGAGCGCTCGCACTCTTCTGTGCGTAGCCCAAACCGCGCCGGCACACCGGTTTGCTGGTACGGCACCAGCTCTAGCCGCTTATGGCGATCAAGTTGACCTAATGTTTTGGCGATGAGTGTACAGAAGCCGCAGCTGCCATCGAACAGTACCGTTAGTGGTGTTTGGGGAAGCATGGCCCACCTCCTTTCTTATTCGATCTATGCAGGTACTAGGCCACCGAATCAGCCTAGGTCGCTGCATCCTGCGCTCACCCATCCGCTGATCACGCGAGCACGCAGCGCTGGTGATCAGCGGATGGGCGGCAAGCACGAGCTATAGCTCTGCGCGGACCGCAGCACGGCGCAGACAGTGAAACAGCAGACGCACGCAGCGAGAGCGACTCGCCATTTCTGCATCGGTGCTGATCACGCGAGCACGCAGCGCTGGTGATCAGCGGATGGGCGGCAAGCACGAGCCATAGCTC
>JABXJS010000100.1 GCA_013538855.1 Herpetosiphonaceae bacterium
CACGTGATCCTTGCGGGCAGGTCGAACGCGCCATATTCTGGTAGCGACGCGGTGCGACTGGTGGGTGCGGCAGCTGCGAGGCACCAAGGCTGTGCTGCTGCGTGCTAGATTTTCTGTGAAGGCTGCTGAGCGGCGGTGGGTACTGCTGTGTTGTGAAAGCAGGCGAGCCTGCGCTCCGGTAGCGCAAGCTCGCCTGCTGGTATGACGCTGGCGACTAGGCGAAAAGTTGCAGCACAAGCCCAGCACTGCATTGCCTTTTGTGCATCGGGCCGGTTCGGATGCTAGGCCGCTGATCACTATCACCGCAAGCGAGCGCTGCAACCAGCTGGCAGCGTACTCCTGCCTGCTAACGCGCAGCGGCTGCGGCTGGTGTCGAAGCTATGAATTCCTCCGTAGGTGCAGGCCGGCAGCGCTTGCAGCCAAAGCATCAGCTAGCTCTGCTGCATCCAGATGCTGCGGCGGCGGCACGTGACCTGGCTTTTCTCTCCTAACACCACGTGCGGCTTGCGCTTGGATCTACGCTGCTGGATGCGCACAACGGCGTGTGCATAGCCTAGCGCACACTGTACCCCATCGCACGGAGGTGGTGGGGTGGAGCCGCTAGGCTGTGGAGGAAAGAGCGGGCGGGCTGGCAGCAGCGGAGCGGGCGCACGCGCTGACGCTGGCATTACCATAGCGCTGTTCGATCTAAAAAATAGCTAGGCGGCGTGGCCGAGAGGCACTGCGGACTGGATCACAATCGGCGTGCGCTAGCGTTGGTGTGTGGCTAGCGCACTGGGCTGTGCAGCGGCTACAATCGGCGCAGCGATCCAGCGAACTGGAACGAGTGTTCGTGTGATGGGGTATAATGACCGAGTCTGCCTGGACTGATTAAGGAGCATTGCTGTGGAACCAACCTACATTGCCCTGGATTTGGAGACGACTGGCTTGGAGCCAGGGCGCGATGAGATTATTGAAATTGGTGCGGTCAAATTTCGGGGCGTGGAAGTGTTGGATACGTTTCAGACGCTGGTGCGGCCGCGGCAGGTTATCCCGATCAAAATCACGCGCCTGACCAGCATCACGCCGGAGGATGTCGCCGATGCGCCGACCTTCAACGACGTGGGGGCCGATCTGGCACGCTTTATCAAGAGCTATCCCATCGTTGGCCACTCCGTGGACGGCGATCTGCGCTTTTTGGCCGCGCAGGGCCTGCGCGTGAGCCAGCCCTACTATGACACCTTTGAGCTGGCGACGCTGCTGGTGCCGCAGCTGCCCAACTATACGCTGAGCACGCTGGCCGCACATCTGCAGATCGCGCATCCAGATGCGCATCGAGCGCTGGCCGATGCCGATGTGAGTCGCCAGGTGTTCGTGGCCCTGCTAGATCGGCTGGCTGACCTGTCGGTAGGCGAGATCCACGAGATCGCGCAGATGACGCAGAAGCTGAACTGGTCGGTGGGCACGCTGTTCAATGATCTGGCGCGCCGACGGGTCAAAACGCTCTGGCAAGCGCCAGTGCAGCCCGACACGCGCAGCTGGCAGCGCCCGCCGGAGCTAGAGCCAACCGGCGATGTCACACCGCTCGAGGAGGCGCTGATCGCCGATTTTTTCGCGCCCGACGGGGAGCTGAGCCGCACGTTTGCCGGCTATGAGTCGCGGCCGCAGCAGGCCGAGATGGCGGTGGCGGTGGCGCGGGCGTTTAATCAGGATGATGCGCTGCTGGTGGAGGCCGGCACTGGCACCGGCAAGAGCATGGGTTATCTTGTGCCGGCGGCGGTGTTTGCGCTGCAGCGCGGCGAGCGCGTCGTGATCTCCACCAACACGATCAACCTGCAAGATCAGCTGTGCACGAAGGACATCCCGGCGCTGCAGAAGATTCTACCGACCTGGAATGCCGATCTGCCGCCGCTGAAGGCTGTGCAGCTCAAGGGTCGCTCGAACTACCTCTGCCTCAAGCGCTACGAGTCGCTGCGCGCCCAGCCAAGCCACAGCGATGATGAGACACGGGCGCTGGTGAAGATTCAGCTCTGGCTGCCCTCAACCCAGAGCGGCGACCGCTCTGAGCTGCTGCTGATGCGCAACGAGATGCCGGTGTGGAACAGCGTAAACGTGCATCCTGACCTCTGTCTGCGCCAGCGCTGCCCGCTGTACAGCCAGTGCTTCTTTTTCAAGGCGCGCCAAGAGGCCGAGGCGGCACATGTGATTGTGGCCAACCATGCCCTGCTGCTCTCTGATGTGCGTGCGCCAGGCATTCTGCCGCGCTACGAGCGGGTGATCATCGACGAGGCGCATAACCTGGAGGATGTGGCCACCGACCAGCTAGGGTTTTCGATTGGCCAGGGCGAGCTAGCGACCTTCTTCAACGAGATCCATCTGGCGGGCGGCCCCAAGCTGGTGCAGGGGCTGCTGGCCGACTGGCCAAGCCAGTTTCGACTGAGCACCGTTGCGCCCAAGGATCGCCAGCGGCTGGAGGACCTAAGCGCCGAGATTATGCCAACAGTTGAGCGTGGCCGTGAGGCGGCCGCCAGCCTGTTTGCCACCTTACTCACGGTGATGCAGCATGATCGCAGCGTGACGCAGTACGATCCACGCCTGCGGCTGACGCCAAAGATTCGCCGGCGCGAGGAGTGGGCGGCGGTCGAGCAGCACTGGGAGGCGCTGAGCATGAGCCTGCAGAGCCTCAGTGATCGGCTCACGCGCTTCCTTAATTATCTGGAGCCGCTGGAGAACCGTGACATTGCCGACTACGAGGGCCTGCTTGCGCGCGTCAAGGGCCTGATTGCGCTGGCCGACACGGTGCAGTCGAACATCGACGTGATTGTCTTTGGCAACGAAGAGATGGTGGCGTGGCTGACGCTGAACCAGCGCAGCAACGAGCTAAGCTTGGATGCTGCACCAATCGATGTTGGCGCGCTGCTAGAAGAAGACCTCTGGCTGAAGAAGCGCACCAGCGTGCTGGTCTCGGCGACGCTATCGATCAACCAGTCGTTCGAGTACCCGCGGGCGCGACTGGGTCTGACGCAAGCGAGCGAGCTACAGCTGGATTCGCCGTTTGACTACGCGCAGTCGACGCTGGTCTACCTGCCCACAAACATGCCCGAGCCAAACGAGCGCAACTATCAGCGTGTGCTGGAGGATACGCTGATCAAGCTATGTCAGGCAACCGAGGGGCGCACGCTCGCGCTGTTCACCTCGAACCAGGCTATGCGTCAAACGTATCACAGCATCCAAGAGCCGCTGGAGCAGCAGCAGATTGCCACGCTGGCGCAGGGCTTCGACGGCTCACGGCGCTCGCTGATTCAGCGCTTCAAGGAAGACCCGCGCACCGTGCTGCTCGGCACCGCCTCGTTTTGGGAGGGGGTGGATGTGGTAGGCGACGCGCTGAGTGTGCTGGTGATCACCAAGCTGCCCTTTAATGTGCCGAGCGATCCAGTGTTCAGCGCACGCTCGGAGGGTTTCGACGACCCATTTACCGAGTATGCGGTGCCACAGGCGATCATGCGCTTCAAGCAGGGCTTCGGGCGTTTGATTCGCTCGAAGGAGGATCGCGGGATTGTGGTGGTGCTTGATCGGCGCTTGCTCTCGAAGCGCTACGGCCAGATGTTCATCAACTCGCTGCCAGAGTGCACAGTATCGCGACGGCCGCTGAGCGAGCTGCCGACGGCGGCGGCGCGCTGGCTGAAGTAGCTCGCTGGTACTAGGCCGCTGCGTGGAGCATCCCCCCTTATTAATCAGATATTCATCAATGCTTTAGGAGCCGCGATTGCGCTAGTATGGTGGGTGCACAGGCTCCTAGAGCATGTTTAGCGCCTAAATTCAGCAGCCATAGCGTAGCTAAATAGATGAATCTTTCGGCATACTCTCTGCTAGCACTTAAGGGTGAGTAAGCGATGATGCTTACTTGGACTAGCAGAAGGAGAAACGAATGGCTGACCGTAACAATGACCGCAATCGTTGGATGAACGATGACCGCTATGACCGCGACAATGATCGCATGGGGAGCGGACGTAATCGCGCATCTTCCGGCGGTGGCGACTGGAACAATGATCGCGATTACGGTTATGAGATGAACAATGATCGTAGCTGGGGCCGCAGCCGCGAGTATGGCCGCAGCGGCGGTGGCTACAACCAAAGCCAGGGCGGTGGCTATGATCGCGACTATGATCGTGGCAACTACGGCCGTGGCGGCGGTGGCTACAACCAAAGTCAGGGCGGTGGCTATGATCGTGACTATGATCGTGGCAACTATGGCCGTGGCGGCGGTGGCTACAACCAAAGCCAGGGCGGCGGCTATGATCGCGACTATGATCGTGGCAACTATGGCCGCAGCGGCGGTGGCTACAACCAGAGCCAGGGCGGTGGCTATGATCGCGACTATGATCGTGGCAACTACGGCCGTGGCGGCGGTGGCTACAACAGCGACTATGATCGTGGCTACTATGGTGGCGGTGGTGGCTATAACCAAGGTGGCTCTGGCAACTATGGCCGCAGCGGCGGCTACAACCAGGGCGGTGGCTACAGCGACTATGATCGCGGCTCCAACATGAACAACCAGGACTACAGCACCTATGGCGGCAGCAACCGGCGCAATGAGCGCGACTATGGCCGCGGCGACTACAGCCGTGGTGGCAGCGACTATGATAGCGCCCGGCAAGGCTTCTGGGGCCAGCGCAACTGGGGATCGTCGTCAGGTGAGCATAGCGGTAAAGGCCCCAAAAACTACCAGCGCAACGATGACAGCATTCGTGAGGATGTGTGTGAGGCGCTGACCCACCATGGAGGCATCGACGCGAGCGGTGTTGAGGTGAAGGTGAACAGTGGCGAGGTGACGCTGGAGGGCACCGTGCAAGATCGCCGTGACAAGCGGCGCATCGAAGATGCGATCGATGGTATCTCGGGCCTGAAGGATATTCATAACCACCTACACGTGCGCTCAGAGAGCGAGAGCCAGGACGAGAATAAGCAGAATCAGTCCAAACAAAACAACGAAAACCTGAAAGAGCGCTCGCGCGGATAAGCAGGCACTACGCCACAAAATCAGAGCGACGGAGGCCGCTACGGTCTCCGTCGCTCTTTAAGCCATTGGCGCAGATGGAAATCAGGCTAGGCTTCTTCTTCGGGCGGTAGCGATGTAGAAATATCGTAGGTGATAACCTGCACATCGAGGCCATCGGAGGTGAGCAGCTCAACAGAGCGGGGGCGCGTTGCCTCGCGGACCGCATCTTCGCAATCGGCGGGCACATAGGCGCGGATGACCAGCTCTTCGCTGCCGCGTTTCTTTGTGCGCAGCACAGCATCGGGTGCGACACCTTTGATCAATTCCGTCATCTCGTTCAGAGCTTCATCAATTGTCATCGGTTTTCCTCCTCAAGAAACAGCCAGCGATTGGGCCAGCGCCGTAGCTGCATTGTCGAGACGAACCAGCGTTTCTTCTTGACCGACCGCAACGAGCGTTTCGAACAACCCTGGCGAGACGGTGCGACCGGAGATCGCGACGCGGATCGCCATGAAAACCTGGCCGGTTTTCAGCCCTAGCTCCTCGGTCAAGGCGCGCAGCCGCTCCTCGAGAGTGGCGAGATCCCACTGATCGAGGCTGGCGAGGGCTGCGTGAGCGCGCTGAAGGATTACAACAGCCTGGGCCGGGTCGGTCTTTTTGGGCACCAACAGCTTTGGATCGGCCAGTGCGGGCCGCTGAAAGAAAAAGTCGAGCGTTTCAGGCGCTTCACTGAGCAGCTTCAGGCGCTCTTGAACTAGCGGTAGTACCTCGACCAAGCGCTGCATCTCGGCAGTGCTTGGGGGGCTGCTGACGATGGCGGCCTGCTCTAGGTATGGTGCAACGCGGCGGGCCAGCTCGTCGATAGCTAAGCCACGCAGATAGACACCATTGAAGTGCAGCAGCTTTTCGCGATCAAAGACACCGCCAGAGGGCTTGATCCGGTTGAGATCGAAGCGCTCGATCAGCTCAGCAGTGGTCATGATTTCAGTTTTATCATCGTATGACCAGCCGATCAAGGCCAGATAGTTGACGATCGCCTCGGGCAGGAAGCCATCCTTCAGATACTCGGTCACCGACGTGTCGCCATGGCGCTTGGAGAGCTTTTTGCCATCCGGGCCGAGCACCTGTGGCACGTGCACCCAGATTGGCTGCTCCCAGCCAAACGCCTCGTAGAGCTGGATGTGGACTGGCGATGAGGGCAGCCACTCGTCGGCGCGCAGAACATGGCTGATCTGCATGATGTGATCATCGACGATGGCGGCTAGCGCATAGGTGGGATAGCCATCGGACTTGAGCAAGACCGGATCGGGGATCAGATTGCTGTTATCGAAGACAATCTGGCCGCGAATCAGGTCATTGAGCACTGTTTGGCCCTCGCGGCGCAGATTGAAGCGCAGCGTATATGGCGCACCGGCGGCGGCGCGAGCAGCGTCGTCGACGCCGGGCAGGTTGCGAAATGAGAGCAGCTTCTCTTGTTTATTGGCCACGCGCTGGGCGTTGATTTGTTCGATCTCTTCGGCGGTTGCATAGGAGCGATACACAACGCCTTTGGCCTCAAGCTCGGCGGCATGCTGATGGTAGATATCGAGGCGCTGTGACTGGTGATACGGTGCGTAGGGGCCGCCGATGTGTGGCCCTTCATCGTACATCAGTCCAATCAGCTGCATCGACTCGATCAGCTGCTCTTCGGCCCCAGGCACAAAGCGCTTACGGTCGGTATCTTCGATGCGCAGGATAAATTGGCCGCCGGTGTGGTGCGCCCATAGCCAGTTAAACAGCACCGTCCGCAAACTACCGATATGCAAAAAGCCGGTGGGGCTTGGAGCAAAGCGGGTGCGGGCCGGGTGGATTCCATCCGTCATAGTACCTCCTTGCGAGGCGCATTATACCATAAAGCTTTTTGCTGCTTCTGTTGCTTTTGCGCGTCTACGGAGCGCTCTAGCGGCGGATGGCGGCGCTGTGATGCGGTGTGGGGCCTGAAGTGGTGTTTTGAGTCGCGGTGGCAAGGAGCGGGCACCAGCCTTAGTGAAAGCTGGTGCCCCTACGATGATTAACCGACGGCTTCGGCGACCTCGCTGAATGAGAACGGCGAGCCAGCGCGGCGGGCGTCTTCTGAGAGCATCGGCTCTAGCATGCGCTGTAGAGCCATAACATGAGAGCAGGTTTGCCAGCGATTAAAGAAATGACAGTCGCAGCTCCAGTTTCCATCGTCGAGCGTAATATTGTGGTCGTTGCCGCCGCGGAAGGTTGCGCTCATGCTGTGCAGCTTAATGCGCTCGGGTTCTTGGGCGTAGCGGCGGGCTTTTTCAATCTTGCCAATCAGGTCTGATTGCATTGACGACCTCCTGTTGCTCTAAGGCTCCACAGGCGCGCTGCCTGGCGGGAGCAAAAACAAAACAGCGACACAGGCATAACAGCCGGTGTCGCTCTTACGGGGACATATATTGAACGTAGATTTTCATAGAGGACGCTCCTTCCAACCCTGGAATTAAGCTTGTTTGAATTATAAGCAGTGGCTCTAGCAGCGTCAAGCGCATTTTCGTGAAGAAACCGTGAGAGGATAACCACCTACGGTGCTTGACTCAGCAGCCGGTTCGTGTTACAGCGTATGTGACAGCACACCGCGTGCCACTATGAACTCCGTCCGCCGTGCACTGCTTGACCTCGGCCAAGCAGCCGCTCAGGGCGCTTGCTGCGAATTTGACAAATGCCGATTATCTGCTATACTTCACTCCCGTCAACGAGATATTCCCCGATAGCTCAGTTGGTAGAGCAACTGACTGTTAATCAGTGGGTCCTAGGTTCGAGTCCTAGTCGGGGAGCCAAACACAAGCGAGTAGCGCACAGCTACTCGCTTTTTTTGTTAATCTTTCATGGTGATCTGTTTGTAGTATTGAGGGGCAACGCTGATGTATCGCTGGATCGGGATTGTAGGGCTGGCTTGGCTGCTCGCAGCCTGTGCCGCGCAGCCGCAGCTGCCGCTGCACGTTACGCTGCAGCCAGCTACAGGTTCGCTGAGCGACAGCGAATGGGCCAGCGTGCGCGCTGTGCTTGACCAGCGTCTGAACACACGTGGTGTTGCACACGCGCTCGAGCAGGCCAGCGATCAAGCGCTGGTTGTTAAGCTGCCCGCTGACTTTGCGCTCGCCACAGAGCAAAGCTTGCTCACGAAGGCAGGCGTGTTCGAGATCATTGATCCACAGGGGCAGGTTTTGCCAAACGATGTCTATGTGTGCACAAGCGAGCATCCCACGCCGCCGCAAGGCACGTCGGCGTGGCTGGACTGTAGCGTCGTATATCAAACAATCGTGGGCGCAGAGGGGCTTGACCGGGCGGCGACGCAGGCCGTCACCGACACGCGCGCTATGCCTGCGCTTGAGCTGGCCATTGCGCCAGACGCCCAGGCGGCGCTGTACCGCTTTAGCAGCGCCAATATTGGGCGACCAGCGACCATGCTGCTTGACGGGACGGTCGTTGTTTCGCCGGTGATCAATGGCGCACTGCGTGACGCACTTGTGCTGACGGAGCCGTCGATGGCTCCATCGACCTCGGCGCTTGATCAGCAGATCCTGCTGGCGCTGCTCCAGCATCCGGCACTGCCGCAGCCACTTGTCGTAGCGGATACAGCGCTGGAAGAATAAGTGTCGGGCCGCGCTGCATGTGGCAGAGAGCTGGTCCGACCGCGTGCTGGGCCGCGACTCTGCTGCGAGCGCTGCGCGCACGTGCAGACTCCAACGCTGAACCACGCGCGCTTAAGCACAGCGCTTTTTTTTCACTTAAAGACGTTGGACTACGCCGCACTGATAAGCGCGCACACTACGAGTGAGTTATCCAGCGCAAAAGATAGCGCGGTTTGAGCACGGCTTTGCGGGCAAGCTGTAGCTCCCACGGCTCAAAGGTGCGTAGCATGATGAGCAGGGGGACATAGCTGAAGAGCAGGCCAGCGCGCAGCAGTAGCGACATAACCTCTGTGCGGCTGCCTAAGAAGACGCCACAGCCGCTGAGCAGCAGATACACGACAAAGATACGCAGCACCCTGCCCCACTCGAATGGGAAGGGATGCACACGTTGGGCGACAAAAGCGCTCAGCAGCGGCGAGAGAACATAGCCAACTGCCGTAGCTACTGCGGCACCCATGACGCCTAAGAATGGAATGAGCAGCAGATTGAGGGCGATGTTTGCGGCCGCTGCTGCCGAAACAGTCCAGTTGAGCTGACCGAGCCGTTTGCTAATGTAGAGGCCGACCGTAACAATCGAGTGCATGCCACTGGTGAGCGGCACGAGTGCCAGCAGCCACACGTAGTTCTCGGCGGGGAGAAAGTCGGGCGTTGTAAAGAGTACAAACACCTCGTGTGAGAACAGACTGATGCAGAGTGCTAAGCCTAGACCAAGCACAGCGAAGTACGTGAGCACCTTGCTATAGGTACGCGGGGCGGTCTCCGAGTCCTTGATTTCCATGGCAAAGGGGAGCCAGGCCGCATAAAAGGCCTGTAGGGCCACAGCAAGCATTGAGGCGAGCTTATAGGCCATAGCATAGATGCCGATCTGGGCTGTGGTGATGCCCAGATAGATCATGATCGGTCGGTCGATATAGACCAGCAACCAGACGGCTAGACCTGTTGGCACCAGGAGCGCGCCGGTTTGCGACAGCTTGCGCATCAGGCTGAAGCTAGGCCAGCTACGAACTGCATCGGGGGCCAGCGCGAGTGCGGCAAGGCTGGTGCTGCTGTAGGTGACGAGATACGACCAGAAGACGCCCTGGCTGCCCCAGTCGAGCAGGACGATAAACGTCACATTGCTTGCAGCAAAGACAATAATATAGAGAAAGGCCAGGATGTTTGCGCGCCAGACAGCTGTCTTGAGGCGCAGGAGCGTTGTTTGAATACTATAGAGCACACTAAATGGGAGCGTGATCGCGATAATCTCGGTCAGGTAGACCACATCGGTGCGGCGCACAGAGAGGTACGTGACTGGCCCGGCAGTAAAGAAGATCAGCGCAGCGATCAGACACGACCACAGCAGCACCAGCCAGACAGCGCTTGAGGCAACTTTTTCGCGCGCCTTTGGCTCTTGCGAGTCAAAGTAGAAGGCCGAGAGCGCCGAGTTCATACCCAACAGGCCAAACATCAACAGCAAGTGGGCCAAGATCATCAGTGTGTCAACGGTGCCGTAGCCGTTTGTGCCAAGCGCGGCAGCGTACAGCGGGGTGAGGAGGATGGTAAACAGCGGCCCAATCAGTGTATTGAGGCTGTAGCCAGTCATAGTGCGGATGAGACGGCGCAGGTTCTTGCTGAGCATAGAGTTCCCTCTGTGGCGGATCGCTGGCAGTATAGCTGGATTATAGCATGGCCAAAACAACAGCAGCCCAGATTTCCGCACGCGGATCTGAGCTGCTGTGAGTGGTGCTCCCGTGGCTAGCGGCAGCGCCCGCTGTTGCCATTCCCGTTGTCTGAGTGCCACTCGCCGCCATCGAGGGCGCATTGAACCTGATCGAACTTCTGGTTTGTTTTACGCCCTACCAGCGTAAGTGAGCCAAGAACAACAATAGCGATAAGCGCCAGAATGAGCGCATACTCAACAAGACCTTGACCGGCGGCACGCCCACGCCTGCGGAGAAAACGAAGCAATGTTTGCACGGTGTACCTCTTATTAATATGAAATAGAGAAAAAGACGATAGTACTATCGTACTGGAGTGTAGCTCGCTGCGCTATGGTGCAAAAGTCTACTTCTGGCTAGCCTCATGGGTTAAGGATGCTTAATGCTAGCCTGCCAAGCCGCCAAATGCTACAATGGGTGCACGACATCTGGTAGCAGGAGGCGAAGCTATGCTTTGGACACTACTAGCCTGGGCCGCGTTTATTGCCATGCTCTGGTATGGATGGAGCGCGATTGCGCTGATACGAGCGGCGCTGAACAACGGGTTTCAAATGCTATGGATTGTAGCGCTCTGGCAGGCGGCGTCTGCTGTCGCGGCGCTGGTGATTTGGCGGGCTGCGCTGGTTGAGGTGCTGTCAGTTGGCGCGATTATTGGACTGCTGATTGCGGCCTCGAACCCCTTCCTCTGGGCGCTGGGCAATGTTGCCAACCGGCTGCGCAGCCATGGCCTGCGCATGGGGCGCATGTTGCGCTTTCAGTAGCGTGTCGCGTTATCGTCGTGGGGCTTGGTTGCTGGCTGTGCGAGTCAAGGCACCATGATCGTCCAAGCAGGAGGGCAAGCATATGTCAGAGCCATCACTTGCGCTGATTGAGCCACGTTTGCGCACGTTGCTGCCTGCCGTTTTATATGCCGAGGCGTGGTCGGAGCCATCGACGCAGACGCTGATTGATGTGTTTAATCACCTGCGCACGCTGCGCTACATTTTGCAGGACTATGTGCCGCGCTTTGTTGCCGATGATCCGGCGACGCCAGGCAAGACACGCGCCAAGTGGCAGACTGGCGCGCTCATGTTTACCGATCTTGCCGGCTTCACAACCCTGGTGGAGGCCCATGCAGCGCTAGGAACTGTCGGCGCTGAGGCGCTGCTGGAGATGTTGAACATCTACTTTGCAACTATGGTCGAGGTGATCAGTAAGTCCGGTGGCAATCTGCTGGAGTGGACCGGCGACGCCATGCTGGTGCAGTTTCCGCAAGCGGACTCCGAGGGTTTGATTAAGGCTGTGCGGGCTGGGCTGCGCATGCAGCGTGCGATGCAGCGCTTTGCCCAAATCGAATCCCCGCGTGGCATAGTGGAGCTTGGCATGCGCATTGGCATTCATACTGGGCGCTTTTTGGCCGCCGATGTGGGCACGCCGCGGCGCATGGAGTCGGTGCTGCTTGGTCAGGTTGTTCAGGCGACGAAGCTGGCGGAGAGCAGCGGCGTGGTTGGGCAGGTGTGTCTAACGGAGGCGGCTCAGGCGCTGCTCGCTGACACGTTTCGCTACACACAGGCGGAGCACGACGGCTACTGTCTGGTGGTCGATGATCTCGCCGACGATCAGCTTGGCGAGTACGACCTGCTGCCTCCACGGCGGCGAGCGGGCAGCGGCGTGCTCTTCGATCACAGTCCGGCGGCGCTGATCAGCTCGATTGAGGCGGCGGTGCCGCTGGTAGAACAGCTGGCCAGCTATCTGCCCTCGCCGGTGCTGAATCTTGTCGTTGAGAGCGCGGCGCAGCGTGCGATTCCAGCACAGTTTGTCCAGCTGCCAGTCATCTTTGTCAATCTGCTCGGGCTAACGAACCTGATCGATCAAGTGGCCGATAGCGCCGAGAGCGATGTGGTGCAGGTGTTGGCGCACTGCTTTGCGCTGGTGAATGCAGCGGTGGAAGCGCGCGGCGGGATTCTGAAAAATCTGACCTACGACAAAATCGGCTCGACGATTCTGATCTACTTTGGTGCAGTAAACGGGCATGTCGATGATGTAGAGCGTGCGGCACAGACAGCGCTGGCGATCAAGGCGGTGATCGCACGCATGGCCGAGGTACAGGTTGGCGCGCTGCGGGCAGCGGTCAGCTGCAAGATCGGCGTGGCCTATGGCCCCGCCTTTGCTGCTGAGATCGGCGAGCCGCGTGGCCGGCGTGAGTTCAACTTGCTGGGCGATGCCGTAAACACAGCGGCGCGGCTGATGGCGGCAGCAGCGGCCGGTGAGATCTACATCAACGCCGCCTTTCACGAGCGCATTGACGCGGCGCATCGCTGTGCGGCGTTGGGCACACTGCAGCTGAAGGGCAAGGCCGAGCCGCAGTCGGCGTATAGGCTGCTCAGCTAGCTTGGCTGCTTGTGTCGTCGGCGGCTGGTTGATCTTGATCGGCGTCCTGATGCGGGCGTGGGCGCAGGTTTGGCTGATGGCGGCGGTGTGGGAGTTGCTCAAGATCAAGGCTATCCAGCAAGCGCTGCGGCTGTGTGCGCTGCGTGGGCTGGGGCGTATCAACAGCGTCCCACAGCGCCTGCACCTGGCCGCGCTGCTTGCGGCGCAGCTGCAGGCGATAGACGGGATCGTCCTGCGCGTCATCGACGATGAGTGCGCCGGACTGATGAAGCTCCTGTAGCACGCTGTCTAGATCGCTGCTGGCCTCCTCGCTGGTGCTGGCGCTGAAAAGCGGCTTGAGCTTGCTGTGGGCAATGCCTTGTGAGCGCAGCAGCAGCCGCACAAGCCGCAGTGCGGCAGGCGACAGATCCTCAAACTCAAAGGCGCTAATCCCCAGCATGTCCGCCGCTGGATCGGCAGGGCGTTCGTCTTCAGTCATAACGACCTCGCCTAGAACTGAACGGTCAATAGTTTAATCGGTGTGCTGAGAAACGCTCGAATATAGCGCTGCGTAAGCTCGGGCGTCTCGAACTGTGGCCAGTGGCCAGCGTTGGGAATAATGCGCAGATCGGCGTCGGGCAGCTCATCGGCGACGACGCTGGCGTCGCGCAGCGGCACCGTGTTATCTTCCATGCCCCAGATGCACAGCGTGGGCACGCGCACCTGCCTAAGGCGGCCACGCAGATCGTTGGCGCGCATAGCCTGGTAGCACTCGGCCCTGATCAGGCCCTGGCCTGGGCGGCGCACATCGGCCTTGAGCCGCTCGTGGATGGTATCGGGTATGCCGGTGCGGTCGGCGTAGGAGGCTGGGCGCATGAGCCGATCGGTGATCGGCAGCAGATGGCGCTCGATCAGCGACGTGAGCCGGTCGGCGAAGGGAATGCGCTCGAGCAGCACAATTGGGCCGATGAACAAGTTTACAAAGAGCGAGAGGCGACCGCTGATGGTTGGGCAGAGCAGCACAAGGCGCTCCACAAGCTGTGGGTGGCGAATGGCCATGGTGAGGCCAATCATGCCGCCCATCGAGTGCCCGATAATCGTCGCTGGCTGGTCGGTTTGCTGTTTGAGTAGCTCGGCCAGCAGATCGGTATACTCAGTAGATCACAGGACTCCCTGGGGCCAGGGTAAACGGTGTGGCGGCCGAATCGTGCGGTATCCTTTGTGGTGCCAACCAAGAAAGGAACC
>JABXJS010000101.1 GCA_013538855.1 Herpetosiphonaceae bacterium
CTCATGCGCCGTTGGGTGATGCCTAGCCGTGCCGCAGCGAGCGCCCGGCGTTCACTGTGTCTGGCCGCACAGTGCCAGCGCCGAGATCGCGCCCGTGCTGCCCGCCCTCCGCTGATGGCCAGCGCCGCTGTTTGCGCCGCAGATCGCTCATGCGCCGTTGGGTGATGCCTAGCCGTGCCGCAGCGAGCGCCCGGCGTTCACTGTGTCTGGCCGCACAGTGCCCAGCGCCGAGATCGCGTCCGTGCTGCCCGCCCTCCGCTGATGGCCAGCGCCGCGCCGCTAGACCGACGGCAGCAGCTGCGTTAGCTCGGCGCCAAGCAGGCGCTCTAGGTACGGCGTGACGTGCCAGAACTGCTTGAGCTGCACGTACTCGTCGATGATCGACGGCTCCGGCGGCGCGCCCTTGACAGCGCGAATCATCAAGTTTTTGCTGGTCTCCTCCGGCGTGACAAACTCGAAGATCTCGGTGCGATAGCCCATGATGCGCAGGATGAGCGCGCGGAACGTGTCGGTCAAAATATCCGCCGTGCGCTGGCGCATGATGCCGTAGCGCAGCACCGGCCGCATGACCTCGGCCTCGATCTGGCCGTTCAAGTCCTGGTGGCAGCAGGGCACGCTGAGGATCAGCCGCGTCTGGGAGCGGATCGCCAGCGCCAGCGCGTCGTCGGTGGCGGTGTCGCAGGCGTGCAGCGACACCAAGATGTCGGGGTTTTGCTCCGGCTGCCACTGCTCGATCGGCGTCTCGATGAAGTGCATCGCGCTGTAGCCTAGCTCGCGGCTCTGGCGCTGGCACTTGGCGATCAGCTCGCTGTTGCTGTCGATGCCGATCAGCGTAGCCGGGATGCTGCGCACGTTGTTGAGGTAGTGATAGGCGGCGAAGGTGAGATAGGCCGAGCCGCAGCCGCAGTCGAGGATGCGTAGCGGCGGCTGCATCTGCTCCACAATGTCGGCATTGTCGAGCGCGCGCAGAAACTCGTTGATCTGCGTAAACTTGCGCTGCATGCTCGGCCGCACGACGCCGTTGGGCGACATGATGCCGATCTTCTCCAGAAACACGTCCGGTGTACCGACGGGCAGCGGCAGGTCCTTGATGCGATTGTGCGCCAGCTGTGGTCCGCCGGGAGCCTGTGCCGCCGAGCGATTGACAAACACCTTGCCCTTCTTGGTAATCTGCACCTGGATGCGCTCGCTGGTGCGCTCCAGCGTGATGCTGCTAAACGGCAGCGCCAGCACGTCGCGCAGCTGCGCGGTGGCCTCGTCGCCGCGAAAGTTCTTGGTAATATCCTTGCGCTGATCGAAAAACGAGATCTGCGTGTGGCGCTGGCCCTTGACCAGCACCGGCCGCGCGACAATCCGCCGCCAGGGCACGTCGGCCCCGCGCACCACGCCGCCGAGCGTGAGGCGCACAAAGCTGTCGGCGTCCTGCGCCAGCCGCAGCAGCACATCCTGATAGTTGGTCGCGTCGATGTAGGTATCGCTTGTATTCAAAGTAGCCTCAAAGGTAAATGTAGCTGATCACGTCATTATACCCGCAGCCCGTGCAGCACACGCACCCAGCCCAGCACCACCAGCCACGTCCTGCCAGCCACGCGCCACCAACCAGCCCAGCCACGCGCCATTGTGCCTTGCTACCGCTGGTCGGTCGTTTTATGGACAATCACCCCTCACGACCATGACGCCTTGCCACCGCTGGTCGGTTGTTCTATGGTTGTCAGGTTATTCTTAGATCAACAATCAACCTTGGCAAGCTGTAAAGCCAACCAGCGGCTACTGTTGATAAAGAATCGTCAGCGCTGGCCTGCACACGGCTCAGCCGTGGGGCCAGCGACGTTGCCAGCTCGCACGCTGTTTGCATGGCAGCACCGCAGCGCGGTCGGACCAGCTCTCCAAGTGGCTTCTGCACCACTCCGACACGCCGCACCCCACGCGCAGCGGTCAAACAACAAACGCGACGCGCGCCATCAGCGGGAGGCAGGCACCACCAACGCACCCGCGCCGATCACCACTGCACCAGCAAGTATGGCCGCAGAACGACCTACTCGCCAGCACAGCTAGCTATCAGTCAAACTATGCTCCTGCGGCATCCCCATAATCACGCTGCCAAGCCCACGCCTTCATCGCCTCCATCCAGCGCTTCTCTGTATCCTTGATGATGGCCGCAAAGGCGGCACTCCCAGGTTCAAGCCCGTAGCGCAAGCCTGCCTGCAGCGCCGCAGGCATAGCATAGGCGTGATCAACAACAAAGTGGTAGATCAGATCAGGACAGGCAAAGCGCCTACCATCTGGATGCAGCACCCGGATTTCGGCGGTGCCAAGGATCAAGCGCTTGTCGTCACAGGCGTACTCAATCGGGTAGCGCGCCTGCTGACAGAGCGGGCAGGGATACGGCAGCCCACGCAGCTGGAAAATCGGGTACAGACAGTGGTGCCACAGCACATCACACAGAGCGGGCAGCGGCGCAGCCGTAGGGAAGGGCGTGGACAAACCGAGCCAGCCAATGTTGAGCGTCTGCGGCTCCACATGCATATCCGGAGTACCGACATCAATCCCCGTAGTGTAGGGCGACGCATCCGGATACTCTGGAAGTGTCCGCACAGGATAGTACTTGAACATAGGCCCCCGGCGGAGTCAAGCAGCAATGCTTGACCTTAGAACTCAGAATTATAAACAAGCCTTACACTACCGATGCTATAACCACGCGCAAACCTAGGCTAGAATTAGAATAGAACGGGTGATCAAAAAAACGAAACGCGCAACGAGCAGAGGAACGAGGATAGCCCCATGCACCTCCGCGAATCGATATAGGTTGTTGCAAAATATTCTTCCGACGCTCACTATCATCAGTATCTATGTAATTAACGTAGACCGACTCAGTCCACTCCCACACATTACCTGCGAGATCGTGTGGACCACCAGGCCATGCACTTAGAGGAAACATACCAACAGGTGAAGGTTGCTCAAGGATCAAGTCGGCTATATTAATCATGATATGTGCATCATCAGCACCCCACGGGTACTCGCGGCTATCGCCATTGCGGGCGGCGCGCTCCCACTCGAAATCGCTTGGCAGGCGAAAGAGCATACCTGGCGCATGCGCCGCCAGCCAATCAGCATAGCGCTGATTAAGATAAGCGCAGAAGGCCCGCGCCTCCCACCAGTTAATGCCAACTACCGGCTGATTAGGTAGATTGAGACGTGCTTCATGCCACCAGTACGGCTGTATCCGAGACTTAGCACATACTTCGGCGTAGAAGTAGGCATTATCTACATCTAACCCCCAGTTAAGCAAGATTGATACTAATTCCTCGATACCTAACTCACTGCACAGCCAGCGGCGGCCGTCGGCGTCGGGCCACCAGCGCTCCTGGGTGTAGCCGCCAGCGTCGATGAACTCCTGGTACTCGGCGTTGGTGATTAGGTATCGGCTCATCCAGAAGGCGGGCAGCGTGACCGTGCGGCGCTCACCCACATCGTTTTCAAGGTCGAAGGTACCAGCGGGCAGGTGCACCAGGCGCTCGGTCAGCGGTGCTTCTAGGCGCGGGTCGCCAAGGTGGCCGAGCACGACACCGGCCTGCAGGCGCTGTGCTGGCTCCAACGCTGGCGTGGCGGGCTGCGGCGCGATTCCGCTGAGCGCCAGCATCTGCGTGGTGGCGGCCTGCCATAGCTCCGGCTGCTCGTGGGCCAGCACAGCGGGCTTGGTGAACGCATGCAGCAGCTCGGCCCCGCGAATCTGCGCGGCTGGATCGCCAGCCAGCAGCTTTTCGACCAGGCGAAACAGAAAGCTTGGGCTACGCTCCGGCGCATAGTTTGCCAGCAGATCGAGGCTGACGCGCCAGTGCTCAGCGTGCGCATACTCCAGGCACAGCTTAAGCTTCTCGCCGCGCAGCAGATAGTAGCCCGCCAGGAACTCCTGGAACAGGCGGTGCGGAAAATCGAAGTGCAGTTGCTCGGTTAACTCGGCGGCGGCAGGCGTGTGCTGCTGGGGCCGCGCCGACTCGTGAAAGAGGCCGCTGCTGTTGAGCAAGCGCTGCTTGGCCGTGATGGCGCGCTGATCGGCGGCGGCGCACTGGGCCGGCGTGCGCGCCTGCAGTTGGCGGCGATAGAACGTGCGCAGCACCTGATCCACCGTGTGCTCCGGCAGGCCCAGCCACGGGTTGGTTTCGGTGGCCGCCGCCTCGCCCAGGTGCGCCTGATAGGCCAGCTCAGCGACGAGCGGCCACAGCTCCTCCAGCGGCAGCGTGTTGCCCACGCCATCGTGAGCGCGGCGCTTGAGCAGCTCTTCGACACACACTGCCAGCAGCTTGCCACGGCTGTTGGGCAGCGTGGCGTGCTCCTTGTTGATGTAGACGGTGAGCGCCAGCAGCAGCGGGCTGGTGGTGAGGTCGCGCAGGGTTGCGTTGCGCTCCAGCTCGCTGAGCAGGCGCTCGCACTTCTGCTCAACGGTGACGGTGTCGCTGGCGCTAACGCCCTCGACGCTCTGCACGTGGTCGTAGAATCGCCGCACATAGGTTTGCTGCGCGGCCAGCTCGAACGGACGCAGCTCCAGCGTGGGCCAGCCGCCGATGCGCCGATCCGGCGCGGGCAGGCCATAGTCATACACACGGCAGGTCACGAGGATGCGGCTGGCCTTGAAGCGCTCGCAGGCGCGCAGGATCAGGGCCTTAACGCCGGGCAGGCGCTCGGCGGGCACCTCATCGAGGCCATCGAGCAACAGCAGGCCCTCGCCCAGGCGCAGCAGCTCCTCCAGCGCCGTGCGCAGGCGGCGCTGCTCGGTGGCGCGCACCTGCGCCTCCGGCGAGCGTGGATCAGCGCTGCTGGTCAGGCGCAGCTCGGTGACAACGTCCCACAGCGGCTCCAGCGTATCGCCAGCGGGCAGCACATGCTTCAGCAGCACGCGCACTGGGCGTAATTGCGTATGTGGCCAGCCCTGCTGCTCCAGCGTTGCGGCCTGGGCTGGTTTCAGCAGCGCCGTGGCCTGCGCGGCGGCGAGGTAGCTCACCACCGTGGACTTGCCGCCGCCAGGCGCGCCGAGCAGCACCGCGTGCTGGTGGCGCGCCTCGGCCAGCAGCGCCAGCACATCGCCGGAGTGGCGCTGGAGCGTGGCCATGTGGCCCATGCTGCGCTCAGCGGTGCGGTCGAGATCCCGGGTGTACTCGGCGCGCAGCATGGTAAAAACCTGGGCCAGCTGCATCTGGTCCTGCTTATGCGCGACCGTATCGGAGCCAAGGCGCATGCGGTTGGCGTTCTCGGCCAGACGCTCGTGGTACTCCACCAGCAGCGCCTGCGGTGGTCGCCCAGTCGGCGCTGCAAAGGTCTGGTTGACCTCAACGTTGCCATCGTTGTGCCCAATCACCGGGCCATAGGTGTGCGCGTCACCGCTCATGGCGACCGACCCGCTCGACATATTCGGTAGCGGCTGGGAGTGAGGCTGGTTGCTGTGTACCGATGGCGGCCGTGCCACGCTGGCTGCGGCGTTGGGGATAGGGCTATCAGCAGTGGGCGCAGCGGGGGCCTGACTGGGTGATGCAGCAGCACGCTGAGCCTGCTCAATGCGCATTTGCGTATCGCTGATCTGCCGATCAAGCATGCGGCAGCGTAGCGGGTCGGTCTCGCTGGCGCGGGACTGCTGAAGATAGTGCAGAAACTGCTCAAGCTCATCGAGATCATCGGACATAGTGGGGCCTCGCGCTGCAAACATTGGGATGCGCGCATTGTAGCACGCCGCTGCGGTCGCTACAAGCCCTCGGCTATCGGCTGGTGCTAGGAATATCGCCCAGTAAACCGATTCACCAGGGCCAACCTTAATTTAAAAAGCGTCTGCGCTGACCTGCGCACGGCTCAGCGTTAGGGCCTGCTGCGTTGCCAACCCGCACGCTGTTTGCATGGCAGCACCGCAGCGCGGTCGGACCAACTCACCAAGCGGCTCCTGCACCACCCTGACGAGCCGCACCCCATGCGCAGCGGTCAAACAACAAACGCGGCGCGCGCCATCAGCGGATCGCACCCACCACTAGCGCACCTATGCCGTCAACCAAAGTACCACCAGACATGGACACAAACCGAGCGGCCTTCCACCAGCGCGAGCTATCTTCTCAACAACAAACGCGGCGCGCGCCATCAGCGGATCGCACCCACCACTAGCGCAGTGCAACCGTCAACCATCGCACCAGCAGATACAGCCGCAGCACAAGCCGCAACGACTGCGCGGCCGCGCTTCAGCAGACAACCCACCGCTACGGCGCTTATGCCGCTGGCCTTGGTTGGCGTAGGCAGCGAGCACAGTATCGCAGCACGATATCCGTCATAAGCCACACGACAGATATGCGCAAAGGCTGTATACTATGACTAGAACGTCTGGCCCATAGCACGAAGGTTCAGCGTGGCCCATGCCTTGCTGAGTTCTTGAGAGTGACCATCTGCGACGCCTGGAGAGGCTGGCAACGTCGCTGCGCTCAGCGCGCTCGCCCCGCGCAGCACAGCGGCACCGATGACCTTTAGTGGTATAAAGCGAGATGCTCATGAAGATGAAGATTTCTGTGCCCAGCGAGCTGTTCGCTCAGGCTAAGCGCTACGCCGAGCAGCACAATCTCACCCGCAGTGAAATGTATGTCACTGCAATTCAGCTCTACATCGAGGCCCATCCCGAGGTCGCGACCACGACCGACTATACTCCAGATACAGCAGAGCGCCATCCAACGTTGCCCAGCAGCAGCACTTCCGGCAGCTAGAGCCGTCTAGCCGCATTGCCAGGGCAGCCTGAATGAGATACGCTGCCCAGCTCAGTGTTGGGGTCGGCTGCGTCGCTGTCCCGCCCGTGCCGCTGCCGCACCAGGCCGTCGCCGCCCATCACGCTTGGCTGCGATGGCACACTCTGCATGCTAGA
>JABXJS010000102.1 GCA_013538855.1 Herpetosiphonaceae bacterium
ACCGCCGCGCCAAGCTGAATTAGCCACGGCGCAGCGGTTCAGCCTGCGTCAGCCGTGACCGTCGCCGCACGGCGCGAGGTGCCGCAGCCCCGGCGCTCGGCAATCGCGGCCGACGGGCGAGCGTGCGCGGCCTGCGCCACGCTGCGCCAAGCTGGATCAGCCACGGCGCAGCGGTTCACACAACTACGGCACCTTTTGCCACACGACGGCTCCGGCCCAGACGCCTTGGTCGGCCTCTAGCGTGGCGTTGTTCAGCTCGACGCTGGCTGGCTGCGCCGGGTCGAAGTCGTAGGTGCCCAGGTCGGCCCAGTCGTTGGCGTAGACGAACTGGTTGACCAGCACTTTGCTTGTGCCGCCGCTGTGGTGGACGGTGTACTGCGCGGTGGTGGCGTCGTCGTGGCCGTTGACATAGTAGGGAATGTAGGCGAGCACGCGGTAGCGGCCCGGCCCCGGCAGCGTCGGCTGCCACGTGGCCGTCTTGGGCGGCGGCAGCGGCGTTGGCGTGGTGGCGGAGTCATCGGACAGCTCGGTGATCGTGTCGCTCAGCGCATCGGTGGGGCTGATCGGCTGCGATGGTGTCCACAGCGTGACGTTGTCGACGCCGATGGGCGCGGTCTGCCAGCCGTCGCCGGTGCTGCTGAAGCCCGCTTGGCCGGGGACCACGGCGACGACATCGCCGGGCAGGCTGCACGGGTTGGGGCGGTCGGCCCAGAGCCAGCGCGAGTCGATGCCGACGGCGTAGCGCGTCCACGGGTCCGGCTCGGTCGAGCACCAGCCGTAGGGATCGACATCGCGGCCGAGGTACTGCGTCTGGAAGTGCAGGTGCGGCCCGATGGCGCAGCCGGAGGCCCCGACGATGCCCAGCTGATCGCCGGCGCTGACCTGCTGGCCAAGCTCGACGTGGATCTCCGAGAGGTGCCAGTAGAGCGTGCGGTAGCCGTTGCCGTGGTCGATGATGACGCCGCGGGCCGGCGTGGCGCAGCCGTCGTCGGAGTTGCCGACCCAGACCACGGTCCCTGGCGCGGCGGCCAGGATCGGGTCCGGCGGGCGCAGGCCATAGTCCCAGCCGTCGTGGCCGTCGTAGGAGACCTCGGTCTCGCGGCGGCCCCACCAGCTCACCAGCGAGCCATTCTGCACCAGGAAGGGGTACTCGTGGTCGAAGAACGAGGTGACGTAGGTGGGCTTGGGCAGCGGCGAGCGCAGGAACGGCTGAGCTGGCCCTGGCAGCGGCCCGAGCGGCGCGCGCGGGTCCTCGAACAGCTTGGAGTAGGTGGCGACAAACGAGCCATCGGCGAGCAGCTGCGCGACCTCCTCGGGGGTGCGCGTCTGCGCCAGCACGCGCAGCACGGCGTAGGATGCGGCGTTGAGGCCCTCGGGCAGCGGCCCCTTGACCTCCTCGTCGCCGTCGGGCTTGTAGGTAAGCTCGGTGACGACCGGATAGTCGCGCACGCCGCGGCGCAGCTCGCGGGCGGCCCAGCGCAGCTGCGCGTGCAGGCCCTGCCACTTCTCGTCCTCGCCGTGAAAGGCCATGGCCCAGTCCAGGCGCTCAGCGGATGGGTTGGGATCGCTCAGGAGCTGTGACTGATACTCCAGCAGTGCCAGCAGCAGCTTGGGGTTGAGGCTGTAGAGATACGCCTGGCCCACGACGACCTCGGCCAGCGACTGATTGCGGTCGCCGACGCTGATCAGCGCCGACTTGAGCGGCCCTGGCTGCTGCTCCAGCAGTGCCTGGATGGTCGGCACGGTGAGGCCCTGCTCGGAGGTAAAGCGGCCATCGTCGAAGAGCACGGCAGGCGGCGACGGCAGCTCGATTGTCTGGGCGGCGGGCGGAACCATGCTGACGCTCTCGCCGGGCTTGCCCTGGCCGGTGGCGGGGGCCTGGGTGGCCGACGGGGCCTCGGCGACCGAGGCGAACGGGCGGAACATGACCTGCTCGCCGCTGCTGGGCTGGGCGGCGGCGCGCACCACGAGGATGGCGGCGGCCAGCGTGCCGAGCAGCAGCAGCGACAAGCGCCGCGTGTGCAGCGACATCCGCTCACGCAGCGAGAAATAGCGAATTCGTTCTGGGTGGCGCATATCTTCCTGTTCCGGCTCTTCCGGGGCTATGCTGGCGCTGGGCCAGGGCAACGGCGGGTGATTCTTCTCAAAGACACTGGCCTTAGTATAGCATGGGCTGCGGTTGCCCGAGCCGCGCAGGCGTGCTACAGTACCAGCCGACAGCGGGGCTGCCGCCGCTCGTGGAGCGGGATTGTCGCCGCCCGCCGAGATAAGGAGCACCAATGAATCCAGAGACACTTATGGCCATGCTGCGCCATCGGCGCTCGTTTGGCCTGAAGGATGTTGACCCGCAGCTGCCGGTCGAGCGCGCCGCCATCGAGCAGATTTTAGCGGCCGCCAACTGGGCGCCGAGCCATGGCCAGACCGAGCCGTGGCGCTTCGTGGTCTACCAGGGCGCGGCGCTGCAGCGCCTCAGCGCCGCCTTTGGGGCCGCCTATCGCAGCATCACCGCGCACCCCGACGCCCAGGCCGAGCAGAAGCAGCGCGACAAGGCGCTGATGGCCCCGGTCTGGATCGCCATCGGCATGGACCCCAGCCCAACCCAGCCGGAGTGGGAGGAGCTGGTGGCGGTGGGCTGCGCGGTGCAGAACGCGCACCTGATGGCCGGGCAGCTGGGGCTGGCGGCCAAGTGGTCGTCGAGCGCCGTGGCGACGAGCGCGGCGCTGGCCGAGTTCGTCGGCTTCGCGCCGCCCATGCGCCTGCTGGGCTTTCTCTACGTCGGCCACCCGCGCCGCAGCTGGCCCGAGGGCCAGCGCCGCCCGCTCAGCGAGAAAGTGCGCTGGGAGGCGTAGCGCAGCGACGGGCGACCACGCAAAGCGCAGTGGTCGCCCGCCGCATACCTGCTTAGGCCCTGCTTGCTGGCTAGCAGAGCTGATCGTCCTGCACATTGGGGTTCGAGATGGTGGGACAGAAGCGGGTGAAGGCAGCGCGCATAGCGTCGAGGTCGGCCAGCTTGCGGCCATCCAGCGGCGATTTACGAATAATCTGCATAAACCGGGCTATATCGTGGCGCAGCAGGATGCTGTTCTGCCGCTCGCTGGCGAGATCAAGGCGGCGGTGTCGCCGTGGTGAGCGGATGTGGTGGCAGCAGCGCCGGCTCTGCTGGCTGAGCTGTGGCGACCAACCTGCGGCGCTTCTTTTCCACAAAAGACGCGGCTAGAGCGCTGGTGGGCGGAAGCATGACGGCGCGGCGGCCCAGCGTGTGCCAATCAGCGTTGGAAACGGCGGCAGGCGGCGGTGTCGCCGTCGTGAGCGGGCGAGTTGGCAGCAGCGCCGGCTCTGCTGGCTGAGCTGTGGCGACAATCCAGCGGCGCTTCTTTTCCACAAAAAAGCGGCAGATACAAAAACAGAGCGAGTGCTGGACTCGCTCTGCGGTGGACGTTGAACGGTGCGCTACGCCTTGGGCTTGTCGAGCAGGTCGGCGGGCGCGAAGCCGTCGGGCAGCAGCTCGCGCGGGGAAGTGACCAGCTGGTCGCCGCGCAGGTTGGCGAGCACGACCGGCGTGTCGGGCATCAGCTCGAGCAAGAACTGGCGGCACATGCCGCAGGGCGGCACCGGGCGCTCGGTGTCGGCGATGACAGCGAGCGCGGCGAACGAGCGCTCGCCAGCGCTCCAGGCCGCGCCTAGAGCGGCGCGCTCGGCGCAGAGACAGACGGGATAGGCCGCGTTTTCGATATTGCAGCCCTGGTAGATGCGTCCGTCGGTGGTAAGTAGGGCTGCGCCGACGTTAAACCCCGAGTACGGAGCGTATGCGCGCGCGTGGGCTGCGCGGGCGGCGGCGATCAGCTGCGTGTAGTCAACCATGGTCGGTGGCCGTTTCTCCAACAATTAATGGCTCGGTCTCATCGGCGGCGGGCTGGGCGATCCACAGGCGCAGGCGATGCGGGCGCAGGCCGCGGATAGCGGCGACCTCGACGGTGTAGTCGTCGGTCTCGACCTTATCGCCGGTGATGGGGATGGTGCCGAGCATGGCCGCGACGAAGCCGCCCAAGCTATCGACATCGGCGTGATCGAGCTGCAGGCTGGTCAGATCGTTGACCTCGTCGAGCGAGACGCGGCCGTCGATCAGCCACTCGTTGGCGGCGACCTGCTGGATCAGCTCTTCCTCTTCGTCGTACTCGTCCTGAATTTCGCCGACGATCTCCTCGAGCAAGTCCTCGATGGTGACGAGGCCGGCGGTGCCGCCGTACTCATCGACGATGATGGCCATGTGGGTGCGGCGGGTTTTCATGGCCTTCATCAGGTCATCGACCATCATCGTGTCGGGCACGTAGAAGGCGGGGCGCAGCAGCGAGCGCAGGGGCACGTCGCGGCGACCGGCGCGCAGCACAGGCAGGAGATCTTTGGCGTAGAGCAGGCCGACGATGTGGTCGATGGACTTCTCATAGACGGGCAGGCGCGAGTGGCCGGCGTCGAGCACCCAGTGCAGGGCGTCGTCGACCGACGAGTTGACCTCGACGGCGTTGATATCGATGCGCGGGACCATCACCTCACGGACCTGGGTGTCGCTGAACTCGAAGATGCCCTCGATCATATCGCGCTCCTCGGCCTCGATGACGCCCTCCTCCTCGCCGACGTTGACCAGCAGCTTCAGCTCCTCCTCGGTGACCAGCTGGGGCTGGCTGCCGGTGACGAGGCCGATCGGCTGGGCGATGAGGCGCAGCAGCCACTGGATGGGCATGGCCAGGTACAGCAGCACCCGCAGCGGGCGGGCGATGAGCAGGCTTGTGCGATCCGGGTAGGTTGTTGCGAGCGTTTTAGGCAGGGTGGTGCCGATGGTCAGCCAGATCAAAGAAAAGCCAATCAGGCCCAAGATCTTGGTTGTGGTTGACCAGGCGGCGATATACGTCAGCGTGAGGGCCGTCGCCGCAATTGTGGCGCTGGTGCCCAGCACCAAAGTTGCCATGCGCACAAGGTAGGGATCTTCGAGCAGGTGCATCAGCGCTTTCGCACGTCGCTCGCCACTATCCAAGAGCATATTCAGACGATGGCGTGAAATTGTAGACAGAGCTGCTTCGGCGGCGGAGGCGATGCTGACAATCACCAGACACGCCAAAAACCCAAGCAGCTCGATAGTACGTGCAGGGTCCATAGACTCAGTTGGTACGAGCGGAGCCGTAGGTGGCAACTTTGCGCGGGGCTAGCAAGCAGGCGCGCAAATCACGCTCGACCGTTTATCCTCCTCAACTAAACAACAGGTAGTGCCAACCAGTGTTGGATACGCGCATGGCCAGGCCGGGTTACGCCCTGCACCTGCTATGCGGAGTATTCAAGGTAAAACAGTCCCAATTCACGTTGGCGATGCAGTCCGTCCAGGCAGGTTGGGGCACAGCCCCAAGCCCCCGGCAGGGTTTCACCCTGCACGTGTTTGAAGGTGAATTGGAATAACTTGACCGTTGTTATCAGTATGCGGCAAAAAGCATATTAAGTAAAGAGCGCGCTGAGCGACAGATCCTTATGAATACGAATAATTGCCTCGGCGAAGAGCGGCGCGACGCTGAGCTGCGAGATGCGCGCGGCGGCGGCCTCCTTGGGTGCTGGGATCGTATCGGTGACCATGACCTCCTCCATCACCGAGTCGCCGATCAGCTCTAGGGCGTTGCCGGCGAAGATGCCGTGGGTGGCGCAGGCGATGACGCTGGTTGCGCCGCGCTCCTTGAGCGTCTTGGCGGCCTCGGCCAGGGTGCCGCCGGTGGAGATCATATCGTCAAAGATAATCGCCTGCTTGCCGCCGACATCGCCGACCATCTCGACGACCTCGGAGACATCTGGCTCGGGGCGCTGCTTGGCGATGATGGCCAGCCCTGCGCCGATGCGCTCGCGAAACTTGTTGGCGCGACCGACGCCGCCAGCGTCCGGCGAGACGACCACGACATTTTTGAGCCCCTGGCCGCGGAAGTGGTCGGCGAGCATGGGGCCAGCCTGAAGGTGATCGACGGGAATATCGAAGAAGCCCTCGATGGCTGGCGCGTGCAGATCCATCGTGAGCACGCGGTTGGCCCCGGCGGTGACGATGAGGTTTGCGACCAGCTTGGCCGAGATCGGCTCGCGGCCGGTGGTTTTCTTCTCCTGCTTGGCGTAGCCATAGTATGGAATCACGGCTGTGACCCGCTGGGCCGAGGCGCGGCGCAGGGCGTCGATCATCAGCAGCAGCTCCATCAGGTGGTGGTCGACGGGCGTGGTCAGCGACTGAACCACAAACACATCGGAGCCGCGCACATTTTCCTCAAGCTGCACGCGGGTTTCGCCATTTTTGAATGTGCCGACGATCGCACGTCCCAGGTTAAGGTTGAGGTGGGCCACAATGCTACGGGCCAGCGCCGGATTAGAATTCCCGGTGAAAACTTGCAGTCGTCCATCCATGATGCGGTGTTCCCCTTGTTGTTGAGCTAACGGTCACTACGTGGTGATTCATCTGAGCTATCGGCTGGTGCAGGCTGACTGTGGCGGATGACGCGCGCGGGCATGCCCACGGCGACGCCGCCAGGCGGCACGTCTTTTGTGACCACCGAGCCAGCGCCGGTGACGCCGCCAGCGCCAACGCGCACCGGAGCGCGCAGCAGCGTGTCTGAGCCGATAAATGCATTATCGCCGATTTCGGTGCGGTGTTTGCGGCCATCGGCGGCAAAATTACAGGTGATTGTGCCGGCCCCGATGTTCACATTGGCTCCCACAGCGGCATCACCTACATATGAGAAGTGGCCCATCTTGGTGCCCGGCCCGAGCGTTGCATTCTTCACTTCGCCAAAATTGCCCATGTGCACATCTTCTAACAGATGGGCACCTTTGCGCAAGTGCCCAAATGGTCCAATGTTCGCGCCGCGCTCCATGCGCGCCTCCTCAATCACCGAGTAGGTGGCGCGGCAGTCGTCGCCAAGGCGTGAGTCGACAATCATCGTCTGTGGCCCCAGCGCGCAGCGTGCGCCGATGTGCGTCTGGCCGCGCAGGATTGTGCCGGGCCAGATGATGCTGTCCATGCCCACCGTAACATCGACATCGATGTAGGTGCTGCTGGGATCAATGATTGTCACGCCGTCGGCCATCAACTGTTGCAGCTTGCGCTGGTTGAGGATCGCGCCCGCCTCGGCCAGCTGGAGGCGGTCGTTGACGCCGAGCGCCTCGGTGGGATCGTCGAGGTGGATTGCCGCAACGCTGCCTGGGCCATGCTGCTGCAATGCGAGGGCCACGAGATCGGTCAGATAGTACTCGCCGGAGGGCTGGTTGGGCTGTAGCTCGTCGAGCGCCGCCCACAGCCACTCGGCGGCGTAGACGGCCACGCCCTGGTTGACCTCGGTGATGGCGCGCTGCTCTGGCGTGGCCATGCGCTCCTCGACGATCGCCTGCACATTGCCAGCGCTGTCGCGGACGATGCGCCCGTAGCCGGTGGGCGGGTCGGCGCTAAAGGTGGTGATCGCGGCCACGGCGTTGGCGGTGCGGCGCGCGGCCACCAGCTGCTCGACCGACGCAGGCCGCATCAGCGGATCGGCGCCGTAGAGCACCAGCACTTCATCGACCTTGCCACGCAGCGCTGCGCGCGCCTGCATTACGGCATGGCCGGTGCCGAGGCGCTCGTGCTGGATGGCATAGATGTAGCGCTCGCCATACTGGGCGGCCACAGCCTCGTGCGTGTCGGCGCTGAGCACCAGCACGCGCTCGACGGCCGCCACATGGTCGGCGAGCCGGGCCACATGCTCAAGCAGCGTTAGGCCAGCGACGGCGTGCAGAACCTTGGGCAGCTGCGAGCGCATGCGTGTGCCCTGGCCAGCTGCCAACACCACAACCCCAAGCGTCATGAGATCACTCCTGAAAAAATAGCAAAAACGGACCCCTCGCACTACGTAGCGCAGTGGAGGGGTTCAGCATTGGCTGGCGGACCAGGATTCGAACCTAGATAAACGGAACCAAAATCCGTTGTCCTACCATTAGACGATCCGCCAATATTGTGCATATTTGACACGCCGAAAAGTATAGCATACGTTGTTTGATTATGCAACCCCAGCCAGCCACCAGAGCCAAAACTACTCCTCTGGTAGGCGTCCCGCCAGCGGCGCGGATTCGTAGATTTCGGCCAGCGTGAGCCGACAGTTAATCGCGGTCAGATCAAGCTGCTGCTCAGGGCGCAGCAGGTCGATGAGCATCCAGCGCTCGGCTGGCTGGCGGGTGGCGTACATCACGTGCATACGATCCTGGGCGATGGTGATATAGGCTTGTAGCGCTGGCAGTGTGCGGTAGAGCTCAAACTTAAGCCCTCGATCATAGTCAGCGGTGCTTGGTGACAGCACTTCAAAGATGACAATCGGGTTTGTAATGGTATCTGAGCGCTGCTGGAAAAATAGAGGTGCTCCACACACGACCGAGATATCAGGATAGAAAAAGCTTGTGTGTGCGGAGACGTGCACCCGCATAGCACTTGGTAGCACATTACATCGACGCCTGCGCAGTTGATTATGTAGCAGACCAATGCTATTGCTCACCAACACGTTGTGTGTGTAGCTAGCGCCAGTCATGGCATAGATCGCTGCATCGACATATTCATGTTTGATATCGCTTGTAGCCTCTAGCGCTAAATAGTCATCAACGCTACAGTAGGCAGGCGGTGGTGTGCTCATAGCCCCTCTTGAACTTAAAGTTGATTGCAGCACAGTCGAAAAATCGTCCATCGACAAGCCTGGTTGTCGTGCTGCGCTGCGGGAGCGATGGCGTTGTGCCATCGCTCCCGCAGCGGCTCGACACGCTCACGCTAGCGCAGAATCAGTAGATCACAGGATTGGCTCGGGTGGCGTGTAGGGTCGGTACGGTGCGAGCGGGATAGCCCGAACCATGCCGTAGATGGCCGTTACG
>JABXJS010000103.1 GCA_013538855.1 Herpetosiphonaceae bacterium
GCCGTAACGGCCATCTACGGCATGGTTCGGGCTATCCCGCTCGCACCGTACCGACCCTACACGCCACCCGAGCCAATCCTGTGATCTACTGATTATGGTCAAAGAGTTCCGCTCGTACCTGCGCGGCGGGCGGCCGTTTACCCTGCTCACCGTGTACCTGGGCCTGCTGGGCGGGCTGCTGCTGCTGGTGTACTGGGGCGAGTCCAACTCCTTCTCGCAGCGTGCGCAGACTGGCGTGCTGCTTTTTACGCTGGTGGTGGGCCTGAGTCTGCTGCAGCTCACGTTTCTGTCGCCGCTGCTGGCGGCATCATCGCTGGGCAACGAGCGTGATCGCCGTACGATCGACCTGCTGATGATCGCGCCGGTCAGCCCGCTGCGCCTGATTGTCAGCAAACTGATCGCGCCGTGTCTGTTTTTGATGGTGGTGGCGCTAGCCACGCTGCCGCTGATCGGCTTCACCTTTTTGATCGGCGGCATCGAGCTGCGCGATCTGCTGGTGGCGATGGTGATTTTGCTGATCACGATCATCGGCTTTGGCGCGATCGGCATCTGGTCGTCCTCAAAGGCGCACACCTCGCGGTCGGCTGGGCTGGTTGGCCAGGGCTTAGTGCTGCTGCTGGCAATTGGCCTGCCGGTGATCGCCTTGATCCTGGTAGCGGTGCTGCAGTCGCAAGGCTCAGGGCTGGCCGATTTTCTGCTCACCTCGCCGATTGTGCGCTGGCCAGCGTTGGTTGTGCTTTCGCTGAGTCCGTTTGTGGCGCTTGGCTCATGGCTGGTTGCGCTGGAGTCCGGCGGCTCCTTCTGGACGCACACGCTGCCGCCAGAGCTGGGTGGTGGCACGATCCCCGCGTTGTGGCTGATGGGCTTGATTATCTGGATCTGTATTATTCCACTTATTCTGTGGCATGCCTCGCGCCGACTCCCACGCTCGGTGGCTGAGCAAGGCGGTGGCTAGCCGCGTGTCAGAAAGGAGGACTCGCACATGTCAGTTCATGTGTCTGCGCATCCGCTGGTTGCGCACAAGCTAACGCTGCTGCGGCGGCAAGAGACCGAGCCAACCAAGTTTCGCGACCTTGTGCGCGAGATATCGCAGTTTTTGCTGTATGAGGCCACGGCCGATCTCCCGCTCGCGCCACGGCCGATCTCCACTCCGCTGGCGGCGATGGAAGGTCAGCGTATCGGCGTGCGGATTGGGCTTGTGCCGATCTTGCGCGCTGGCCTGGGCATGGTCGAGCCGCTGATTGAGCTGCTGCCGACGGCGCACGTCTGGCATCTGGGCCTCTACCGTGATCACCACACGCTGGAGCCAGTGACCTACTACAACAAGCTGCCGGCGCAGCCGGACATCGATGTGTGTCTGATCCTCGATCCGATGCTGGCGACTGGCGGCTCGGCGGTTGCAGCGGTCGATGTGCTCAAGGCTTGGGGCGCGGCGCAGATTAAGTTCCTGGGCCTGATCGCCGCCCCCGAGGGCGTGGAGCGGCTCAGACAGGCGCATCCTGAGCTGCCGATCCATCTGGCGGCGATTGATGAGCAGCTCAACGAGAAAGGCTACATCGTGCCCGGCCTTGGTGATGCTGGCGATCGTCAGTTTGGCACAGGCTAGATGCTGCGCGCCATATGCTAACGCTCGTGCTTGCAGCCGCCTGTGTGTCCAAAAACACAGGCGGCTGTTGCTATCTTGGAGCGCCGCGCGTGCTGCGTATGCGCGTTTGTGGCTGTCGATGTTCCGCACACCAGCGAGCGCACACGGTGGCGGATCAGGCTGTTGCTGGACACGGGCGCGGGCATGGCGCACAGCAGCGGGCGAGCGCACACGGTGGCGGATCAGGCGGTTGCTGGACACGGGCGCGGGCATGGCGCACAGCAGCAGGCGAGCGCACACGGTGGCGGATCACACAAAACAGCACGTCGCCTTAGCGCTGCTGGGGACAAAGGCGGCGTGCTGTTTGATGGATTGCTGTGCTGTGCGCACGGGTGCGGCGGACTAGCGCACGATGTAGTCTATGCCGTCGGCAAGCGCCTTGGGCTGACGGCCGATCAGCTGTGCGGTGGCCGACTCGCTGGCGCTGTTGTCGAGGCGCAGCATGGTCAGCTGGGCCGGTGTTACCGGCGGCTTGGGCAGCACCTTATCCATAAGCGAGACCACCGGCTTCATGAGCGGCACGGGTACGTGCACCTTGGCGCGCTTCTTCTGCAGCTTGGCCATAATAATATCGAGCATCTGCTCATAGGTGAGCACGGTGGGGCCGCCAAGCTGATACACCTTGCCGATGGTGGCTGGATCGTCGAGGGCGTGAACAAAGGCATCGACGACATCATCGCGCCAGACCGGCTGGAACTTGGTCTTGCCATCGCCGACGACTGGCAAAATTGGCGCAGGCATGATCATCAGCGGCTTGCGCACAAGGTCGGCCAGCGTGTTGATAAACTCATCACCTTGACCAAAGATGACCGAGGGCTGGAACACCGTCCAATCGAGGCCGCTGTTCATGACATACTGCTGGGCACGAAACTTTGTGTCCATGTACGGCAGGCTTGGGTCTTGGCGCACGCCTAGGGCGCTCATATGCAGGAAGCGGCGCACGCCGCCGGCCTTGGCCGCATCGACCATATTGACGGTGCCCTGATAGTTGATGCGCTCGAACGTGACGCCGCCGGACAGCTCGCGGATGATGGCGACGAGATGAATCACCGTATCGACGCCTTGGACGGCCTGGTGCAGCGAGGCCGGGTCGGTCACATCGCCCTGCACCAAGCTGACGCTCTCGCTGGCCAAGCGCTGATATTTTTGCAGATCGCGCACCAGCAGGCGCACCGGCTCGTTGCGCTGAAGTAACGTTTCGATTAAGCGGCTGCCGACATAGCCGGTGCCACCAGTGACAAGAATCATAGGGCCTCCCTACCTTCGTGAGCAACAGATGGTGAAGCAGTGGCGCACATGCAATGGTGCGCCCTGCGTGCCAGACAGCTAGGCATGCGTATCGGACAGCATGCCCCACTCCGATTTGGGGAACTTCTGATTTAATGTACGCAGACGCCAGAGAATCTGCGGCAGGAGGCGCAGCTTTGCGCTAAGCGAGAGGCTGGCGCGCTTGCTCCACACATCGTAGTCATTTTCAACAATTTTATCGAGGATGCCGCGATAGACCACAGCAGCGGTGGCGACGGCGAGGCGTGAGTCTGGGTGCAGCAGGCCGATGCCGGGCCAGCTTTCGTCGTAGAGCTGGTGGGCGCGGGCAATCTGGAAGCGCAGCAGCTCGGTCATGCCGGGGCTGCGCTGGCCGCTGAGCACGGCCTCCTCGCTCACGCCGAAGCGGTCGAGGTCTTCGCGCGGCAGGTAGATGCGGTTACGGGCGGCGTCCTCGCCGACATCGCGCAGGATGTTGGTCAGCTGGAGCGCTGCGCCGAGCTTAATCGCGTAGGGCACCGCGCCCTGATCGTAGCCGATGATCTGCATGCTGAGCAGGCCGACCACCGAGGCGACGCGATAGCAGTAGAGCCAGAGATCAGCGAATGTCGCATAGCGATTGATCGACAGATCCATCTCGACGCCAGCCAGCAGATCGGCCTCTAGCTGATCGACAAGCTGATAGCGGCGGCGCACATCGTGCCAGGCGAGCGGCACCAGATCGTCGTGCCGCGGCGCATGGCGCAGCGTCTGCTGCCACTGCTGGAGCCGGACGGCGGCATTGTGTGGATTAAGATCGACGAGGTCGTCGCTGGTGCGGCAGAAGGCGTAGAGCACGCGGATCGCTGAGCGCTTGGCGGCTGGCAGGAGCTGTGTGCTAAAAAAGAAGCTTTTCGAGTGAAAGCGTGTCAGCGCAGAGCAGTGCGCGTAGGCTTGCGCCAGCTGACGGTCGCTGATGGACTGCTGCTCAGACTCATCGACAGTGGGAATATAGCGCGGCGGGAGCGCAAGCCCACCGAAAAGTTGAGGATCAAGACTCGGCCAAGACATACATCATTCCTCACTGCTGCTAGGTGACGATCCGCTGTTGTTCTCAATCTACGTAGGTGAGCGAGGAATGGATGAGTCGTGCGTTAGATGAGCAGCTGTTCGATCTTCTCGCATGCAGCTAGCGCTGTAGCGCCAAGGTACGCGCCAGGGATTTCGACACGGCTTGCTGCGTCGGAGAAGGCGTAGCCGCCATAGCCGAGCACTGGTGCGTTGGGTAGCTGCGCCAGTGCGCGTAGTACGACGAGTGCAATCGCACGACTCTCCGCTGTAGCGGCGCTTAGGCCAAGCAGCTGCGGCTGAACGGTTTGAACAGTGTTGATAAGATCGTCCCCAGGAAGGTTGCTTCCAAGATAAGTGACTTTCCACCCACGTCGGAGCAAGAATAGTGCGACCATTTGTAGCCCGATGTCGTGCTGCTCACCAGGTGCGCAGGCGAGCATGATATGTCCGCGCGGGCTGCTGACCTGTGCCATATGCATCAGCGCGCCCAGCCGCACCTGCACATAGGCGCTGACGGCGTGCTCCTGCGCGACGCTAATCGTGCGATTGTGCCAGCCTGCGCCAACCGTGTAGAGCAGCGCCTGGAACAGCTCGATGCACACATGCTCGATTGGATAGAGCATGGTTGCCCGATTGATGATCTCATCGGCTTGCTGTTGATCGAAGGCCAGCAGGGCCTCTAGGCACTCGCTGCGCAGCGTATCGAGCGCGGTCGACTCGCTGGTCGGCTGTGTGTCGGTCTCAAGCAGCGAGACGGCTTGGCTGATGCTCAGGCCGGACTCCGTTTGCTGGCGCAGCCAGTTGATCAGCGCAATATCGCGCTCGGAGTACGAGCGGTGGCCGCTGGTCGTGCGCTGCGGGCTAGGAACACCATAGCGGCGCTCCCAGGCCCGCAGGGTGTCGGCGGGGACAGTGGTGCGCTGCACGACGGCTTTGGTGTTGTAGATTGGCTCGATGCTGTAGGTGCTAAATTGGTCGGCAACTTTCATGATCCACCTCGTCCGCGCGCTGAATGTACGCTGCTATGAAATGACGCGACCGACGGCGAGCGCCTGGACAGCGGCGAGGCTGCGCTTGATGGGCGTCCACGTGCGCCCGCGATCACTAGACATAAGCACATCGCCATCGCTTGTTCCGGCGTAGACAGTATCTTGGTGATAGTCGGGGTTCATAAGCACCTGCCACGTGGCGGCACTATCGGTGGCGACTGGCTCCCAAGTGGCCTCCTCATCAGCGGAGCGCTCGGGGTGGCCGGTAGGAGCGATGCGAATACTCGCTGGTGGTTGTCCAGGGAGGGTGAGTGTATGGCGTGGGGTTTCGATATGGCCGTGGTCCAGCGCTTCCCACGTCTGCCCGCCATCGGTGGTGACATAGAGCGTTGTGGCGCTCTGGGCCTTGGCTTGCAGGGGATTATCGCTTGCGCAGTGGATAGCGATAATGCTTTCGGTGCGCAGCTCCTGTCCTGCGGTGAGCCAGCGATCCGTGTGGCCTGGATTGCTCAGGATGGTGATGCCCTGTGCGGTGCCGACGTACAACAACTGTGCTTGTGCCATAGGTGCTCCTTCTGCTAGATCGGTGCGATCACTCGCCCGCGAGTGGCGATCAGCTGCACAGCTCCCTCACGCTGATCGAACGTCACGCTCAGACCGGCGGCGGTCAAGCTTTGGGCTAGCTCATCGCCGCTAGGAAACGTGACACCGCCAGGACGCATGCCGCGCTGCAGCCAGCGCCCAGCGGGCGTTGTGGCTTGGCGCGCCTGCATCCACCAGCTGCGACCGTCAGGCTTGAGGGTGCGTCGTACCTCTGAGAGCACGCGATCGGGGTGCGTGAACTCGTTGAACGAGCCGCCGCATGCGACACCGGCTAAGGCGGCGTCAGCTAGCGGCAGATCCTCGGCCAAGCCGCGGATGAGCGTGAGCTGCACGCCTTCGGCCTGCGCGCGTCGCTGCGCCTCCTGCAGCATAGGTAGCGAGTGGTCAAGGCTGATGACCGCCGATGCTGTATCGGGCAAGGCGCGTGCCAGAGCACGCCCATAGACAGCCGTTGAGCATGCGAGGTCGAGAAATACGCCACCGCGCCGTGCCGCCAAGTGCTCCAGCATCAGGGCCGTCTCCTCGCTGAGGGGAAAGGTATGCCCGCTGAGTAGGGAGAGCGCGTAGGGCCGCCAGACACGCTCGTAGCCCCAGGCCGCGAGCGGCAGCCGGTTGACGAGCTGGGCACCATTTTTGCTGGCTGCTCGCGGCAGCAGGTCAACGATGCCATGGTTGATCTGCCAGGTTTGACCAGCAGCGCTGCGCAGCGTGCCGCTCCAGATCATGCCGTTGCGCTCGTGGCTGCTCGTTAGGGTGAGCGCCGTATGGGAGACTGGGCAGCGTAAGAGTGGCAGCAGGCTTGGCTTCATTTGTTCCCTCGCGACTGCAAGACATCCTCGACGTGGGGCAGCTCGCCACGCTGCACAATACCGACGAACAGATCGACCAGCTCAGTCTGCCATTGGGTGCCACGGCCCTCGCGTAGGCGGCGGATGGCCTCGTCGATGGGCAAGCCCTGGCGGTAGGGCCGATTGGTGGTCATGGCATCGTAGCTATCGACCACAGCGATGATGCGCGCACCAAGCGGGATATTCTCGCCGACAAGGCCATGCGGGTAGCCCTGGCCGTCCCAGCGCTCGTGGTGGTGCAGCACCATCGGGCCGACCTCGGTGGCGAAGCGCAGCGGTGAGACAATATGTGCGCCGATCTCGGGGTGGCGGCGCATCTCGGCGAACTCCTCGGTGGTCAGCGGACCTTGCTTTTGCAGCACCGCCTCGCGAATGCCGATCTTGCCAATATCGTGCAGCAGGCCGCCGTAGCGAATATACTGGGCTTTGCGTGGCTCGCAGCCGTACTCCTGCGCCAGCGCATGGCTATAGGCCGCTAGTCGGCGTAGATGGCCCTCGGTGTATGGATCGCGGGCCTCGACCGTGGCGGCCAAGGTGAAGATCACGCGCTCGGTGCTCTCAAGCTGATCGGTGAGGCGGCGCACGCGCAGGAGCGAGCGAATGCGCGCCAGCAGCACTGGGCGCTCAAACGGCTTGTTGATAAAGTCATCAGCGCCGTTTTCCAAGCCCATGATGCGCGACTCGTCATCGTTGAGGCCGGTGAGCATGGCCACCGGCAGCAGCTGCGTCTCTTCGTGCTCGCGGAGGCGGCGGCACACCTCGAAGCCATCCATCCCTGGCATTGAGACATCGAGCAGCACAAGATCAGGCATCTGCTGCTTGATCTCGGCCAAAGCCTCTATGCCGCTGCGGGCGATGCGCACTGTATACTGTTCTCGTTCCAAGACGCGGCGCAGCGTTTCGATGCTGCGTGTGTCATCATCAACGGCAAGGATGGTTGCACTCATACGTATACCGCCTTAAAAATCCTAGCATGTCGTCGATTATGCGGATGCAGTGTCGCTCTTGCGCGCCAAGGTTGGGGCTTGGCTCACTGCTTGGGCCACCATGCCGTCCATCCATTGAATAAGTGCGGCAACATCGATCTGCCCACAGTTGGCGGGAGCATGGAGCAGTTTGGGCCGGGCTTTGTTCCAGTTGAGCGTGAGGCCGCGCGGATTGCCGCGCTGCCAGTGCACGAGCGCTGCTGCTACTTGGATCAGGCCCTGGATGAAACTGCGGGTTGGGTCGGTTGAACGAAGCCACAGGCGCTCCCAGTCCTCGTGGGCATGCCAAAACTTGCCTGCGTTAAATAGCACGAGTCCAGATTGGAAATCTGGATCTGTATGTAGTTGATCGAGTGCTGCGGCCATAGTCGCTAGTACCGTGGTACCTTATTATCAACCAAGAGTGACCAGCGATCAATACCGCCTTCCATATTGGTCAGGTTAGTGAAGCCTGCTTGGCTCGCCAGGGCCGCACACACCTGAGCCGAGCGTGCGCCATGGTGACAGAAGACCACCACCTCGCGATCCCGCGGCAGCGTCTCCCACCACGTTTGGATCTGGCTTAGCGCGCGCTGCTCGCTCGTGTCGAGGCTCGCGATAGCCCACTCAGTTGGCTCGCGCACATCGACGAGCAGCAGATCCTCGCCTGCTGCTAGCCGTGCGGCTATCTCTTCTGCTGTTTGGGATTTGAACATGCTTGATCCTTTATGTACGCTAATCAGCGGCTGCGCTTGGGAACACAACAGGCTGCCAGCTGCGGCTCCAGACATGCAGCCACTGTGGCCAGTCGAGCACCGGCGGCTGGATCTGCTGAGAGAAATAGCGGGCGTCGAGCAGGTCGCTGGGCACATCGGCAGGGAGCAAAACAGGATGCCCACGCTCCCACGCCTCGCGCTGCTCGGCGACGACGCTGACAACTATGGTGCGCGCTTGCCGCGAAAGCGCTGATGCAAACGGTGCCCGTCCAGCCACATTGGGGTAAGCGATGACCCATCCGTCATGCGCTGGGGCGATATGGTAGGCTGTCGCGAGCGGCGGCGCGGCAACTGTGTGAACAAAAGCCGTGCCAGAGTCGTGCCAGTGGACTGCGGCAGGTGGGGCGTCTTTGCATCCGGTGATCATCCGAATGGCGGCGGCAACAACATGAGCATTTGAGCTGCGAAAACAGTAGGCTGTGATCATAATGTCAAATTATACCTGAAGCCAGCGCGCTTGGCGCTGCCAGATCAGCCAGCCCAGCCACGTCCCCATGCCGTTGAGCAGCACATCATCGATATCGGCCACCCGCACGCCGTAGAGCAGTTGGCCAAGCTCTAGCGCTAGGCTGAAGCCAATGCCCAGCGCGACGATCTGCCACGGCCGCTGCGCTAGCTTGGGCCAGAGCCAGGCACAGCCCGCGCCGAAGGGCATAAAGACCACAATGTTGCCGATTAAGTTAACGATGATCAAGTAGCTGCCACCGCGCAGCGAGCGCAGAATGCCCGCCAGTGGCACTAGGTTAAGATGCAGCGTTGTGCTGTCGCTGCCATGGGTGCTTAGCTGTGTGATGCCGATCAGCAGCAAGCAGTAGAGGCTGAAGCAGAAACCAACTCGGCGCATAATTTCCCCAAAAAAAACGGGGACGCACGCTGTCGTCCCCGTCGGTCAAATCGATAGGCTTAGTGGCAGCCGCAGCCCGAGCCACACCCGCCGCCGGACTGAGCAGCGTCAGCGCCCTCTTTGGGCCGGAATGAAGAGCCACAGCCGCAGCTGGAGACGGCATTGGGGTTGTCGATCTTGAACCCACCGCCCATCAGGCTGTCAACGTAGTCGATGTTGGCTCCAGCAATGTACTGCGCGCTCATTGGGTCGACCAACACCCGCAGTCCGTTTTGCTCAAACTCCGTGTCGCCATCGCGCACGGTATCATCGAACGTCATGCCATATTGCAGACCTGAGCAGCCGCCACCAGCAACAAAAACACGCAGGGCAAACTCAGAGCTTAGCTCTTTCTCCTGCATCAGCTTCTGCAGCCGACTTGCAGCATCAGGCGTGACTGTGACGAGAGTCGGGTTCGCTTCAACAGCTGTGGTTGGCTGTGTCATTACATCGGTCATGAATAGTCCTCCTCATGAGGTCTTTTGAGAATATAAAGCCGCTTGGCTTGCGCTTTGCGTGTGTGCTTTATGGTAGCATACTGGAATTTACAGCGAAACGCAAGTTGATCAGTACTAGATTTGTATTTACATAAAACATCTTTTTGGTATACCCCTGCGCCGTGAACCTCCTACATGCTGGGTGCCGGGTGGTCACCTGCCAGGGCATGAGACTGCCCCCCAAACCCGCTCACGCTGGCTGGCTCGCGACCAGAAAGTGGTATACGATCTCGCGCTATTTGCAGAGATTCTTTGCTTCTGCTATACTTACTTAAACGTTTAAGTAACCTGTGCTGGTATTGCATCAGCACCAACCCACCGAGCAGTATGGCGACGATTAAAGATGTAGCGCGTGCAGCAGGGGTGTCTACAGCAACGGTCTCCTATGTCTTGAACGATAGCGCCCCTGTTAGCCCCACGACGCGCGAGCGCGTGTTGGCCGCAGCCCAGCAGCTCAACTACCAGCCGAACCAGCTTGCGCGCAATCTGCAAAATCAGCGTAGCACCACCCTGGCCCTAGTGCTGCCGCCGTTTGAGCCAGAGATCGATCTTGGCGGTTTGCTGCGCGCGTGTGTCGCACGGGCCACGCAGGCTGGCTATGCCGTGTTGGTAACGGCACTCGCCAGCGATCAGTCGCTGGCGGAGCTTGCTCAGCGCACCTTGGAGCGCGGCATGGCGGCTGGGTGCATTCTGCTTCAGCCCCATGGTGCCGACCAGCCGCTCAATGGACCATGTGTCTGGGCCACCTGGCCACCACACGGCACACACGCGCCTGCCGTTGTCTGCGATGGCGCGCTCGCAGCGCAGCGGGCGGTGCATGCGTTTCAGCGCAGCGGGCGGCAGCGCATCGGCCTTGTGCTGGCGGCCACCACCGCAGGCGCTGCGCGCTGGTACCTCGGCTATCGTCGGGCGCTCAAAGCTGGTCGGCTGCCCTTCGATCCAGAGCTTGTTGTGCAGTCCGATACCGATGACCTCGCCGCAGGCCACGCTGCCGGTGAGGCACTCTTCGCCGGCGCGCCGCTGTGCGATGCGGTGATCGTCGCCGGTGGGGCGCTGGCTGTCGGTGTGCAGCAGGCGCACCTGCGCGCATCCGCGCACGCTGAGTCACTACAGCTTATCGCTGGCTTCGATACGCCGCTGGTAGCTGGTGCCGGTCTCTCGGCGCTTGTATGGCCGGTCGAGCGCTGGGGCCAGCTGCTCGTTGAGCAGCTGCTGAACCTGCTCAACGGCCACACGCCACCACAACGCACCTGTCTAGAACCTTCGCTGATCGTTCGCTCAACCTAAGGAGGATTGTCTCATGGCCTCAATTACGTTCGACCATGTCAACAAAATCTTTGGCGATGTCCATGTCTTGAAGGATCTTGACATCGACATTCCCGATCAGGAATTTCTGGTGCTCGTCGGCCCCTCTGGCTGTGGTAAGTCAACTGCGCTGCGCTGTCTGGCCGGGCTTGAGGAGATCTCCAGCGGCCAGATCCAGATCGGCAACCGCGTGGTCAACAATGTGCCGCCCAAAGATCGCGATATCGCCATGGTGTTCCAAAGCTATGCGCTCTACCCGCACATGTCGGTGTTCGACAACATGGCCTTTGGCTTGAAGCTGCGCAAAGTGCCCAAGCCCGAGATTCGCAAGCGCGTGGAAGAGGCCGCACAGATGTTGTCGATTGAGCACCTGCTTGATCGCAAGCCGCGCCAGCTCTCCGGCGGTCAGCGCCAGCGCGTCGCCCTCGGCCGCGCCATCGTGCGCGATCCAGCCGTGTTCTTGATGGACGAGCCGCTGTCAAACCTCGACGCCAAGCTGCGCGTGCAAACACGTGCCGAGATCAACAAGCTGCACCAGAAGCTCAAGACAACCTTTATCTATGTGACCCACGATCAGACCGAGGCCATGACCATGGGTTCGCGCATCGCTGTTATGCGCGATGGCATCCTCCAGCAGATCGATACGCCCCAGACGCTCTATGATCACCCGGTGAACAAGTTCGTCGCTGGCTTTATCGGCTCGCCATCAATGAACTTTATCCGCGGCACGTTGCAGCGCGGCGATGGCCAGCTCGTCTTCGATGCTAACGGCTTCTCTGTTCCCATCCCCGCCAGCCGCATGCAGATGGTCGACTCGCACATTGGCAAAGCTGTCGATCTGGGCATCCGCCCCGAGGATATCCACGACGCCACCCTGCTGCCGCCTGGCGTGATCGGTCACGCCAAGGTCGAGGCCACGGTCGATGTGACCGAGCCGATGGGCAGTGAGATCTACGCTTACCTGCTCAATGGCTCCAACTCGTTTGTCGGTCGGTTCGACCCGCGCACCAGCGCCCGCCCTGGCCAGCCCATTATGACTGTGTTCGATATGGATAAGATGCATATCTTTGATGTCGAGACGGAGAAAGCGCTGGTCTAGCGCCGCTCCTGGAGCACCTGCCCTGCGCGCCGTCACACTGTGGCGGCGCGTTTGATGCTTAATCTTGCGCTGCTGTGCTAATCCAGGCATAATGCTTCTATGACCGATTTGCATCAGGGTGGGCCGCCAAGGTCCACTGTTCCAAACACTATGCAGCTCACCAATCCAGTTTTTTTGGAGCTGCTGCAGGCTTCGCTTCAGCACCGGCACGACGATATTCCCGCCCAGGCGCGCCTCGTTCCGCGACTGCCCGATGGCTCGCTTGCGCGTGTCAACACGCCGCCGCCTGGTGTGCAGCCGCGCCACGGCGCGGTGCTGATTGTGCTCTACCCTGGCCCTGACGCAGACCTGTGGCTGCCGCTGACGGTGCGCAGCCATACGCTACGCCAGCATCGCGGTGAGATTGCGCTGCCTGGCGGGGCCATCGACCATAGCGACGCCTCGCCAATCGCCGCCGCCCTGCGCGAGGCCCACGAGGAGGTGGCGCTGCCGCCGCAGCAGGTTACGGTCTGGGGCACCCTCTCCGATGTTTACATCGCGCCAAGCAACTTCAGCATTACGCCGGTGGTCGCCTGGGCCACGGCGCTGCCCCCGCTGTACCCCGCCGAGGCCGAGGTCGCCGAGATCATCAACGTGCCGCTGCGCCATCTGCTCGATCCAGCCACGCTCAAGGTCGAGCAGCGCACGCTGCGCGGCCAGACGCTGCTGGTGCCCTATTTTGCCTGGCAGCACCATAAGATTTGGGGCGCAACTTCGGTTGTGCTCAGCCAGCTGGTGACGCGGGTCGAGTGGGCTTGGCGCGCGTTTGTGACGGCGTAGCCGCCGCATGCTTTGGATGATTAAACGCCGGATGCTCGCTGCTCGGGTGTGCAGCGAGCATCCGGCGTGTGTTTTTAGATCGCCGTTGAGCGTGTGCGCCAGGATCGCCAGCTCAGCTGTCCGAGCTGCAGCAGCGCCGCGATCAGCAGCGCAAACTTAAGGCTCGCAGCGCTCGCTCCGAGCGTGATCACTTCCGCTGGGGCTTGGGCTGGCGCAGCGAGGATCGTTAGCTCACAGGCGTTCTCCACGTAGTCAGCGCCAGCAGCGATCAGCGGCAGACTAGCGAGCACAACGCCGCTCTGCGTGTGCTGCCAGAGCGGCCGTGATCGCAGCCGCCACGTGAGCATCCCCGCCCCCCAAGCGGCGTAGCAGGGAATAAAAGCTAGGTCAATCCACACAATCGCGTGCAGGCGGGCGCTGCCAGCTGGCGTGAGCGTGGCCAGCACCTGCTGCAGCTGCTGCGGCGTCCATGCCAGCTCAAAGTTAACCACTGTCTGCGAGCTGACGCCAGCGGCCGCTCCCCAGAGGTTGAAGAAGATGAGGAAAGCAAGCGTGCCCAGGCCGGTGCTCCAGCGCACCCAGCGGCTGGCCAGCCGCTCAAGCAATCTGCGCATGGGCTTAACCCCGCAGCTGTAGCTGATGCTGCGCGCCATCGTCCTCGAGAACCACCGTAGCGGCACCGTCGGCGTAGGTCCACTCCACCGGCGCACCATCGAGCTGCACATCCTTGGGCTGGAGCCAGTGCACATTGAGCACAAGTGTGCGCGCTGCTGGCTGCCAGCTGCCCACCCGTGCCTCAAGCGTAACGCTAATCGCGCTCGCGTCTTCTTCACAGCGGTAGGTGGTCGTAGCTGTTTGGCCCTGCTCGAAGTCGAATGAGATGCCGTCATCCTCATAGAGTGTCCATGTGCTTGTGCCAGCGGGGTAAATATCCAGCGTTAGCTCATCAAGCGGGCGCTCATCAGTGTACTGCATGGCCGGAGCCATGGGGATGATCGCGCCGCCGCGCACGTACAGGGGCAGGCGCTCCAGTGGCGCGTGGGTCATCAGGTGGATTGGCCCGCTGATGCGCTCGCCTGTCCACCAGTCGTACCAATCGCCCGCTGGCAGGTACACCACGCGATGCTCAACGCCAGGGCGGATGATCGGCGCGAGCAGCAGCTGCGAGCCAAGCAGCGCTTGATCGTAGCCATGGTGGGTTTGCGGATCGTTGGGGAAGTGATACAGCAGCGGACGGATGATCGGCGCGCCTGTGGTGGCCGCCTCGTGGAACAAGGTGTACAGGTAGGGCAGCAGCCGATAGCGCAGCGTCAGGTAGGCGCGGGCGATGCTCTCGGTGCGCTCACCGTAGACCCACGGCTCCGCCGGGCGCGTCCCTGCGCACGAGTGGCCGCGGCAGAAGGGCAAGAAGGCCCCGAGTTGCACCCAGCGCGCCCATAGCTCTGGCGTGGCGTTGCCAAAGAAGCCGCCGATATCGACGCCACAGAAGGGCACGCCGGACAGGCCAAGGTTGCACAGCTGCGGCAGCGTCATCTCCAGATGCTCCCAGATTGCGGTGTTATCGCCGGTCCAGAGCGCCGTCCAGCGCTGCAGGCCGGCGAAGCCTGAGCGAGTCAGAACAAAAGGGCGCTCGTTAGGATTGAGCTTCAGCAGGCCTTCGCGGGTCGAGCGGGCCATCAGATAGCCGTACAGATTATGCACCTCGGCGTGGGTGGTGCGCTCGTCGGCGGGGCCTTGCGGCGCGTCGAGGTCGATCGTGCCTGCGTTGCCGCCGCCTTCGCTGAACGGTCGGTCGAACACTGTTGGCTCATTCATGTCATCCCAAATGCCCTTAACGCCCATCGCGACGAGTGCACGATGCTGCTCGCCCCACCATGCGCGCACTTCGGGCCGCGTGTAGTCTGCAAACACGCTGTCGTCAGGCCAGACATAGCCATGGAAGAGCGTTCCGTCGGCGCAGCGAATAAACATATCCTGCGCGACGCCCGCGCTGTAGACTGAGTACTGCTCGTCGATCTTTACACCTGGATCGATGATGGTGACAACTTTAAAGCCGTTGTCGTGCAGGTTCGCCAGCAGTCCTTCGGGATCAGGGAAGTCGACGCTATCCCAGGTAAAGACCCGATAGCCGTCCATATAGTCGATGTCGAAGTGAATAGTGTCGCATGGAATTTGACGGCCGCGAAACTGTGCTGCTAGATCGCGGATCGTTGCCGCTTTATCATAGCCCCAGCGGCTCTGATGATAGCCTAATGCCCAGCGTGGTGGCAAAGGCATTGCTCCAAGCAGCTTTGTCCAACCTGCGCAAACATCTGCTGGTGTAGGCCCAAAGACCAGGTAGTAATCAATTTCTGGGCCATCTGTTACCCATTGGATCTGGTCGATCTCACTTGCCCCAATATCGAACTGTGAGCGAAACGTTGTATTAAAGAACACGCCATAGGCTAGCTCTGGCTGGACTGCGAGATACATGGGCAACACAGCATACATTGCGTTGACCCGCGTTGTATGGGGATGCTCAGGGTCGAGTGCCCAATTTTTATAGATCTGACCGGTTTTTTCTAAAGCGCCAGTTCGTTCACCAAACCCATAAAAACATTCATTTTGGCTTATTTTCTTCGCCACACTCGCACCTGCGTGGGCCAGCGTTGGCATCTCGACATCGGCGCAGAAGACACGGTCGTCGGTGGCAAACTGGACTGTTCCATTGGCGGTATCAAAAATGACTGAATATACCGCAGTTCGGATGCGCACAATACCATGGTCGGTACTAATCGACCATGGTACCGGTTTCCAAGTAATATCAGCGGGGGTAACAGCCCAAGAACGGTGTGGAAGCGGCTGCCCTTCTACCATTCGCACGCGGATAATCGCATCAGTGCAGATTGTTAGGTACAGCTGATATTTCCCATTGCTGAAGACGATCTGCTGGTCATCGCGAGAAGTTTGTTGCCAAGAAGGAGCTTGCGACACGACTATTCCTCCTAAATCATACAATGTGGCGGGATTGCTAGCACTAGATTTGCTATACTCAGTAGATCACAGGACTCCCTGGGGCCAGGGTAAACGGTGTGGCGGCCGAATCGTGCGGTATCCTTTGTGGTGCCAACCAAGAAAGGA